>CBDTUS010000045.1:0-21774 GCA_965363725.1 uncultured bacterium | reverse complement strand
TGCTCGCCGATGCCCATGCCCGTGAACATGGCCATGCCCTTGAAGGGGTCCTCTTCGGTGACGTCGTAGAAGGCGATCTTGCGGTGATCGCGCATCATGTTATCCGAGATGGGCATGATGCCGACGCTGTGCCAACTGAAGAAAGAGGGATCGGCGGGATTGGTGATGTTGACGTGCACCTTGAGCCGATTCTTCAGCCATTTCTCCCCGTACTGGCTCCTCGCAATAGTGAGCATCATGGATTGGGAAACCGCATCCCGGAGGCGCTTCTGCGTTTCGTTCAGGCGCTCTTCCCACTCTTCATAGCCCTTGGGCAGGCTCATCTCGTAGTCCAGCGGTTCATTCAACAGGCGCAACCACCGGCGGGCCTTGTTGATTTCGAAATAGTGCTGATCCAACAGGATGAAATACTGGGGCAGCTTGCTGGTTTCGTCGTAGGCCGACACGCGTTCAATCATCGCTTCGAGATAGTTCAGGGTCTGGGCGTAGGCAATGGCATCGGGCTTGCCTTCGGCGTTGTTGCCCCGAAAATCGTGGATCCAAAGCACGTGGTAGTCTTCGGCCTTGCGCACCGAGCGAACCATCTCCCACTGGAACTGCTCGTTGACAATGTACCAGATCCGATTTTCCTCGGTGAAGGGCTGTTTGACCGATCGGGCGATCAGGTCGTCGAGTTCAGCCTGGGAATCGTGCTGCTCGGTTTTCAGGGCATAGTGCAGCGGCATCCAGACAAAACGCGAATCCTCCCAGCGGTCCCGCAGACGGGCGCGGTTCTCTTCCATCAGATCGCACAGGGTCTGAAACACGAAGAAAATCTGCCGCGCGCGATCGTCCACATTTTTTTGACCGGACAGGACCCAGGAAGTGAATTCGGTCTGGGCGATGGCGATCATGCTGACCAGGGAATCGTTCTTCTTGCGCTGCCCCAACAGATAGTTGTAGGGAATCAGGACCTCATCCAGCAGGATTTCCCGGGCTTTCTCGCTCAGGGCACGGCCCTCCGGGGATATCCCCTGGTCACCCGAAGCGAGCGAGAAGGCCAGGTCCAGGCTTTCGTGGTAGGCGTTGATCTCGGCCGGCAGAGTGTGTCCATTGGGGAACTTCTGGTCGGTGGAATCGACGTGGGATCTCACTGTGGCCAGGATCGGGGCCATGGCCTTGGTCGCGTCCTTTCCCTCGGGCTCGGCGAAGGGCTGGGAAAGGGCGGCGATCCAGCGGGCGCGCTCTCCCAGATCCGCAAAAACCGTGGCCATCCTGTTGTCCGCCAGCTCGAGTTCCATCCGGTAGGGGTCCCGAGATCTCAAGCGCACGTTGTCGCTCTTGGGCCGGGTGGCCCCGATGTTGCGGCCCCACAGGGGCATGTTGATGCCCAGCCCCACGGTCTGGTCACGGGACGGCAGCCACCGCACGGCTAGAGTCGTGCCCCGGCCGAAGATCCCTCCTCTTTTCAAGGGCAGGTCCAGCTGGAACAGGAAGTCCCACACGTTGTCCAGACCGTTGAAGTCCGCCCCGAATCCGAGGTAGAAGCTCGGGATCTCGAACAGGGCGCGGCCGCCTCCGTCGAACTCCTTACCCCTGACCCCTGCATACCCCTCGAGCCTGAGGGCGGCAATCCCCACCACCGGACTGCCCAGGTCCTTGGACACACCCAGATTCAGGTAGGCCGCCAGGTCATTGTTGTTCTGGGGACGGTACCACTGGAGCTCGAAACCCGCCCGGCCCTTGTAGACCGGCGGCATGCCGAGGGAATAGGTCGTGCCCCCTTTTTCAGGAGGAAGATCCCGCTGGGCCAGACCATCTGCCACCGGAAGACAACAGGCCAGAACTACAAGAAGCAGAATCCTGCTTCGTGAGAAAACTACTTTTCTAATAGCCACCCTGATCATTGCGTGAGCTCCTCGAATGAGAATGTTGCCGAATTCAATCCCGACCACCATCCGGTTGGTCCTGCCCGTTCTTCATTATATCTGATTCGGCGAGGGGATTGTCCTGGACCAGACTGTCCCCCAGCCAGAGCTCTCCGAGTTTATAACCGAGGGAAAGGATCACCGCACCTACGAAAAGGCCGATGATCCCGGACACCACCATGCCCCCGATGGCCCCGACCAGAATGACCAGCATGGGGACGGCCACACCCCGACCGAGAAACATGGGTTTCAGGAATCCATCGGCCCCACTGACTACCAGACTCCAGATCAGGAAGATCACCGCGACAGTGGTGCTGTCGTTGGCGGAAAACACATAGGCAGCGATGGGCCCCAGAATCAGGATCGGTGGCAGCTGCATGATGGCCAGGATCATGACGAGCACGGCCCAGAAGCCCGCGCCGGGTACACCGGCAAAAACCAGACCGGCGGCGGCCATCAGCCCCTGGATCATGGCCACCAAAAGGACGCCGCGCACGACACTGCGAATAGTGGCGATGGAAATGGTCACCAGTTCCTTACCATGATCGCCACCCAGCCGATCGGCGATGGCATAGGCCACCCGGCCCCCACCCAGGGCGTTCATCATCAGTACCCCGGCGATGACCAGCGCGAAAATGGTCTGAATCACGGCCCCGCCCATGGCGGCGATGGAACCGGCCATCCAACTGGCCAGGCCCTGGAGCTGATCGGCATACCTGGCCGCCTCGCTGCCCATGTTGCTGGAGATCTGAAGCCAGGAGTCATAGACCTTGGGACCAATGGCAGGCCACTCTTTCACGTTTTCAGTAGGCGGCGGAACGGTCAGGGTGCCTTCTTCCAGTCCGTCCTTCAACCCCGTGGCCCCAACTATGATCGAATCGGCCAGCATCGCCGTCGGCCCGATGACCAGGGCCAGACTGACCAGGATGAAAAGAACGCTGGCCAGACGGTTGCGGCCGCCAAGCCAACTCTTCAGTTTCAGGAAAACCGGATACAACGCCACCGATATGATGAGCCCCCACAACAGGGGTATGAAAAACGGGCGGATGATCCGCGTGCACCACAAGACGATGAGGCCCACAAAAGCCAGCCTGATCGCCACGTCCATGGCCCGATCCAGGTGGGTGGTATCCCGGGATGCTTCACTGTTCATGTCCATTTAACGCCTCCCAAATTCCCTATTCAGCGTGAAAATTCTAATGCGGATCGTACCATGATCCATTTCATATCGCGAACATTCTGTTGGCCCAATTCCGCCATGGTTCCCAGGTTAGGTCCTTTCTCCATAACGATTTTGTTGAATATTGCACCTCATGTGATAAGTTCACAGGGTGAGCTATAAGCCCTTATTCCCCAGAGGTTTGGTATGTTTTTCCGAATTACCTTGGCAGGTGTGTTCCTGCTCATTTCGGCCCTCGCCGGGGCCGTTCCCGTGGGCGACGCAGCCCACGGCACCCGCAGCTACGACGACTACGAAAAGCCCCAGGTCTGCGCCAGCTGCCACGACGACATCTATCAGCAGTGGACCCAGTCCATGATGAGCCAGGCCTACACCCACCACTGGGACGAGATCGAGTATTTCGAACTGGCGGTGCCCCACGCCGAGAAGGACGAGGTGGTCGCCGGGGTCAAGGCCGGCTGCAACGGGTGCCATGCCCCAGTGTCCTTTCTGGCCGGCGACACCCCTCCCCCGTTGCCATCGGAAAACAGCCGCGCCAACGAGTCGGTGCATTGCGACCTGTGCCACACCGTGACCGGATTCGAGGGCGACGTGCCCCACAACTTCAACTGGATCACCGAACCGGGCCGCACGAAAACGGGCCCCAAGCCCGGGCTCTCGTCACCCCATCACGACACGGTGGAGAATGAGTTCATCAAGACGGGCGATTTCTGCGGCACCTGCCACAACGAGATGAGCCCCTACGGCATCTGGGTTAAGTCGACTCATCTGGAATGGAAGGAAGGCCCCTACTTCGCGCAGGGTGTCCACTGCCAGGACTGCCACATGCCCAAGGGGCACGGCAAGTCGGCCAAGATGGCCGAAGAAAGCATGGTCGCCCAGCACCTGTTCCACGGCGCCCATGACCCGGGCAAGCTGAACGGCGCGATCGAGATGCGGATGAATCCCCTCGAGCGCGACCTCGACTACGACGGCACCGCCGTGATCAAGGTCCAGCTTTTCAACGGAAAGTGCGGGCACAAGGTGCCTTCGGGATCGGTCGAGGACCGCATGATGTGGCTGGAAGTGACGGCCACCGACAGCGCCGGCAATACCTGGCGGCTGCCGGTCGACCCCAAGGGTTTCGACGGCGAGGAGTACACCATTTCAGCCGATGTCCTCGCCTACCAGGACATGGGGATCGCCAAGGAAATTCCTGATTTCGCCGGCGTTCAGCGCGACGGCATCCCCGTCGGCAACCGGATCTTCCGCATGCCCTACTTCGATCCGGAGGGCCGCATGACCATCCAGCAGTGGAACACGAAATCGCTGGGTGTGGACTACCGCATCGGGCCGCGCGAAACCAAGATCGAAACCTTCACCTGGGAACTGCCCACGGACATCGCCACGGGCAAGGTCACTTTCGAGGCCGTGCTCAACTACCAGCGGCTTGTCACTCCCGTCGCCGAATATCTCGGCGTTCCCGCGGAGGAATCCGCGCCTCACGTCATCAATGAAGCCGTCACCTGGATCGAAGTCTTCGACTGAAAAGGAGTTCGGAAATGAACCGCAGGAATCTATTCGCCGCTCTGCTGCTTCTGGTCGTCGTTGTCATTTCTGCTGCCCCACAGGAGGCCGAAGCCATCCCGGCCTTTGCCCGCCAGCACAAGATCAGCTGCACCACCTGTCACGCGCCCTTCCCCCGGCTCAAGGAGTTCGGTGAAGAATTCGCGGGCAACGGATTCGCGATGCCCGAAGACGAGAACCCGCGCCAGTTCCTGGATACGGGAGACGACCAGTTGACCCTGAATCGGACCTTTCCCATCGCCGCGCGCTTCGACCTATACGGGATCTATGAGGATGCCGGAGAGATCAACAACGACCTCCGCACTCCTTACGGCGTGAAACTGCTCTCCGGTGGCACGGTGGCCAAGAACGTCGGCTACTATTTCTACTTCTACATGTCGGAGCGGGGCGAGGTAGCCGGCATCGAGGACGCCTACATCCACTTCAACAACCTTTTCGGGGCGAACTTCGACATCATGGTCGGACAGTTCCAAACCTCCGACCCCCTGATGAAGCGGGAGCTTCGCTTGACCTTCGAGGACTACGAGGTCTACAAGACGCGCGTGGGCTTGTCCCGGACCAACCTGGCCTACGACCGGGGTCTCATGCTGACCTACGACATCGAGAAGACGGGCACCGGTCTAGTGGGCATGATCGTCAACGGCAACGGCAAGGACATCCCCAAAGACCACGTCACCTTCGAGAACGACAAGTACAAGAACTACGGGCTGCGTCTGAGCCAGGACGTGTTCCATCCCTTCCGCATCGGGTATTTCTTCTACTACGGGAACGAAAAAGGCCATGCGGAGGGCGCCGAGGACTACTACAAAAACACAATCGTCACCCACGGGCCGGATTTCACCCTGGGCAACGGCATGTTCGATCTGAATTTCCAGTACCTGTGGCGGGAAGACACCAACCCGACTTTTGTCGTCGAGGACACCGACGTGAAAACCCGCGGCATCCTGGCCGAGCTCGTCTACTCTCCCAAGCGTGACCAGTCCGACTTCTACTTCACCCTGCTGTACAACCAGGTGGATTCGGACATCGATCCCGACCAGCACTTCCACGACTACGAAAGCGTCACCGTCAGCGGCACGTACCTGTTCGCCCGCAATCTGAGGGGCAATATCGAATACACGCGGGACGTGGAAAATGAGTTCAACCGGATCGGGCTGGGCTTCGTCAGCGCGTTCTAGCAGGCAGCGTCAGCAATGCAAATAAGGGGCCCCCGGGGGCCCCTTATTTATCCGGCTCAAATCCCGCCAACCGGAAACTTCCGCCGCCTCAGATGGACCCTACCGGCGAGGGCGATATAGAGGGACGACAAGGCCTCCGGATTTGGCGTCCTTCTTCTCCTTGCTGGGCCACCTGACGACGACCTGGTTCCCGGGAACCGGGCTTTGTTCGGTCCGGCTGTTTTCAAGGAGAATCAAACCCTTTTCCGAACACCCATAACGCCCGAGTTTGCCGTTGGGGAGATCGAATCCCTCGGACACGACCCGCACCACCCCGGCCCCCTGACCCGGTGTGCGGGCCGGACGGATGCGGACCGGCGGGTCATCCCCCCGAACCAATAGGAGAAAGCTGAGACTCGCTCGGTCTTTGGGCAGCTTGGCCTTGTGGCTCAACCGCGATAGCCAGGCTGGAGAATCGCCGGTAGGGAAGGTGAAATGGCACCAGGGTGTGCTGCGCAGGCCGGGCATGGGACATTTTTCGCGGTGGGGACAGGGGGCGGGAACATCCCAGCCGTGTTCCAGGGCAGCTTCACGAACACGCGAAAGAAATCGCCCGGCGTCGCGCACGCCCGGTTCGATCAAAAGGATGGCACCTTCTTGGGCCACCTGGGCATCCCAGCGCTCCAGCATCAGCGCTTCCCGGGAAGCACCTTCCTCCTGCCTGCCTGACCGGGGAGAGCGGTCGACCTCGTTGATGAAGTTGGCCATCACCAATAGGTCCGCGGGTTTGAACTTCCTCTGTCCCGCCGGTTGGTTGTCCGTGTGGATAGTCCACTTGGTATCCGCAGCCAATTCCTGGAAAATTTTCCGGCCTGCCTTCAGGGCCGATTCAGACCGATCCACCGCCAGGTAGTCAAGTTCCTGCTGGCGCATTCCGGGGCGCGACAACCATAGGGCGTGAAGAAAAGTCAGCGGCCCGGCGCCAAGGTCGACAATACGGGAGCCCGGCTTCAGGGCCAGACCCAGACCCGCCAGCAGACGCCCCTGCCGATAGATGTTCCAGGGCAGGAAATAGTGCAGATAGGCCGCGAGAAACTCCGGCCGCGACATGTAGTCGCGCGGCAGATTTTCGCGGTCCACGGTCAGATAATCGGATAGCTTGCGGATACCGCCCGGCAGCATCGCCTTGTGTTTGGTCTTGAGTGGGAAGGCCTTGCCGAGGACCCTGGGCAGCCCCGCCAACCCGTCGAGCAGTTCCGCCGAAGGGAGGGGGAACAGACCGGGGTCCTTCATGAGGACAGGTGCTGGTTGGGCGCCAGGTGGTTCTGCACGTAGTCGGCGACAGCGTCTTCCAGAACGGTCTGGTGTTTGTTGTATCCCGCCGCCGCGATCTTCGTCATGCGGGCCTCGGTGTGGTACTGGTACTTGCCCTTGAGGTGCTCCGGCATGTCGATGTATTCGATGTCCGGCTCCTGGCCCATCGCCGTGAAGATCGCGGTGATCAGCCGGTTCCAGTCCTTGGCCTCGCCACTGCCGATGTTGAAGATGCCGTTCACCCCGGGTTGGTCGGCAAACCAGATCGTCATGTCCACGGCATCCTTCACGTAGACGAAATCGCGCTGCTGGCCGCCGTCGCCATACTCAGGCCGATCGGACTTGAACAGCTTCACCTGGCCGCCCGCGGATATCTGCTGGAAGCCCTTGCAGGCCATCGACCGCATGTCTTCTTTGTGCCACTCGTTGGGACCGAAGACGTTGAAGTACTTCAGGCAGACGATCTGATCCAGCACTCCTTCGGCGCGGGCCCAGAGATCGAAATCCTGTTTGGATTTGGCGTACAGATTCAACGGTTTCAGGTCATCCAGCTTCGACTCGTCGTCATCGTAACCCTGTTCGCCGTCCCCGTAGGTCGCGGCGCTGCTGGCGTTGATGAAACGAATCCCCGCCTCCAGGCACAGAAGGCACAGTTTCTTCGTGTACCCAAAGTTGTTCTCGTCGAGATAGGCGGCGTCGGTCTCGGTAGTGCTGCTGCAGGCCCCCATGTGGTAGAGGGCTTCCAGGCTGTCGGCGTTGTCGGGGTCGACCAGCCAGGCCACGAACGCGTCCTTGGACAGGTAGTGGTCGTATTTCAGGGGCGCGAGGTTGGCGTTGCCTTCGTCGGACCGGTGCACGTCGACCACGATGATGTCCTCGCGGCCCATCTGATTCAGCTTCCACACGATGTTGCTGCCGATGAACCCGGCGGCGCCCGTCACTGCGATCACGACAATCTCCCTCCGACCGGAATCTAGAAGAACTTCTTGGCCATCCCCAGGGCGCCCTGTTTCCAGGGCACGCGATGGGACACACCCGAAGCCTCGGCGAATTCGGCCTGGTGCTCCAGATACCATTTGAAGTTCCGGATCAGCGCGTCCTTGTTCGAATACTGCGGATCGTACCCGATGATCCGTTTGGCCTTGTCGATCGACACGAACGAATCCTTGCTGGCCGTCTCGTACACCCATTTATACAACGGCGAAACACCCATCTTGTCGAGCAGACGCAGGGTCCAGATCACCGGTCCGGCCGGGAAGCCCTTGACCTTCTTGCCGTGACCGGCGTAATCCAGGACCGCCTGCCAGTCCTCCTTCATGGTCGTGTAGTCGCCGGCGCCGATGTTGAAGGTGTCGTTGACCACGTCGTCGGGAAGCGTGCTGCACAACCAGATGGCCTGGCACAGGTCGCCGATGTCCAGAAGCTGGTAACGGTTGTCGCCGTTGCCGATCATGGGGAAGCCGCGGCCGTCCTGGGCCCAGTCGTACAGCAGCGCGAACACGCCCAGACGCTCGGGACCGATGAAGCTCTTGGGCCTGATGATCGGCACGATCATGCCCTGCTTCTGGAATTCGTGGCACACGTTTTCGGCCTCGACCTTGGCGTGGCCGTAGGGGCCGACGCCGTCGAGCTTGTCGTCTTCCATCAGGGGATGATGATCGGGAATCCCGTAGACGGCCGTCGAGGAAATGTGAACGAAGCGCCCCACCCCGTGCTTCTGCGCGGTCTGCAGCAGCAGCCGGGTGCCGTCGATCCCGGTGGTCACGATGTCGTCGTGGGGATACAGGGGCAGGGCCATGGCGCAATGGATCACCAGGTCCACACCGTCCATCGCCCATTCCACCGCTTCGGGATCCCGGATATCGCCGGTGACGATTTCGATCCGGTCCTTGCAGTCGGCGTAGGTGAATTCCGCGAAGTCCAGCGAACGAACGTTGACCCCCTTGTCCAGCAGGTACCGGATGAGGTTGATGCCGGTGAATCCCGAACCGCCGGTCACCAGGACCTTGCTCCAGGTTCCAGTTGTGTTTCCGGTGCTGCTTTCCTCTTGAGTCGACACTTCACGTCTCCTGTTCAAGTCGTTGTAACTATTTCACCTCAAACTCTATTGGTCTCCCTGTCGCGAGTTTTCCTCCAGCAGGATCTCTCCGGTCCAGGGTTCCCCGGCCCGCTCGGCCCGGAAGCTCAGCCGGTCGCCCACGTTGGCGTTGTAGGCCAGGCGGTAGATGGTGTCGAGGTTCTCCAGAGGAATGCCGGCGATCTCCCGGATCACGTCGCCCGGCCTCAGTCCGGCCTTCCATACCGGTGAATCAGGCTGGACCACGACCACCACGGCGCCGACCGGATCGGTGAGATCCATGTCCTGCATGATCACCGGAGACAGCCTTTCCAGACTGAACCCCAGATTGAACTGCCGGTAGTGGCCGTAGGTGCGGATCTCCTCGATGACGGTCAGAACCCGCGAAACCGGCACCGCGAAACCGATCCCCACGCTGCCCCCGGAATCCGAGAAGATGAAGGTGTTGATGCCCACCACCTCACCCCGGGTGTTCACCAGTGGGCCGCCGCTGTTGCCGGGGTTGATGGCCGCGTCGGTCTGGATCATGCCCAGATAAGCGCGATCCCCCTGGGTCTGACGGATGTCACGGTTCAGGGCGCTGATCACCCCGACGGTGACCGTGGGCTGGGTGTCGGCCAGCATGTACCCGTAGGGCGAACCGATGGCGATGGCCCATTCCCCGATCTGCAGGTTATCCTCGGATACCATGACCGCCACGGGCAGATCCCGGGCCTCGATGCGCAGGAACGCCAGGTCGTAGCGTGAAACCTCATCCAGAAGGACGGCCTGGTACTGCCGCCCGTCCGACAGGGTCACGATGATCTGCACCGCGCCGGCCACCACGTGCTGGTTGGTGACGATCACCCCGTCGGAAGAGACGATCAGCCCCGACCCCAGGTTCTGCACGTTGCGGTAGTAGTTGCGCTGCGGAAAGAACCCCAGCTGCTCCAGCAACTGCATGTTGCGGTCCCGGACGGCCTGCTTCTGCACCACGTTGATGCTGACCACCGCCGGCGCCACCTTGCGGGTGGCCCTGACGATGGCGTTGCCGCGTTCTTCAGCCAGTTCGTCGAGGGCCGATTCCGGAATCGGTTCGACGGTGGCGGCCATCGTATCGGCCGGGGTGATTTCCCCCACCACGACGGGGATCGTATTGTGGGTCGAATGATCGGTCGGCCGCTCGCTCCCCCCCTTCAGCAGGGGGGAATTGGAACGGGTGGCCAGCAGGATGCCCCCGAGGGCCACACCCACCAGCAAGCCCAGCAGGGCCCCGGCCCATGCACTGCGTCCGCTCACTACTGGCCGCCCTGCAGCTTGTCCCAGTCGGCCATGAAGGCCGCCAGACCCTTGTCGGTCAGCGGATGGGCCACCAGCTTCTTGATGACGGGCGGTGGGATGGTTGCGATGTCCGCACCCAGGAGAGCCGAATCGACCACGTGCATGGGGTGCCGGACCGAAGCGACGATGACCTCGGTTTCGTATCCGTACTGTTCGTAGACCTCGAGGATGTTGGAGATCAGCTGCATGCCGTCCTCACCCACGTCATCGAGCCGTCCGACGAAGGGCGACACGTAGGCGGCCCCGGCCTTGGCCATCAGCAGGGCCTGGTTGACCGAGAAGATCAGCGTGGCGTTTACCGGGATGCCCTTGCCCGCCAGCGCGGCGGTGGCCTGCAGGCCCGCGTAGGTCGTGGGCACCTTGACCACGATGTGCTCGCTGAGGGCAGCCAGGCGCTCACCCTCGGCGATCATACCCTCGGCGTCCAGCGCCGTAACCTCGCCGCTGACCGGTCCCTGGACAACGGCGCAGATTTCCTTCAACACGCTGTCGGTGTCGGTGTTGCCTTCGGCGGCCATGAGGCTCGGGTTGGTGGTCACGCCGTCGCACATGCCCATGGCCTTGATTTCCTTGATGGCCTCGAGATTGGCGGTATCGATGAAGAACTTCATGGGGAATCTCCTTCAGGAATGACCGGAACATCGGCTGGAACAAAGTCGGGATCCATGACCTGCTCCGGGTAATAGACTTCTTCGAGGAACAGGCCCTGGGGCGGGGCCAACTTGCCCGAGGCGCTGCGGCTGCGGGCGGCCAGGGCCCGGGGAATATCGTCCTTCGCCCGCTCACCCAGCCCGATCTCCACCAGGGTCCCGACCATGTTGCGCACCATGTGGTGCAGGAACCGGTTGGCACGGACATGAAAGATAGCCGAATCGTCCCGCCAATCAAAGACGCAATGGGCGACCTCGCAGAGGTTGTGGTCCTCCTTGAGGGATTTGGCTTTGCAGAAGCTGGCGAAATCATGGCGCCCGAGGAAGGCCTCCGCCCCCCGGTCCATGGCGGGGCGATCCAGGGCCCGCAGTACAATCCAGCCGTGGGGCTGGAAAATATCCCGGACCAGCCTGATCCGATAGCTGTACCGCCGGGCGGTGGCCGAAAAACGGGCGTTGAAGGCGGGCGATACGCGCCGAACCCCGTGAATGCCGATGTCCGGCGGCATCATCCCGGGCAGGGCCCGAGCCACCCTTTCGAACTCGTCGGCCGTATTCACCGTCAGATGGGCCACCTGGCCCCGGGCATGAACCCCGGCGTCGGTGCGGCCCGCCGCCACCGGAATTGCGTCGCGGCCCAGCAGGCGGGTCAGGTGATGACGCATCTCACCCTGGACGGTGCGAGCATCGGGCTGGATCTGCCAGCCGTGGAATTCGCTCCCCACGTAGGCCACGTCCAGACGCAGTCGAAACACCTCGCTCACGGCAAGACCTCCCGGCCGCCCAGCGCCGCATACCAGACCAAGCAGGCCGCCCACAGGATCAGGGGAATCAGCTGCCCCACAGGGGCCGGGCCGGCCGCTGCAGGGTCCGGACGACGAAATCGGAGGGAAAGGGTCAGGGCTTCGGCACGCCGGGCCAAGGATTCAAGAAGGGGAACCACCACCCGCGCACGGTTCATGGTATTTTCCAGCCAGGCGCGCGGGCGGCTGGGCCGACCCGATCCGTCGGCCCCCGCAGGACCGGTGCTGCGCATGCTCACCACCGCTTCGATGCGGCGTCCCTCGCCCATCACCACGGGCGCGGTGCCCATGGCCACGGCCAGCATCAGGCCCAGGTCGTCCGTCCTCAGACCCAGGCGATCAAAAGGACGCAGCCACCAGCCGACGCCGGTCACCAGGTCGTCCAGAGGCGTCACCCGCAGATACAGACCCAGGCACCCCACCGAACAGGCGACCCGCAGCAGGGACCGTCCGCCGGCCATCGCGCCGGCCACCGAGGGATGTCCCAAAGGCGCGGCCGTGGTGGTCGTCAACGTGTGGATCACCACGACCAGCAGAGCCACGGGCGCCCAGGGTTTCAAAGCCGCGATCTGACGCAGGGGGCTCAGACCGGTCCAGGCCAGGGCCACCATCAGGATCAGGCCCAGGCCCGCCAGCAGGAAGGGTGAGGCGGTCATGCAGGAAATCAGGGCGAGAAGCGCCCCTCCCAGACGAACGGCCGGGTGCAGCGACCCGAGAGGAGTGGTCTTCAATTCCACCGGTGCAAAGGAGGCGCCGTGGATCACCTTGCCGACGCTCCCGCCAGCAGATCCGCGATCTGCACCGCGTTCAAGGCGGCTCCCTTGAGCAGGTTGTCCGCCACCACCCACAGCATCAGGACGTGGGGATTTTCCGGGTCGCTCCGCAATCGGCCCACGTGGACGGCCGACCGGCCGGCGGCCTCATCGGGAGTGATAAATCCATGGGGGTTGCGATCGACCTCGACGCCAGGAAATTCATCCAGGACCCTGGCTGCAACTTCCAGATCCACCGGCCGGTCGCAGACCAGCCGCACGGCCGCACTGTGACCCGTCACCACCGGGACGCGCGTGGCGGTGCAGGTCACCGCGAGATCCGAACCGCGGGCGAGGATCTTGCGCAGTTCGCGAACGACCTTGGCCTCTTCCTCGAAGGACCCGTCCGGCAAGGCGGCTCCGATGGCCGGAATGGCGTTCCGATGAATGGTCCGGGGGAACATCCCTTCCGGAGCGGCCGGTAGTCCCTGTTCCTGTTCTTCCAGTTCCGTCACCGCAGCCTGTCCGGCTCCCGATACGGCCTGAAGAGTGGTGACGTGCGCTTCGGTGACCCCAAATGCCTTGTCCAACGGGGCCACCGCCATGGCGATCTGGATGGTGGAGCAATTGGGGTTGGCGATGATGCCGCCGACACCCTCCTCGGCGGTTCTGACCAGGGCGCCATTGATTTCGGGGACAACCAGGGGGACGCCATCCTCCATGCGCCACGCCGATGAGTTGTCCACGACCCAGGCCCCGGCCTCGGCGGCCACCGGGCCCCAGGTCCGGCTGGGCCCGCCGCCCGAGCTGAAAAGGGCGATGTCCACGCCCTGAAAGGCGTTGGCGGTCACTTCGCGGCACACGATGGGGCGCCCGCGGAAATCCATGCTCGTGCCCGCTCCCCGCGCCGAGCTGAGCAGCACCGGATCACCGGAAACCCACGAACGGTCTTCGATCAGCTTCAACATCGTCCGGCCCACCAGACCGGTGGCGCCCAGAACGGCGACTTTCATGGAAACCCCTCTTTTCACGTGAGATCTGGATATCCTGACCATGGTAACATCCGGGTCCCGGGGGGTCAAAAGCGGGGATTGGCCCCACAGCCAACGAGTGTTAGTCTGGAACCTGAGAACCCACCCGAAGCCAGTTGAGAAATGGGGATGCAGAATGAAGCGGAATTCCGGGAGCACCTGCAGGCGTTGCCTTCCATACCTCTTGATTTTCATTCTGGCGGGGATCACCCTGCCCGGTTGCTTCCGTGAACCCGACGATCGCCAAGCCAAGCTGAAATCCATCGCCAACTGGGAAGACCGGCGCCTGGCGCCCCAGGACTCCTTGATCGCCATGTTCGCCGACGGGGACGCCCACGTGCGTCTGGCCGCGGTGCGGGCTTCCGGCCTCATCGGCCGGGACGACATCCTGCCCCAGATGATGGATGCCCTCGAAGACGCGAGCGTCACCGTCCGAGCCGAGGCGGCCTGGAGCCTGGGACTTCTGGGCAGCCTGGAAGCGGTGCCCGCCCTGGAAAACGCCGCGGTCGATCCCCGGCCGGCCATCCGCCTGGCGGCGCTCGCCGGCCTGGCTCACGTCGCCAACGATGGGCAGGCCCTGATGAAAGCCGCGGTCCACGGGGAACCCGACGAGGCCGCCCTTGCCTGGGACGGTTTGCGCAACATGGCGGCCCAGGCCGATCCCGACGCGCTCGGGAAGGCCATCCGCGCGGGGTTGACCCGGCCCGAGGCAGATGTCCGGTGGCGTGTGCTCCGCTGCGCCGAAGTGGCTCCCGACTCCAGCCTTGCCGCCTTGTTGTCCCCCTTCGCCCGGGCCCCGGAGCCCCAGGTTCGGGTCCACGCCTACCGCGCCCTGTCCCGGCTGGATCATCCCGCCTCCCTGGCTGCGGTCATCGAGGGATTCAGCAGCCACGACGGATTCCGGGGCCGCGACGCCGCCCGGGTGGAGATTGCCGGCTGCCGCGCCCTGGGGCAGCTGGGCCACCTGGCGGCCCAGGCGCCGGAACCGGGTGAGGCCGGGCGCCTCGCCGCATATTTGATCACGGCGGCGGGTAACTCTGACCCCCAGGTATCGGCCACCGCCCTGTCGGCCATGGCCGCCATGGTGGGTGAAACTCCTCTGCCCCCCGAAGCGGCCCTCCAGGAAAGCCTGCTGCCGGTCTGGCGAATTCGCCTGGCGCGGTCGGCGCTGTCCCATCTGGACAGGCCTCATCCCGGCGTCCGTGCGGCTGCTCTGGAAGCCTATGGCGCGGTGCGGGGAACCGGTTCCTCTGAATATCTCGTCGCCGCCCTCGAAGGGGAAGAGTCCCCGCAGGTCCTCGCGGCCGGACTGCGGGCCGTCAGCCGGCATCATCCCGATCCCGCGGCGCTGCTGGTCCACTACGCGGAAATCGATTTTCCCAACGACTTCGGCGAAACCGCGCGTCCGGTCCTGCGCAACGCCATGGTCCGGGAGGCGGCCTATGAAGGAATCGCCCATCTGCTGAAGGAAAGGCCGGCCACCGTGCCCAATCCCCTGGCGGGTGCCCGTCTGGAAAGTCACATCTATGCCGGCCTGGACGATGATGATTTCGTGATCGCCGCCAGCACCGCGCAACTGGTCGGGGACTTTCCCTGCTGTGGATCGATGAGCGCACTGATCCGGTTGTGGGACCGGGCTGCGGGCCCCGACCGTTTCGAATTGCGCCGGGGTGTCCTGGCGGGGCTGGAAAAAATGCTGGATCCCGAACAGGGATCCTGGCCGGGCCCCGACTCCCTGAAGGTCGAGGCCTCAGCTCTGTTGTCGCAATCCTTCGATTCGCCGGACATCCGCATTCGCCTGGAAGGACGGCAGGCGGCCCAGGCGACCGGGCTGGTGCCCGATCAGCTCATTCCCAGCGAAGCCAGCTTGCGGGCCACCCTGCCGGCGGTGGCCAGGGACTCGGGTCAGCATTCCGTCGCGGTGCCCTTCGACGCTGGCCGCGTTCGCTGCGTCACCGCCCGGGGCGAATTCATCATCGAGCTGAACGGCCAGATCGCGCCCAACACCTGCGCGGTTTTCCTCGACCTGATCGAAAAGGGTTTCTACAACGACCTGACCTACCACCGGATCGTGCCGGATTTCGTGGCTCAGGGCGGGGATCCGCGGGGAGATGGCTGGGGCGGCCCAGGCTTCACTATCCGCAGCGAGTGGAGCAGGGCCAAGTACAAAAGAGCCGCCGTGGGCATCGCCCACGACGGCAAGGACACCGGCGGCAGCCAGTTCTTCGTCACCCTTTCCGAACAGCCGCACCTCAACGGCCGCTACACCGTTTTCGGCGAAGTGACCAAGGGGATGGACGTGGTCGACCGGATCGAGGTCGGCGATCGCTATCGCCTGGAGATCATGCCCTGATCAGCTTCTGAGGACCTTGATCAGGGTGGCCCAGGTCGGCGAGGCGCCGTACATCAGGATCCCCATGCGGAACAGCTTGCCCGCCGCGCGCGCGGCCAGCCAGATCGACCCGATCATCAGCGCCCACGACAGGGCGATCTGCCAGAACGGCGGCGTCTCGACGCACACCCGCATGAACATGATCACCGGCGAGAACAACGGGAACAGGCTCAGGACCACCGACAGGGTCGAGTCGGGAGAGCGCAGGATCAACGACAGGAGCATCATGGGAATCACCAGCCCCATGAGCAGCGGCATGTTGAATTGCTGGCTGTCCTGCACGGTGTTGCACATCGCTCCGATGCCCGCGTAGAGCGTGGCGTACAGGAAAAATCCCAGCAGGAAAAAGGCGATGAAGTTGATCAGGATCACCGGCGTCAGGAACGCCGTATCCAGGCTGAAGCCCCCGACCGACACTCCCCGCTGACTGAGCAGGAACAGGGCCCCGGACCAGATGGCGAACTGGGTCAGGCCGGCCAGACCGATGCCCATGACTTTGCCGAGCATCAGATCGCCCGGTGAGATGCTGGCCAACAGGACCTCGACCATGCGGCTGCTCTTTTCCTCGATCACCGCGGTCAGGGTGTGGCTGCCGTACATGAGCACCATCATGTAGATGACCATGATCAGGGCCACGGCCATGATGAAGCTCACCTCTTCGTCCTGCTCCTCTTCCCCGCCCTCGGCCGTCACCGCGATGCTGGACCAGACGGTGCGAGCCGCCAGATAGGCGAACAGGGTGTCGGGCACCTGGGCGGCGGCGAAGCGGTTTTCGCGCAGGACGCGGTTCAGGGCCGGACGCAGGACCTCGTCCCGCATGACCATGGCGCTGACCGATTTGTTGTAGAAGGTGGCCTGTTTCGAATCGATGAAGTCCGCTGCGATCAGCACGCCGCTGTGGATCGTTTCGGTCAGGATGGCGTCCTTCATCCCGGCCAGTGCCTCGTCCGTGGAAAAGGTGCCGACGCCCATCAATTCAAGTTGAACATTGTCGTCGCCGTTGGCGACGATCGCCTCGGCCAGGGAATCGAAATACAGGCCCGAGGGGTCGATCACTCCGACGGTGCGCGCATCATCCCCGCCTTTTTCCGAGACCAGGACCGGAACCACGATGAGCATGGACATCAGGGCCGGGCCGATCAGGGTGCCGATGAGAAAACTCTTCGACTTAACCCTCTCGAGGTATTCCTTGCGGATGACGGTCAGGATCTTGGTCACGACTGTACCCCTTTCCGGTGCCGGGCAACAGCCTCGAGGAAGATCTCACCCAGGGAGGGCCGGTTGGCCGAAAATAGGGTCAGCGGTCCGAAGGCCATCAACTCCGGCAGCATCTCCCGGGGGTTGACACCCTCGGCCAGGGTCAGTTGCCAGCTGCCTTCGGATTTTTCCCGGTGCAGGACCCCGGGCAGGTCCGACGGAGGTTCGGGATTTCCTTCCCAGGCCACGCGCACCGACTGCAGGGGGAAGGCGGCCCGCACCTGGTCCATGGTGCCGTCGAGAATGATCTCGCCGCCTTCGATCAGGCAGATGGAGTCGCAGATCTTCTCCGCCTCGGCCAGCATGTGGGTGGAAAAGATGATCGTGGTGCCCTTGTCCCTCTCTTCGAGGATCATGTCCCGCAGCAGCTCGATGTTCAAGGGATCCAGGCCGCTGAACACCTCGTCCAGGATGACCATCTTCGGTTCGGAAATGAAGGTGGCCGCGAACTGGATCTTCTGCTGCATGCCCTTGCTCAGGGCGTCGACCTTGCGGTCGCGCCACTCCTCGAGTCCCATCCGTTTCAGCCAGATGTCCGCCCGCCGGCGCGCCTCCTTCCGGGGCACGCCCTTCAGTTCGGCGAGATAGGCGAGCTGGTCCAGGCATTTCATCTTGCGGTAAAGGCCACGCTCTTCGGGCAGGTAACCTATGCTGTCCCGCATGGCCCCGTCCATCGGACGGCCGGCCAGGCTGATGGTGCCCCCGTCCGCGAGGATGATCTTCATGATGATGCGGATGGTGGTCGTCTTGCCGGCGCCGTTCGGACCGAGAAATCCGTAGATGCTGCCCCGTGGAATCTTGAGGTTCACGTCCCGGGCCGCTTTGACGCTGCCGTAGGATTTGGACACCGCGTCCAGGGTCAGGATGGTATCACCCACCGGAGGAAGTTGGAGGGTCGGTCGGGTCATGGGCGCTCCTGTCAGGGGTAACGAAAGGTTCCGGGGGCCGGATTCCCGCTAGTATCGCTCCGCCGGGAGCGGGTGGCAACCGCCGGATGGAATCGCGGCCGGAGAAAATTCCGAACCGGAGGGCTCGGCAGAATCAGATCAGATCGGTCTAAAAAAATCACATAAGTATCACAAAATTATGGCGTTTTCGGGATATTTTCGACTCTAGCGGCAGGGGTCACCCTCTATCACCCCAGCCCCGCCCCTTGATTCGAGGGGCTTGCTTCTCTGTATCATTTTGCTATATGATTGTTTACGCTGTAACGGTCCGCCACTGCGAGGAGATTCTTCACGCTTCGCTGGACTATTCGTATCCGGTTTTGTTTTGCCCTGGCCCTCTGGGCCCCAAGGGAAGGACCGTACCTATGGCCTCCACTCCGGGAGCCATCCGCAGGATCCTCGTCATTGAAGACGAACGGGACCTGATAGATCTGCTGACTCTCCACCTGACCGCCGAAGGCTACAAGGTCGATGCCGCAGCCGACGGTGAGGCTGGCCTGCGCGCGTTCCAGGCGGGCCAGTACGGGATGGTCCTGCTGGACTGGATGCTGCCAACCATGAGCGGCATCGATGTGCTGCGGGAAATCCGAGCCATCGACACCCGCACCCCTGTGGTGATGCTCACCGGCCGGGTCCAGGAATCGGACAAGGTCCTGGGCCTTGAACTGGGGTGCGACGACTACTTGGCGAAGCCCTTCAGCATCCGCGAACTGGCCGCACGCATCAAGGCCCTGTACCGGCGCATCGAACGGGCCGAGGAGCTGGGGCGGATCACCTCCGGCGACCGCATTCTGGATCTGGGTCCCTTGAAGATCGACCACGGCAAACGCAAGGTGCAGGTCCACGGCGAGCCCGTACAGTTGACGGTCAAGGAATACGACCTGCTGTACACCCTGGCCGCCCTACCGGGACGGACCTTCAGCCGGCGCCAGCTTCTGGACACGGTGTGGGACGAGGAGACAGATGTGTTCGAACACACGGTCAACAGTCACGTGAACCGGCTGCGCAGCAAGATCGAGGACAATCCCAACCGACCGCGCCTGATCCTGACGGTCTGGGGAATCGGGTACCGTTTCACCGAGGAATTCTCCAAGATCTGATATCGCCCGGGCCCGCCACGGCTCAGGTCCTTCGCAGCTCGCGGGCCACCACCAGCCCGCCCCCCAGCGCCAGGGCAAACAGCGGCACCGCCGCCGAAGGTTCGCCGAGCACCACCTTGCCCAACCCGAACAGGAATCCGTAGACCCCCGCACTGCCGGCCGCCCAGACCCCCAGGCGCGACCAGCGGAATCCGTCGCACTGGATTTCAGGATGCTCCCGAGCCACCGGCCCCCACCAACCGCCCGGCCTGACTTTGCAGTAGAAGGAGGCCAGCCTCTCCTGCTCCACCGGCCGGGTCAGAAAGGTCACCACCAGCCAGATGGAGATCGAGATCGGCACCAGGATCAGAGCCTTGTGATGGGTCTGCAGCGCCACCTGGCCCACCTTGACCGGAGTGGAAAACAACACGTAGTCCGTGCCGGCCTGAAGCGCGGCCACGATTTCGAACCCGACCGCGAAACAGACCGAGGACGCCAGGGCAGCGATCTCGCTCCAGGCACTGATCCGCCACCAGAACCAGCGCAGAACAAGCACCGGCCCGATGCCCGCCCCCATGGCCCAGACGAACAGCCAGGCCCGCCCGATACTCTCCAGCCAGAATGCCACCACCACGGCGCAGACCATCAGCGCCAGCACGCACAACTTGGCGACCATCACCGCTTCCTTCTCGGTGGCGGCGGGTTTCAAAAAACGGCGGTAGATGTCATTGACGAGGTAACTGGCCCCCCAGTTCAAATGCGTGTCGATGGTGGACATGAAGGCCGCGAAAAACGAGACCAGCAGCAACCCCAGCAGACCCGGGCCCAGGACGGTGAGCATCACCAGGGGGTAGGCCGCCTCTTCCCCCTTACCTTCGGGCATGACCGGGAACAGGACCAGGGACACCAGGCCGGTGAGGATCCAGGGCCAGTAGCGGATGGCGTTGTTGGCCACCACGAACCACAGGACCGCGGCGCGCGCGCCCCGCTCATCACGGGCGGCGGACATCCGCTGGATCAGATAACCGCCGCCGTCGGCGTTGTGACTGGCCCACCACATCAGGGTCACGAACACCAGGAACTTGAAGAAGTCCGATTCGAGTCCCAGGCCCCCGCCCGGGATGAAGGCCAGGGTGTTGTCAGTGAACAACGGGGACTCCAGAAGCTTCACCTTCAGTTCCGCCACCCCGCCCACGTGCCGGACGGCCAGGACCGAAACCGTGATGGACCCGATCATGGCCAGGACAAACTGAAGCACGTCGGTGACCACCACCCCCCAGAATCCAGCCAGCAGCGCGTACAGCAGGGCCAGTGCGGCCACGATGGGAACCGCGACCTCCTCGTTCACGCCCAGCACCGACTCCGCCACCGTCCCCATGCCCTTGAGGACCCAGCCCAGGACGATGAGGTTGTAGAGGACGGCGAAATACCCCGCCTTGAACCCACGCAAAAAGGCCGCGGGTTTGCCGGAATATCGTTTTTCGATCAATTCGTTGTCCGTCAGGACCTCGGCCCGGCGCCAGAACCGGGAAAACAGGAACACCGCCAGCATCTGGCTCATCACGTAGTGCCAACCGAACCAGTTGTACCAGATCCCGTGGTCGCGGATGAATCCGGTCACCGCCAGGGGCGTGTCCGCGGCAAACGTGGTGGCCACCATGCTCGTGCCCAGCACCCACCAGGGCAGGGAGCGGCCCGACAGGAAATACTGCTCGGTGGACGAGGAGGCCCGCTTGCTGAAATAGGCTCCCACGGCCACGGTCAGGATTCCGTAGACGGCGATGACGATCCAGTCGAGGGCGTGCAGATTGGCCATGTGTTTTCCCTGCAGAAATGTCCGGGTTCCGGAAACGGTGGTCCACGCCAGCCTATCATGTCGGGTGTTTCGTTGGGAAGCGCCGGATAGGACCCTGGAAGGCCTTGACTATGGGCCGGACCGATACAAAGTTATCAGTCTGGAAATCAAAGGCATCCCCTCATCCCGCGCCCCGGGTCTGGGGTCACCCACCTCAACCGCGAAGGATTGACATGGCATCCCCCAAGATTATCTGGACCAAGATCGATGAAGCGCCGGCCCTGGCCACCTACACCTTGTTGCCCATCGTGCAGGCCTTCACCAGAGGCACCGGGGTCGACGTGACCACCAGCGACATATCGCTGGCCGGGCGGATCCTCGCCAATTTTCCCGAAAAATTGACCGACGAGCAGAAGATCTCCGACAACCTGGCCAGCCTGGGTGAACTGGCCCAGACGCCAGAGGCCAACATCGTCAAGCTGCCCAACATCAGCGCTTCTGTCCCCCAGCTCCAGGACGCCATCAAGGAGCTGCAGGAACAGGGCTT
>CBDTUS010000044.1:0-21985 GCA_965363725.1 uncultured bacterium | reverse complement strand
GGGGCCGATCCTAAACCAACGGATGACAGAAGGCTAGAACTGGACCTGGCGGAATATGACCATGGCCGCCCGGTGGAACGCCCCCGGCATCACCCCGAGCCAGATCACCAGCAGCGCCAAGACGCCCGAGGTGACCACCGACACCAGCTCGGTGCCTTTGTAGCTGGCCTCGTCCTCGTCCTTCATGTACATCACCACGAGCACGTGCAGGTAGTAGTAGACCGAAACCAGGGAGTTGACGACGCCCACGATGGCCAGTGGTATGAGGCCCGCCCTGACGACCGCGCTGAACAGGTAGAACTTGGCCATGAAGCCCACGAAGGGCGGAATGCCCGCCAGCGACAGGAGCGCGATGCCCAGGGCGGCGGCGGCCAAGGGCTGGCGGCGGCCGAGTCCCGCGTAACGGCTGATCTCGAAGGCGTCCTCGCCCGATTTCTGGTTCATCACGTTGATGATGCCGAAGGCTGCCAGATTCATCAGGCTGTACCCGACCAGGTAGAAGAGAATGGCGGACCCGGCCGACTCCCCGATCTCCTGGCCGAGCATCATCATGTCCGAACCGCCGGCTGCCGGTGAGATCATCGTCACCACACCCAGCAGCAGGTAGCCCGCGTGGGCCACGCTGGACCAGGCCAGCATGCGCTTGATGTTGCTCTGGGCCAGGGCCACCAGATTGCCGACACTCATCGTCAGGATGGCCAGGGCCGTCAGAACCGGGTACCAGGCAAAGGCGAGCTGGGGCTGCATCAGGATGACGAAGCGCATCAGGATGGCGATCCCCGCCGCCTTGATGGCGGTGGCCATGAAACCGGTCACGTAGGAGGGGGCGCCGTCATAGACGTCCGGCGCCCACATGTGGAACGGGACCATCGCCACCTTGAAACCGAAACCCACCAGCATCAGGGCCGAACCCAGGCCCACGATCAGGACGTCGGGGTTCTGGTCCTTCATGGCCGCGGCGATGTCGTCGAAACCGGTGCCGCCGGCAAAACCGTAGATCAGGGCCATGCCCATCAGCAGGAAGGCGCTGGAGAATCCGCCCAGCACCAGATACTTGAAACCGGCCTCGCTGCTGCGGATGTTGCCGCGCACCCCGCCGACCAGGATGTAGGTGGCCAGGCTCATGGTTTCCAGGCCGAGGAAGATTGTCATCAGGTCGTTGGCCGCCACCAGAACCATCATGCCCAGGATGCTGAACAGCAGCAGGGGATAGAATTCGGGACGGTATCGGCCATCCCGGTCGAACAGCCCGGTCGCGAAGATGGTGGTCATGACCCCGATGCCCGCGAAGAGGTAGTTGAAGAAGCGGGTGAAGTCACCGGTGACCATCATGCCGCCGAGCACTTCGGACCGGGACTGCTCGCCCACGATCTGCACGATGACCGCGCCGATCAGGATGAACATGGTCAGATACGACAGATGGTCCTTCTTGAGGGTCCTGACGAAAGCATCCACCACCATGACCAGCAGGCCGCCGACCGCCACGATCAGGTACGGCAGCAGGGCGTTCCACTGACCACTGACATTCGGTGCGAAAAATTCGTTCATCACTGGTTCTCCGTGTCCCGGACGACGAAGACCGGCTGGCCCTGTCCGGATTCAGGTTCGACGTGGCGGACATGGTGCGCCGATTCCTGGTCGGAATCCGGCGCCGGTCCGTTCAGGGGCGCCAGGACCTCGGTGATGCTGGCTTCGACCTTGTCCAGGACCAGGCCCGGGCGGACACCCAGCCAGAACATGAAGACCACGATGGGCACCAGGACAACCGTTTCGCGCCAACTGAGATCGGGCAGACCGATGTTCTTCTCGTTGGTCAGCCGGCCGAAGAAGACCCGCTGGTACATCCACAGCATGTAGATGGCGCCCAGCACCACGCCGGTCGCCGCCAGGACGGTCATCAGCCGGCTGTGGGCCAGGGTCTCGCTGCCGAAGGTCCCGAACAGGATCATGAACTCACCGATGAACCCGGCCATGCCCGGCAGCCCGATGCTGGCCAGGGTCGCGATCATGAAGAAGGTCGCATACACCGGCATCTGGCTGGCCAGGCCGCCGAATTCGGAAATTTCACGGGTGTGGCGGCGTTCGTAGATCACCCCGACCAGCAGGAAGAGCGCCCCGGTGGAAAGACCGTGGGCCAGCATGGTGAAGATCCCGCCGGCCACCCCGAGGGGGGTCAGGCTGAAGAGGCCCAGAACCACGAAACCCAGGTGACTGACCGAGGAGTAGGCCACCAGTTTCTTGACGTCAGGCTGAACCATGGCGACCAGAGCCCCGTAGATGATTCCGATCACCGCCAGGATGCTGATCGCCGGCGCGAAGAAGGCGACTCCCTCGGGGAACAGCGGTATGGCGAAACGCAGCATGCCGTAGGTCCCCATCTTGAGCAGCACCCCGGCCAGGACGACCGAACCGGCGGTCGGCGCTTCGACGTGGGCGTCGGGCAGCCAGGTGTGCAGCGGAAACACCGGCACCTTGATGGCAAACGCCAGGAAAAACGCCGCGAACAGCCAGAGCTGGGCTTCGTGCCCCAGGCTGACCTTCAGGAAGTCGAACAGGTCCATGCTGCCGGCCTGGAAGTACAGGTACAGGATGCCGATCAGCATGAAGACCGAACCGACCATGGTGAAGATGAAGAACTTCACCGCGGCGTAGATCCGCCGCTGGCCGCCCCACATCCCGATGATGAAATACATCGGGATCAGCATGGCTTCCCAGAACACGTAGAACAGCAGCATGTCGCGGGCGAAGAAGGTGCCCAGCATGGCCGTCTGCAGGAACAGGAATAGGGCCATGAACTCGCGCACGCGGTCGGTGATGGCCTTCCAGGTCGACAGGATGATCAGCGGGCCCAGGAAGGTGGTCAGCATCACCAGCACCAGGCTGATGCCGTCCATCCCCAGGTGGTAGCTGATCTGACCGTTGAACAGCCAGGCGACCTTTTCGACGAACTGGTCATCCCCCCGGCCGCTGTCGAAATGCTTCCACAGGTGCAGGGACAGGACGAAGTCGATCAACGCCACCGTCAGGGCGAAGATGCGGGCGTGATTGTCACGCCGGATGACCGTCCACAGCAGCACCGAACCGAGCAGCGGGAAAAACGTGACCCACGTCAGGATGTGATCTGTTATCAGCGACAAACCGGCGTCCTCCTAGCCCGAGAAACTGAGGTAAAGGACAAATACCGTGACCCCGATGGTGAAACTCCAGGCGTAGAAGCGGACCATTCCGTTCTGGAAAAGCCGCAACACCGACCCGGTGATCGCCACGGCGAGGGCGGAACCGTTGACCAGGAGACCGTCGATCAGACCCGCATCGACGATCTTCCACAGGAACTTTTTCGACAGCAGGTAACCCGGACGGATGAAAGTGCCTTCGTAGGCCTCGTCCACATAGTACTTGTTGAGCAGGATCCGGTGGGGCACCCCGCCGGCCAGATTGCGCGCCGCCGTGGCGATGGAGATCCTCTTGGTGTAGACGATGTAACCCAGAACCAGGCATAAGATGGCCCAGATCAGGGAATCGATGGCCAGGAACCATTCCATCTTGGTGTCGTGCATGGCTTCGGCCGCGGCGTGCCCGGACCCCAGGACCCCGGCTGCCGTTTCCATGCCGTGGGAAATGGCCCCGTGGCCGGCCGCCGCGTTGGCGCCACCGGTGGTGGCGAATACCGGCTCGAGCCACTGCTCGAACCAGGCCCCGCCGCCCATGAAATGGGGCCAGCCGATCCAGCCGCCCACCAGCGAAAGTACGGCCAATACAACCAGGGGCATGGTCATGGTCGCCGGCGATTCGTGGATGTGGCTTTTGACTTCGCTGCTGGCGCGGTTCTCCCCGTAGAAGGTCAGCACGACCAGACGCATCATGTAGAAGGCCGTCATGCCGGCCGCAAGAAAGCCGACCACCCAGAACCCGATGCCCCCCTGGGAACTGCTGAAGGCTTTCCAAAGGATCTCGTCCTTGCTGAAGAATCCGGCCAGGGGAAACACCCCGGTCAGGGCCAGGGTGCCCACCAGGAATGTCCAGTAGGTGACCGGCAGCTTGTTCTTCAGCCCCCCCATGACCCGCATGTCCTGCTCGTTGCTCATGGCGTGGATCACCGAACCGGAGCCGAGGAACAGCAGGGCCTTGAAGAACGCGTGGGTCATGACGTGGAAGATCCCCACGCTGAAGGCACCCACGCCGCAGGCGAGCATCATGTAACCCAGCTGACTGACCGTGGAATAGGCCAGGACCTTCTTGATGTCGTTCTGGACCAGGGCGATGCTCGCGGCGAAGATCGCCGTTGTCACGCCCACCACCGCGACCACGTTCATGGCCGTGGGCGAAAGCACGAACAGGAAATTCATGCGGGCGATCATGTAGACACCCGCGGTGACCATGGTGGCCGCGTGGATCAGGGCGCTGACCGGCGTCGGGCCGGCCATGGCGTCGGGCAGCCAGATATACAGGGGAATCTGCGCCGACTTGCCCGCGGCTCCCAGGAACAGCAGCAGGCAGATGGCCGTGGCCGCCGGAGCCAGCAGTCCCGCGTGGTGCTGCATGGTGCGGAAGCTCAGCAGCCCTTCGCCCTCACCCAGGTGCGGCAGCAGGGTCACGCCGATCAGGAAGATGCCCAGCAGGAATCCGAAGTCGCCGATCCGGTTGACGATGAAGGCCTTCTTCCCGGCCGCCGCGTTGGCCTCGTCACTGAACCAGAAGCTGATCAGCAGGTAGGAACACAGCCCCACGCCCTCCCAGCCCACGAAGAGCATCAGGAGGTTCTCCCCCAGGACCAGGGTCATCATGGCGAAGATGAACAGGTTCAGGTAGCTGAAGAAGCGGCTGAATCCCTCATCGTGGGCCATGTAGCCCAGCGAGTAGATGTGGATCAGGAACCCGACCCCGGTCACGACCAGGGCCATCACCCCACTCAGCGGATCCATGGAGAATCCCAGATCGACCTGGAAATTGCCGAAGCCTATCCAGGTGGTCATCGTGTCGCTGAGGAAGCGTTCGGCGGCCGGCAGGCGCGCCAGGCGCAGGAATACCGTCACCGACAGGGCGAAACTCACCCCCACCGCACCGCAGGCCATCAGGCCCGAGACCCTTTTCGGCAACCGGCGGTTCAGCAGTCCGCCCACCGCCGCTCCGATCAGGGGCACCAGGACGATCCACCGCAACAATGATTCGGTCGTGTGGCTATCCACGGCGTTACTCCATCAGGGCTTTGAGGTCATCGACGTTGACGGTGCGGCGGCGGCGGAAGATCTCCACCAGGATGGCCAGACCGATGGCGGCCTCGGCGGCCGCGACCGCGAAATTCATCAGGACGAACACGTGTCCGTCGGCATTGGCATGGAACCGGCTGAAGGCGGCGAACACGATGTTCACGGAACTGAGCATAAGCTCGACGCACATCAGCATGACGATGGCGTTGCGCCGGACGATGAACCCCACCATCCCGGTCAGGAACACCGCCATGGCCAGCAGCAGGTAGTGACTCAGGGTTATCTCCACGGCAGTTTCCTTTCATCCTTGCCCACGGCCAGGGCGCCGATGATGGCGACCAACAGGACGATGGAAATCAGTTCGAAGGCCAGCAGGTACTTGCCCAGCAGGAGCTGAGCCACGTGGGTCGGCGAGCCGAATCCCGCCGGGACCGGCCCGGACCACCCGGTCAGACCGTCCCGCTTGAGGTAGCCGATGACCATGACGATGATCGCCATGGGGGGAACGGCCACCGCGGGCCACAGGGGGATGGCCAGCAGCTTGCGTTCACCGTCGAGCCGCGGACCCTGCAGCATCATGATCACGAACAGGAACAGCACCATGATGGCCCCGGCGTAGACCAGGATCTGCATGACCGCCAGGAAGGGGGCCGACAGCAGGGCGAAAATCCCCGCCGCACAGACGAAGGCGAAGATCAGCCACACCGCCGATACGACGGCGTTGCGCTGGAGCACGGTCATCAGGCCACCGGTGACCATCCCGACGGCGCAAACCCAGAACAGAATACCTTCCATGTCCAGCCTTTCTCGAACAGGCTCCGACCCACCGGTCAGAGGGTTCCGTCGGTGTCGTTGTGGAGGAGGAACTCCTTGTCGACGACGAATTTTTCGCGGCTGTCCGCGGCGATTTCATAGATTCCGGTGTCCAGGCGGATGGCGTCGCAGGGGCACGCCTCCTCGCACAGCCCGCAGTAGACGCACCGCAAAAGGTCGATGTCGAAGGTCAGCGGGTACTTCTCGATCTTGGGATCGGGGTGTTCGGCCCCGATGATCTCGATGCAGTCGGCCGGACAGTAGGTCGAACACATCTGGCAGGCCACACACTTCGGCGTCCCGTCTTCCCGCTGCATCAGCCGGTGACGGCCACGGAAACGGTCCCCGTACACCCGTTTCTCCTCGGGGTACTGCATGGTGGGCATGTCGTCGGTGTGCAGGATGTTCCGGACCAGATGCCTGGCCGTCACCCCCAACCCCCGCAGAATTTCCCACAGGTAGATGGAATCGCGGAACGACATCTTCTTGTCGCCGGAACCCTTGGGCAAACCTTCGAAACTCATGACACTCCTCGTATCAGACAATCGCCATCACGACGGCGGTGACGACCACATTGGCCACACCCAGCGGCAGCCATACCTTCCAGCCGAGATCCATCAGCTGGTCGTAGCGGAAACGCGGCAGGGTCCAGCGGACCCAGATGAACAGCCAGGCGAAGAACACAACCTTGGCCACGAAGGCCATGATCTGGAAGAGCGAGGCTACCATTTCGGCCCCGACCTCGCCGATGGCCCAGGGCTTGAGGCCCAGGCCGGCCAGGGCGGCCACGGCGACCAGAATCCACAGGCCGAGTCCCAACTTGGGCTCGCGGTCCCGGGCGTCGCCGAACTTGCCCTTTTCCTTCTGGACGCGGCGGAAGAACAGCATCGCGATCAACAGGGAGGCGATGCCCACCCCCACCAGTTTCAGCGTCAGGATCAGTCCTGCGTTCGCCTCGATCAGGGGCCGGGGCAGCCAGGGAATCTGGTAGCCGCCGAAATAGAACGTGGCAATGAGCGCGGCGCCGACCACCATGTGGGCGTATTCGGCCATGAAGAACAGCGCGAACTTCATGGAGCTGTATTCGAGATGGACGCCGGCCACGATCTCGGACTCGCCTTCGGGCATGTCGAAGGGATTGCGATTGGTCTCGGCGAAGACCGCCACGATGAACAGGATGAAGCCCACCGGCTGGACCACCACCCCCCACTTGGGCAAGAAGCCCAGGATGAGGTCGCCCTGGCCGGCCACGATGTCGGTCAGCCGCAGGCTCGAGAAGACCAGGACCAGGCCCATCAGTGCCAGACCCATGCTGATCTCGTAGCTGATCATCTGGCTGGTGGCGCGGATGCCCCCCAAAAACGAGAACTTGTTGCTTGACGCCCAGCCCGCCATCACCGTCCCGTAGGTCGCCAGGCTCGAGATCGCCAGGATGTACAGCAAACCCACGTTGAGGTCGGCCACCACCAGGGGTACGTGGCGGCCGGCCACGTTGAGGTAGTCCCCGAAGGGGATGACCGCGTAGGTGCTCATGGCGACGGTCATGCCGATCCAGGGCGCCAGGTTGTAGAGGGCCTGATGCCGGTTGGCAGGTGTGACATCCTCCTTGAACAGGAGCTTGAAGACGTCGGCCACCGGATGGACGAGACCGGCCAGCCGGACACCGCCGATCGCGGCCCGGTTGGGTCCGGTCCGGTCCTGGATGAAAGCCGATCCCTTGCGCTCCATCCAGATCAGGACCACCACGAGACCCATGATCAGGACAAAGAAAAAGAGAATCTTGGCGAGCGTGTCGAAAACGATGATCATCGGACTTCACCCCCGGGCACGAATCCTCTTTCGGGAAGCTGGTTCAGGTCACTGCCGCCGCCTACGGCCGCGTTCAGGTCGATCCGCACCGCCCTGAGACTTCCCGGCGCACTCTCCCGGCCGCTGACGTTCATCAGCTCGGCCAGGAGGCGCCAGTCCTCGCGGGCGTTTCCCTGCCGGGCCACGCTCTGCTTGAATTCCTGCAGGCGGCCGTCCCGGTTGACGAAGATTCCCGCCTTTTCCGCCCACATGGCCCCGGGCAGGACCACGGC
This sequence comes from uncultured bacterium, assembly GCA_965363725.1. Lineage (GTDB taxonomy): Bacteria > Krumholzibacteriota > Krumholzibacteriia > LZORAL124-64-63 > LZORAL124-64-63 > JAGLCY01. The sequence continues at coordinate 13,884 of CBDTUS010000044.1, read as the reverse complement.
CGCAGCCGCGGCCGTCGCGTTGTCATGGGTGCCCAGGTAGACCACGGCTTTCCCCGCCAGGGCGGCCGCCACGGCGGGATCCGCTGCGGGGTCACCTCCGTGGATCAGGATTGGCCCGGTGGTCTTGGCGATCCGGGCGGCCAAGGCCGCCCCGTCCTCCTGTTGGAGACCCAGCAGGGCCAGACCCTGGCGGTTCGGGGTGCGATCGGCGTCCAGCAGGAGTTCGTCCCCTTCTCCCCGGTCGGTGTCGGCCAGCCCGCCGTGGACGGCGGCCTCACCGGCGAGGATCTTCCACAGGTACATTTCTTCCAGACTCTGATGGGGGCTGCCGATGACCAGTGCAAACCCGTCCTTGGCGCCGAGGTCCGCCACCGCTCCGGAGACAGCGGCCCAGAGCCCGGACTGGCCCGCGGCCACCGGATCGCTCAGCCGGCTGTCCTCGTGGACGGCCTTGTAGGTCATGCGGCCCTTGTCGCACATCCAGCGCCCGTTCACCTCGGGGTTGTAACGCGGCTTGAGCCGGTAGACGCGGCCGGCTTCGTGGTCGATCCTCACGTTGCAGCCGGTGGCGCAGCCGGGACACACGCTGGTGGTGGCCTTGAGCATCCAGACCCGCTTCTGGAAACGGAAGTCGCGGCCAGTCAACGCGCCCACCGGGCAGATGTCCACCGTATTCATGCTGTAGTTGTTGTCCAGTTCGACCCCAGGTGCCGTGCCTATCTCGGCGCGGTCGCCGCGGTTGAAGATGCCCATCTCGCCGGTGCCGGTCACCTCGTTGCAGAACCGCACGCAGCGACTGCAGAGCACGCAGCGTTCCTGGTCGAGGATCACGTAGGGCCCGATGACCTCCGCCTTGCCCTTGTTGACCTTGGTCTCCATCTCGATCTTGGAGTCGTAGAGTCCGTGCCCCATGTACTGGTCTTGAAGGCCGCACTCCCCGGCCTGGTCGCAGATGGGACAGTCCACGGGATGGTTGATCAGGTGCATCTCCAGGATCCGGGTCGAGGCCTCGGTGACCTTCTTGCTTCGCGTGCTGACCACCATGCCGTCGCGCACGGTGGTGTTGCAGGCGATGGTCAGCTTGGGCATGCCCTCGACCTCGACCTGACACAGCCGGCACACCCCGGCGATGGACAGGTCCGGGTGATAGCAGAAGTGGGGCAGGGCTTCGCCCCGGGCATCGCGGCAGGCGTCGAAGAGGCTGGTTCCGTCGGGAACCTCGATCTCCTTGCCGTCTATGGTCAGTTTGGCCATTCCAGTTACTCCTGCTCGCCCCGCGGCCAGCGGCTGGTGGGCTCGGCCGGCGCGGTCTCCTGGATGAGGGCTTCGAATTCGGGACGGAATTTTTCGATGAAACTCCGCATGGGCATGACCGCCGCGTCGGACAGCGGACAGATAGTCAGGCCGGCCATGCCGTTGCAGACGTGCCCCAGCAGATCGATGTCATCGGCGGTGCCTTCCCCGCGGCGCAGTTTCTTGACGATCCTGTGCAGCCAGCCCGTGCCTTCCCGGCAGGGGGTGCACTGGCCGCAGGATTCGTCGTAGTAGAAATGCATCAGCACCTGGATGAGTTCGACCATGTCACTGCTTTCGGGAATCACGATCATCCCGCCGGAGCCCAGCATGGTGCCGGCGTTCTGCAAGGATTCGTAGTCCAGATTGCAGCTCATGATCTCGGCCGCCGGCAGAACGGGGACCGAACTGCCGCCGACGATGACGGCCTTCAGCTCCTCGCCCTCGACCATCCCACCCAGGTATTCGTGGAAGAACTCCTGGAAGGGCATGCCGAGGGGGACCTCGTAGACCCCTGGATTATTGACCGGGCCGCTGACGGACCAGAGCTTGGTGCCGCAGGACTTCTCGGTACCGAACCTCCGGTAGGCCTCGGCCCCGTTGTTGATGATCCAGGGAACGGACGCCACCGACTCGACATTGTTGACAATGGTCGGCTTGTCCAGGAAACCCGACACGGCGGGGAAGGGAGGCTTGATCTTGGGCTGCCCCTTGAGACCCTCGACGGAGTTGATCAGGCCTGTTTCTTCACCGCAGATATAGGCTCCGGCACCCTTGTGAACGATGACGTCCAGGTCATAGCCGCTGCCGAGGATGTTTTTCCCCAGGTAGCCCGCGGCGTAGGCCTCATCCACCGCTACCTGGCAGCGGTCCACCAGCCAGCCGAATTCGCCGCGGATGTAGATGAAGGCCAGCTTGGCCTGCACCGCGAAGCAGCTGATGATGGTCCCCTCGAGGGTCTGGTGGGGATCGTAGTCCAGGCAGTAGCGGTCCTTGAAGGTGCCCGGTTCGCTCTCATCGGCGTTGACGAAGAAGTAGACCTCTTCGGATCCCTGCGGGACGAAGCCCCATTTGACGCCGGTCGGGAAACCCGCGCCACCGCGGCCCCGCAGACCGGACCCCTTCACCACGTCGCGGATCTCGGCGGGCTGCATGGTCAGGGCCATGCGTAGGGCCTTGTAGCCGCCCTCGGCTTCGTACACCGACAGCAGATGGCCGTCGGGCCTTCCGAATCTCGCCGAGAGAATGTTGTAGTCGCTGCGGCTCAACTTGATCTCTCCTTAGGCCTGCAGTTCACGGTCCGTGTCCGCCCGGGGCACCACGCCCTTGCGCAGACTGTCCAGCAGTTCATCGGTCTTCTCCGGGGTCAGATGCTCGAAGAGGTGTTTGCCCAGCTGCAGACAGGGACCCAGGCCGCAGGCGCCCAGGCACTCGACACCCTCAAGGGCGAACTTTCCGTCGGGAGTGGTCTCCCCCAGTCTGATCCCCAGCCGCTTTTCCAGGTGGGCGATGATCGGACGAGCGCCCATGATGTGACAGCTGATGTTGTGACAAATCTGAAGCGTATGTTCTGCTTGCGGTTCCGTGCGAAACATCGTGTAGAAACTCAACACTTCATGGACCCGCGCCCGGGTCAGTTCCAGCTTTCCGGTCAGGTAATCCACCCCGGCACCTGAAACGTATCCCATTTCGTCCATGATCACCCAGATGCAGGGCATCAGGGCGCTGGCCTTGGTTGGGTATTTCGCGACCAGATCGGCTACCTTCGCTTCGGCGGCGGGCGACAGGACGAAACCGGTGGGTTCATTCACGGGTTTGTTCATCGACGGACAACCTTCCCTGGAAAGCGGACCCTCATCGGTCCAGCTCACCGGCGATAATGTTCAGACTGCCGAGGGTCGCCACGGCGTCGGGAATCATGCCCCCCTCGGACAGCCACGCGAAGGAGGAAAAGATCGGGAAACAGGGCGGCCGGACCTTGAGACGGTAGGGGCGCCCGGTTCCGTCGGAAACGGCGAAGAATCCCAGCTCCCCGTTGGCCCCCTCCCCGAATCCGTAAGCCTCGCCCGCGGGCACCCTGATGCCTTCGTAGACGAGCTTGAACTGGTTCATCACGCCCTCGATACTGCCGTAGACATGTTCCTTGGGTGGCAGCACCACCGCATGGTCATCCACGTTCAAAGGACCGTCGGGCAGGTTATCGAGGGCCTGGATGATGATCGCCCGACTCTGCACCATCTCGGCCATGCGCACCATGATCCGGTCGTGACTATCCCCGTTGGTTCCCGTCGGAATGGCGAAATCGTAGTTCTCGTACCCCCAGTAGGGCGCCGTCTTGCGCAGATCGTATTCCAGTCCGGTGGCGCGCAGGCAGGGACCCGTGTACCCGAAGCTGAGGGCGTCCGCCTGACCGATGACACCGACATCGACCATTCGGTCCAGGAAGATACGGTTGCGGGCGATAAGATCCATCACGTCCTTGATGGAGCCGTCGAGCTGGACCAGCTTGGTGCGGATCTCGGCGTCGAAGCCATCGTACAGGTCGTGGCTCATTCCGCCGATCCGGGCGTAGTTCGTGGTCAGCCGCGACCCGCATAGCTTTTCGAGGGACTCGTATATGCTCTCCCGGACGTTGTACAGGTACCAGTAGTTGGTCAGGGCGCCGATGTCGACGAGGTTGGCGCAGATGCACACCAGGTGGTCGATGATGCGGGAAAGTTCGCTGACGATCACCCGTATCGCCTGGGTGCGCGGGGTCGCCTCGATCCCTATCAGTTTCTCGACCGCCGAGGCGTAGATGGAGTTGTTGAGCATGGCCGAGCAGTAGTTCAGCCGGTCAGTATAGGGCATGACCTGGGCCCAGGTGTGATCCTCGGATTCCTTTTCGAAGCAGCGGTGGATGTAACCGATCTCCGTGCGCGCCTCCAGGATCGTCTCGCCGTCGAGCAGCAGTTCGGCGCGCAGGGCCCCGTGCGTCGCCGGATGGCTCGGCCCCACGTTCACTGTCAACAGATCGCTGGGGTGCACCTCGTCCAGGGCCCCGTCCAGGTCCGCCACCAGGTTCGACGCCCGCTGGGCCGCAGCGGCGATGTCCTGGTCGGTGAAGAGGTTCTCGGGACGGGAGCACTCCTGCCCCTGTTCGATGGGATAATCCTTGCGCAGTGCATGGCCCTCGAACTCATGGTGGCAGAGGATGCGCCTCAGGTCGGGATGTCCCTCGAAAGGTACGCCCAGCAGATCGTAGACCTCCCGTTCGTGCCAGTCGGCGCTGCGGAAGATGCCCGTCGCCGTGGGCACGGGCTCGTCCTCGTCCGCTTCGACCTTGACGATGATCCGGTGGTTGTTCTGCCAGGAGCGCAGCAGGTAGTTGATCTCGAAACGCCGCTCCCGGTCCGGGTAGTCGACCCCCACCACGTCCGACAGCTGCTCGCAGCCTTCGGTGTCACGCAGATGAGTCAGAACTTCAGCCAGTTTCTCCTTGCCGACAATGACCGATTCGTCCCCCTTGGGATTGGGCACTTCCCGCAGGTCTCCGGCGAATTCCTGCTGCAGTCTGGCGACCAGCTTCTGACTCATGCTCTTCCGTCCCTGCGGCAGCCGTCCGGAATCTGGTCTCCGGTGACGCCGCGTCGTTTGAGGATTCCCTGGAAAGTCAAGCCTCGGCCCGATGGGCGTGGCGCTGCTCGGCCGGCACCAGCCCCTCCTTTTCGACCTTTTCCTGGATCTGGGTCAGGGCGAACAAAAGATTCTCCGGGGTCGGGGGACATCCGGCGACGTAAACGTCCACGGGGATAATCCGGTCCGCGCCCTGCAGGGTGCTGTAGTTGTTGTAGAAGCCCCCGCTGCTGGCGCAGGCGCCCATGGCGATGACCCACTTGGGCTCGGCCATCTGCTCATAGATGGTCTTGAGTATCGGCGCCTGCTTGTAGCTGATGGTGCCGGCGATGATCAGCAGGTCGCTCTGCCGCGGTGAGAAGCGAACCAGCTCCGCGCCGAAGCGGCTGATATCGTTGTAGGACGACACCGTGCTCATGAATTCGATGGCGCAGCAGGCCACGCCGAAGGGCAGCGGCCACAAGCTGTACTTGCGACCCCAGTTGACGGCCTGCCGCAGGCGGGTGGTGATGAAATTGCTGGGGCTTTCGAGGTCTATTGCCATTCGAGCCCGCCTTTCTTCCAGATGTATATGAAACCGACCAGCAGGACGAGGACAAAGGCCCCCATTTCCGCCAGGGCGAAGGCACCCTGCCCGGCGACGAGCATCCCCTTGTAGAGAATCACCCAGGGATAGAGAAAGACCGCTTCGAGGTCAAACAGCAGGAAGAAAAGGGCCACCAGGAAAAACCGGACGAAAAACCGGATCTGGGTCGTGCCCCGCACCGGGATCCCGCATTCGTAGGTGGAGTCCTTCAGGAGAGTGGATCGCTTGGGTCCGAGCCAGAAACTCAGGCCCAGGAACAGGCCCGCGAATCCCGCGGCGACACCCAGAACCATCAGGACGGGAATGAACTGTTCGAACATGAAGGCTCCCTGTGGGTGAACGTTCATGGGCAAATGGCGAGGGCCCACCCGGCACCGGCAAGGGTGCTGCGGATCCCGTATGTTGCAAAAATAACAGACAGTTTGATCGTGTCAACAAGACGATAAATGTGGGCGGCAACGCCCCTGCCCACTGGCCTGTTGCCACGTGCGAACGGTTATGGGACTCTCTGGGAAGGCTCCGGCGGGAAAGGAACGGCGTGATCGTCTATCTGAATGGGGAATACGTCCCAGCCAATGAAGCCCGGATCCCAGTCTGGGACGGGGGATTTCTCTACGGCGACGGGATCTACACCACCCTACGCACCTACCGCGGACGGCCGGTGGACCTGGCGGCCCACCATCGCCGGCTCATGCTCCACGCCGGCGAACTCGACCTTCCGGTTCCGTGTTCCCTGACCGATCTGCAGACCGCGGCCGAACGGCTGGCCCGGGAAAATGGGCTGGAGGATACGGACGGACGGATGCGCATCACCATCAGCCGGGGCGGCAGCGCGGACCGCCCCCTGCCCCTGTCCAACCTGCAAACCATCGCTTCCACGGTGCTGGTCACCCTGTCCGCCGTCGCGGCCGAACTGGACCGCTGGCAGACCGAGGGAATCCCGGTGGTCACGCTCGGAGCCTCCTACGCCCGGGGCAATTTTCCGGCCTTGAAGACCCTGAACTCACTGGCCGCCCTGCGCGCCCTGCGCCGAGCTGCAGTCTCCGGATGTCCCGAAGCGATCCTTACCGACCTGAACGGCGCCCTCCTCGAAGGCGCAGTCAGCAACCTCTTCCTCGTGGCCGCCGACCACCTGCTGACACCCGTCAGCAACGACGGCTTCCTGGCCGGGCGGACCCGGGAGCGGATCCTGGCGATCGCGACGGCCGAGGGCATCGAGGTCAGGGAGAAGGCCCTGGACAGGCGTCATCTGGAGGCGGCCTGCGAGGTTTTCATGGCCTCGAGCGTCCGGGAAGTTCTGCCGGTGATCCGTATCGACGGACACTCCGTGGCCGGCGGCCTCCCCGGTCCCGTGACCAGGATCATCCAGGACCGTTACCGTTTCGCCATGCTCGCGGACAGCGGTCTGGGATAGTCCACCGGCTATAAAAAACCCGGCCATGAAACATGACCGGGCTCTCCAACTGTTAAACCTGCCGGCAGGCAGGCAAATCAGAAATCGAAGCTGGTGTCCTGCACCTTGAACGAATTGAACTCGTCGCTTTCGGCAGCCGGCAGTTCGTTCTTGATCTCGGGCGGGGGCGCCGGTGCGCCGGCCAGGGCGATGTCGTCCTTCATGCTGGCCAGGTCGGTGTAGGCATCGGCGGTGGCGATCAATTCGGTGCTGGTCATCTCACGCAGGGCACAGATCTCGACATGGATGCCCCGCCGGCCCAGGGCCACCACCAGGGGCTTGAAGTCGCCGTCGCCGGTGCAAAGGATGACCGTGTCGAGGTGAGGGGAAAGGTCCAGCACGTCGATGGCCATTTCCATGTCCAGCATTCCGCGCACGTTGCGCCCTCCGCCGTCCATCTCGTTGAAGGACTTGATTTCCTTGGTCACGACCGTGAATCCGTTCAGCTTCAGGAAATTGATGAAATCGATTTTACCCTCGGACTGGTTGCTGATCGCGGTATAGAAATAGGAGCGCACCAGACGGCGTTCGCCCACCAGTTTCCGGCAAAGCTTGAGGTAGTCCAATCGCATGTTCAAGTGCTTGGCGCTGTAGTGGATGTTTTCCCCATCTATGAAGATGGCCACCTTGTCGTTGGAATTATGGTTATACATATCGATTCCACCTTGTTCGTATGACAATGGGCCGGTAAGCCGGCCGGCTGAGCAAGTGACAGGAGGGAGTGCTGGCCAATCCGGACAGCCCTCCCTCACTGCTTGGCGAAAATATACTCACGGGCCCCGGCCTTGGCAATTTCAATCACCCCCGGGGGCGGATGGTCTGGTAACCGCGAAATCCGCCGGCCGGCCCCGTCCGGTCCACTGCCGCAGGCTGGCCATGAGGCGTTCGGACCACAGGGTGGCCAGACGATAATAGGTAGGCATGACCAGAAGCGTCAGCATCGTACTGGACGCCAATCCCCCGCTGATGGCCCGGGCCATGGGGTAGTATTCCGCATCTCCCACGTGGGCTCCATGAAACACCGCCAGCGGCAGCAGGCCGAGGATGGTGGTGCCGGCGGTCATGAGGATGGGCCGCAACCGATCCGCGCAGCCGCTGATGATGGCCTCGTCCAGGGGACGACCGGACCGCCGGTGGCCGTTGATGTGGTCCACCAGCACGATGCCGTTGTTCACCACGATCCCGATGAGGATCACCATGCCGATCATCGCCATGAGATTGAATGGTGTGCCGGTAGCCATCATCAGCCAGAAGACACCCAGGGAGGCGAACGGCACCGTGCCCATGACCACCATCGGATAGAGCAGGGACTCGAACAGGCTCGCCATCACGAAGAACACGCAGGCCAACGCCAGCAGCATGTTCATGCCCATCTCGCCCTGCTGCTGCTGAGCCCGGAGGATCTCGCTGCCGAAGTTCCAGCTGTAGCCGAACGGCAGGTCCATGCCATCCATGATCTGCCCGACGACGGCCAGGGCGTCGTCCAGCTGCTCCCCCTCCCAGGTGCCGGTGACGGTCACCCCGGTGCGCTGGTCCCGGCGGAATATCCGCTCGGGGCTCTTTCCGAACTGGAAGTCCGCGATCTGATTGAGCTGCACGGCCCGGCCGTCGACCGAACCCACCGTCAACAGGGACAGGTTTTCGATTGACTCGCGGTCCTCCGGAAGCAGGGACACCACCAGGTCGATTTCCTTCTCGCCGGTCTGCAAGCGCGGCAGCTGCACCCCGCGGTAGGTCAGCCCCATGATCTGGGACACGGTGGCCGGGGAGATCCCGAAGCGGCCGGCCTGGTCGGGATCCACAAGGACCTGGATCTCGGACTTGCCGTCATCACTGTCGCTTTTCAGGTCCCCGATGCCTTCGATCAGTCCGAGCCGCCGCTTGGCCTCACCGGCGAACTCTTGGAGGAATTCCGTTTCATCTCCGGAAATGGTCACCGCGAAGGTCTTGGCGCCCGAGTCCTGGCCCTCGTCGCCGCCGAAGCGGAAGTTCAGACCCGCCTGAACGGGCAGGTTCTCCCTCAGGTCCTCCCTCACTTCATGGAAGAATTCATCGGACACCACGCCGTCGTTGAAGAACAGCGTCACCCCGCCGCCGTCGGCCACGTAGAACGAATAGATATCCCTCAGGTTGAGTTCCTCGCGGCGGGATTCCAGGTATTCCGAGGTTTTCCAGACCATGTCCTGCGAGGTGTACTTGTCCACCGGTCCGGTATAGTCGAAGGAGATGTAAAGGCTCTCACGCCGGATTCCCTGATTGCCGAAGGTGTCGGGTTTGAAATCGGTCACCTTCATGGCACCTACGGTCAGGGCCAGGACCGCCGGCACGATGACCAGGGCCGTCAGCAGCGGGTGCCGAATCGCCGTCCAGCGCAGCACGCGAAGGTAGATCCGCTTGAGCCAGACCAACCAGCGGGCGTCGGCATCCAGCGACCCGCTCCGCGTCATCTTGACCGAGAGAGCGGGGATCACCGTCAGGCTTACCAGCAGGGAGAGCAGCAGGGTCACGCTGATGGTCACCCCCACTTCTCCCAGCCAGACTCCCATTTCGTCGTCCTTGCTCACCACGATGGGCGCAAACACGATGACCGTGGTCAGGGTCGAAGCCACGATCGCCCGACCGACCTCCCGGGTCCCCCGGACCGCCGCGGCCAGGGGCCCGGCCCCGGCATGCTGACGGCGGTGGATGGACTCCAGCACCACGACCGCGTTGTCGACCAGCATGCCCACGCCGAGCATCAGCCCCATCATGGTCAGCACATTGAGACTGCGGCCAGACAGGAACAGGAAGACGCAGGTCCCCAGGATGGAAATTGGGATGGCGATGGACACCACCAGCGTCATGCTCAGGCGCCGCAGGAAAACGTACAGGATGGCGATGGCCAGGATGGAGCCGAACAGCCCCCCCTGCATCAGGCTCCGCAGCGAATCGGTGATCTGGTCGGCCTGGTTGAAAAAGGAGAAACTGTTGATGCCCTGCAAGGTCGGATCCTGGTTGATGCGTTCCAGTTCCTTTTCGATCGCGCGGCAGACCTCGACGGTGTTGTATCCGGAGGCTTTCTGAATCCAGAAGGCGATGGCCGGTTCGCGGTTGAGCACCCGCCCGTAGCTGAGGGCGGGGGCCCCGTAGATCACCTCGGCGATGTCGCCGAGCCGCAGGCCCCGCGGGTCGATGGGCAGCTCGCGCAGGTCCTCCACCCCGCGCAGCCCACTGACCGTCCGCAGGTCGTAGCGCAGACCGCGATCGGTGATCCGCCCCACGGTCAGTTCGACGTTGGCCGCCTCCAGTTCCGCGAACAGGCGGTTCACGTCGACGTTGTGCTCCATGATCTTGTCGAACCGCAGGTACACCGAGGCCTGGGTCGGCAGCACCCCGTCGATGTTCACCCGCCCCACACCGGGGATCCGCTGCAGCGGGCTGATGATCTTCTGGTCGATGAGATCCCAGCTTTCGGAGAGGTCCCTCCCCTTGGCCGAGATCCGCCCCTCGATGATGGGGATGTCGTTGGTATTGAAGGTCAACAGGAAGATCTGCGGGATGTCCGGCGGCAGTTCGCCCCGGATCTGGTCGATCTTCTCCTTCACCTCCATGCGCAGCAGGTTCACGTCCCGGCCCCAATCGAAGGTCACCCCGACCTGGACGTCGTTGGCGTCGCTGTAGCTGAAGATCTCCTGCACGCCCCCCAGGGTGGCCAGGACCTCTTCGATGGGACGCACGATCTCCTTTTCATTTTCTGATGGGATGCCGCCCTGGTAAGGGATCCAGACCGCGATGAAGGGGAATTCCACCCGCGGCAGGAAATCCAGGGGCACCTTCAGGATGGAAACCGCGCCCAGCAGCACCACCGTGACCAGGGCCATGGCCAGGGTCACCGGGCGGCGCAGCGACAGATAGGTGAGCCACATGTCAGCTCTCCTTCTGGTCGAACACGGCGCTGCGGCCCGACAACAGGGTGTAGATCACAGGGACCACGACCAGGGTCAGCAGCGTGGCCAGCAGCAGGCCGCTGATCACGGTCACGGCCAGGGGCGCGCGCAGCTCGGCGCCTTCACCCAGGCCCAGGGCCATGGGCAGCAGCCCCAGCACCGTGGTCGCCGTGGTCATGAGAATCGGCCTGAGGCGTTCGGAACCCGCCCGCACCACCGCCGCGGCCAGTTCCAGCCCCGCCTGGCGCAACTGGTTGATCCGGTCCACCAGCACGATGCCGTTGTTCACCACGATGCCCGCCAGCATGATGGCCCCGATGACCGCGATGACGCTCACACTCAATCCCCACAGGAACAGTCCGTAGACGGCCCCGCTCATGGCCAAAGGCACGGTGAACATGATGATCAGGGGGTACACGAAAGACTCGAACTGGGCGGCCATGACCAGGTAGACCAGGAACACTGCCAGCAGGATCGCGAGCCTCAGGGAGCGGAAGGAGGTTTCCATTTCGTCATTCTGCCCCCCCATCTCAAGCGACACGCCCGAAGGCAGGCTCACGTCGGACAGCCGGCCGCGGATATCACGCGTCACGGAGCCCAGGTCCCTGCCCGACAGGTTGGCCGAGATGATCGCGACCCGTTTGCTGCTGAGGCGGTGGATCTCCGACGGACCGGTCACGATTTCCATGTCCGCGATGCTGCCCAGGGTGATCGGCACCCCGTCCATCTCGGTGACGATCAGGTCCTGGACCGCCGTGAGGGTGTTGCGCTGGGCTCCGGTGTTGAGCACCCGGATGTCCACATGCCGTTCCCGGTCGCGGAACCGGCTGGCGACCGTGCCGCGCACCTTGCCCCGTACCGTCTCGGACACCTCACCCAGGCGAAGCCCGTAGCGGTTCAGCTTGTCCCGGTCGAAGGACACCTGCACCTCGGGTGAACCCGGCACCATGCTCAGCCGGATGTCGCGCAGGCCCGGCACATCGGTCAGGCGGTCCTGGACCTCGTAGGCGATCCGCTGGAGGTCGGCCAGATTGTACCCGTAGACGTTGACTTCCACGGGGGCCCCAAAGGTCAGCAGGGACTGGCGCTTGAGCTTCATATGCAGATCGGGATATTTCCCGAGGGCCTCGCGAATCCTCTCGAGGGCCGCGGTCTCAGCCTCGGCGGTGGTTGCCGACAGCCGCACCTGGACTTCGGCTCGGTTCTCCTTGCGGCGCTGGGCCGACGACTGGCCGTCGCGCGATACCCCGACCTCTCCAGCCACCATCTCGATGCCCGGCAGTTTCGCCAGGTCCTTTTCCAGATTCCGGACCACGGTGTCGGTTTTGCCCAGGGGGGTGCCCTCCGGCAATTCCAGCGCCAGGGTAAATTCGCCGCGGGCCAACGGGGGAACGAGTTCCGAGCCCAGGCGCGGCCAAAGGAACAGGGCCCCGCCGGCCATGACCAGCACCAGGAACAGCACCAGCATGCGGTGGCGCAGGGCCCTGGACAGGACCCGGACATACCCGTTCTGCAGGGCGGGGAAGGATCTGGCGAAGGCCCAGGTCAACGGCAGCATGACCAGGCGCGCGGCGTGCCGCAGCCCCGCCAGCAGGAACTGAACGAGCCGCAGCACCAGCATCGGCAGCCCCAGCACGAGAAATAATCCCGCCACCCTTAGCCAGCGAAATACACGCCGTCCTTCACCCGCGTACCGGGACCAGGAGGCGTACCAGCCCAGCTTACGTTCGTCCTGATCCGGGCCGGCGGAGCGGCCCTGTCCGAAGGCCGCCGCCATGGGCGTGAACGTCAGCGCCACGAAGAGCGATATCAGCAGTGAAAAGGTCACCGTCAGGGCTTGGTCGCGAAATATCTGGCCCGCCACGCCCACCACCACGAAGACGATCGGCACGAACACGGCCAGTGTGGTCAGAGTCGAGGCGGTGACCGCGCCGGCCACTTCCCCCGCTCCCCGGGCCGCGATTTCCGCTGGATCGGCTTCCTCGGGGGCCTCTTCCCTGCGGCGGTGAATAGCCTCCAGCACCACGATGGAATTGTCCACGAGCATGCCCACACCCAGGGCCAGCCCGCCCAAGGACATGATGTTCAGGGACACGCCGCGGGTCAGCATGAGAATAAAGGTCGCCACGATGGATATGGGTATGGCGATGCCGATGATGATGGTGCTGCGGAAATCCCCCAGAAATATGAACAGGACCAGGACCGCGAGCACCCCGCCGATCAAGGCGTTGTTCCGCACCTCCTTGATGGCCTGGGCGATGAAGATCGACTGGTCGAATAGGATCTCCAGCTCCATGCCCTCGGGCAGTCGGTCGGCCAGGCGGTCGACGTGCTGCCGCACCGTTCGCGCCATCTCCACGATGTTGGCGTCGCCCTCCTTGTAGACGGCGAGCTCCACGCTTTCGCGGCCGTCGATATGGGTCACCGTGACCCGGTCCTTGTGGGTTCGCACCACGTCGGCCACGTCGCCCAGGCGGACAGGTTTGCCGTCGATGTTGGTGACGGTCACCTTTTCAATGTCCGCCAGGCTCTCGAATCGACTCAGGGTCCGGACAATGTACTCGGCGTTGCGGTCCCGCAGGGAGCCGCCCGAAGCGTTGATGTTCTCCTGCCGCAGGGTCTCAGTCACCAGGCCGATGGGGATCCCCAGGGACGACAGGCGGGACTCATCGACCTCGACCCGGATTTCCTCCTCCAGACCGCCCGAAACCCGGGCCGCGGCCACCCCGGTCAAGGCTTCGATCTCCTTCTTCAGGACATCGTCGGCCACGTTGCGCAGCTGCACCAGGGTCGCATTGCCGGACAGACCGATCCGGACCACGGGATCCTGGGCCGGATCGTATTTCAAAAGAAGGGGAATCGTGGCCTCGCCGGGCAGGCGCACCAGGTCGATTTTTTCCCGGACATCCAGGGCGGCGTAATCCATGGCCGTGCCCCAGTTGAACTCCAGGGTGATCTGGGACAGGCCCGCCTCGCTGATCGAATGGATCCGCCGCAACCCCGGCACCACG
>CBDTUS010000043.1:0-22000 GCA_965363725.1 uncultured bacterium | reverse complement strand
GCCCAGCGGCAAGGGGTTCTGGGAATCGCCCGCTCCCGGCGGCGTGAAATTGGCCAGGTCGTATTCCTCGATCATGGCCCACTTGTCCGAGGTGGGCGCGGCGTCGGGCTCGGTTCCCGGTGGGCGGGTCCAATCGGCGACTCGCCAGATCCGGTAGGATTCGAAGTCGATCACGTTGCGGAGGTAGTCCGGATCGTATTCGCTCAGGTCGTCCCAGAAGATCTCCACCTGGTTGTGGCCGGGCACCAGGCGCATGTTCGGGGGCGTGGGAGGGACTTCTCCAGAGCTGACCCAGGGCACCCGTCCTTCCCGGCCATAGGTCCCGGTGTAGTACTGCGGATAGCGAAACCAGGGGTAGGCCCCGACGAAGTTCCAGTAGAGCTGATTTTGTTCGGTGCACTCCACCCCGAATCCCGCGTAGCATTCTTCGCAGTTGTCCGCGTTGACGTAGATGCAGTAGCGGCCGTCGGTGTCGATGAACATCGCTTCCTTGCTGATGGTCTCGTAGCCGAAGACGGGCGAATCGCCGACGCAGGTTTCATCCATGAAATAGGCGCGAAAATCGAACAGGGGATCCCGGCCGTCCTGGTAGCGGGGCAGGTCTCCCAGGCAGATCTTGGTTTCGAAGCCTGCCGTGCCGGTGGTCCAGTTGTTGTCCAGATCGAAGTACCGGCCTTTGGCGACCTGGATGGCCTTCACGGCGTTGGCGAGCATCTCCGCCTGATTGCCGCCCATGACCATGGCCAGCCGGTAGTTCAGGGTTCGGCCGGGAGGAACGTGCCCGAAAGGTCCGCTGGAAATCAGGTACTTCAGGTCGCCGGCCTGATCCGGCCGCTGGTCGGGGTCGTGCTGCTGGCGTGACATCAGGTAGTAGCGGTCCTGGTCCGAGGCGGGTTCGCCGTCCTGGATCACCCGGGCGTTGGTGGCGAAGATCTGGTAGGACCTGACCGAGACCTTGCGCGGGGCCCGCAGTTCGCTGAAGTCGGTGTCGTGGTCCAGAAGCACCGTCCCGATCCAGCCGGGCAAGGGGTCGTAGGGATCGCCGTCCCTCATCCAGGCCACTTCGACCCTCTTGAAGGCGCCGTCGCTGCCGCGGATGGCTCCGCTCCACATGCCGGCCAGGTCGTCGGGCTGCGAGCCCCCATACCCCCGCCGCTGGATGTCGCCGTCCACGTAGAATCCGAGGTAGACGTCCCGCAGGGTCTGGTAACCGGTGTTGGTGACCTCGAAATCCAGGGCGACGATGTTTTCGTACCTCTCCTGGTACCAGGTGGCGGCGTGCTGGACGACCGTCAGTCCCAGGGGCAGGTGGTCGGGGTAGAGTTCCCGCACCAAGGGGATGTCGTCGTGCATGGTGGAGGTGAACATCTGGTTGCCGATCTGGCCGAAATCCTCGTCCACCTCGCCGTCGCCGTCGTCGTCGTAACCGTTGAGGATATCTTCATCGTAGGCGTTGTCCCCGTCGTCGTCCGCGCGGGCGTCGGGCAGGCGGTAGCCCGTGGGAAGATCCGCGGGCCAGGGCCGGACGACCCGGGCGGCCCGCGACTCGTAGATGGTGTCGAGAATATCCCGGTCCGGCCGGAATTCCCGCTGGGGCTGACCGGTGGTCACCCCGATTTGTCCGCTGATCCGGCCCCCGACCCATAGGCCGGCCCCCCAGAGGTATTCGTGGCCCGAGCCGCCGGGCCATTCGCCTGAGGGCGCCCGACTGTAAGGCAGGGTCAGGGTGTACTGGGAACCGATCAGTCCGTGGTTGGTGATGTTGACGTGGAATTGGCCCATGTCCAGCACGTAGGAGCCGTCCAGGACATGGATCCCGTCCGGACGGTCGGCCGGTTCATCCGGGATGACGTCGGAAGTTTCGGCAAAGGCTCCCGCGGTCAGACCCACACTGGCCGCCAGGAGCAGCAGTTGATAGGTGGGCAAAGGGCGGCAATGGAAGACCCCCGTCATGAACTCCGGGATGAACATGTGAGCTTTCGTCGGGTCCCGGAAATATTGGGTGGTCCGGGGCTGGGGCACGCGCCAGGGGATGAAAATCTCCCTTAACCTAGGGACCGGACCCCGGCAAGGCAACTTTCAATCGGCCCAAATCCGATTGTTCTTATCGGGTTAGGTCGCCTGGTCCAGGTCGGGGTCGCCGGTTTCACCGAGATCGTCGGGCAGAGGGATCTGGCCGGGTGGAAGAACATCCCGGAATACCACGCCGTACATCTCCCAGATGGTGACAAACAGGGCCGCCACGATGGGCCCCAGAATCAACCCGAGGGCGCCGAACATCATGATGCCCCCGAGGGTGCTCAGCAGGATCAACAGGTCGGGCATCTGGGTGTCCTTGCCCACCAGGCGGGGCCGGACGATGTTGTCGATGCTGCCCACGATCAGACTGCAAAACAGGGCCAGCCCGACGCCCTTGGCCGTGCTGCCGCCGGCGATCAGGATCACGGCGGCCGGGACCCAGATCAGCGCGGTGCCGATGCCGGGAATGATCGACAACACCACCATCAGCGTGCCCCAGAATAGGGCGCTGGGGATGCCGACCACCTGGAATGCCAGACCCGCCAACCCACCCTGGAGAAGGCCGATCACCGCGGTTCCCTTGAGCGTAGCCCGCGTCACGGAGCTGAACTTGGCGAGGAGCTTCCTCTCCTCCTGATCCTCCAGCGGCAGATAATAAAGGATGCGGTCCAGGAGTTTGCTGCCGTCGATGAGAAAGAAATACATGCTGTAGAGCATGATCATCAGCATGAACAGGAACTGCGCCGTGCCGGTGGTGGCGCTGGACAGGCTGTTGATCAAAAAGCGGCTGAGAATGCCCACCATCTGGCCCAGACGAGTCAGGATGTCGTCCTGGTAGGGAGCGATTTTTTCGTAGAAGGGCAGACCCTCCAGCCAGAGGATGATCTGATCCGGGTTGTTGACCTTGTTCGTGACCCAGGGCGTGATCGACTCGCCCACCTTGATGGCTTCCGTGGTGACGAGGCCCAGAAGGAATCCCAGAGGCACGATGATCAGCAGGGTGATCATCAACAGGGTGGCGATCGATCCGGCGGACCGGCGGCCCCCGAACCACCGCGTGAACCGAGAATACACCGGTTGGGCGAGGGAGGAAAAGATCCCCGCCAGGACCACGGCCATGATGAAGGCCTTGATCATCGAAAAGAAGGTCAGGGTGATGGCTACCACCAGGAATAGCAGGGAGGCCTTGCTTACGGTCGACGTCTTCATGGGAGCCTCCGGTGTCTCAGTCGGTCAGGAAATATTCGAGGGTGGCCACCACCCGCACCTTCTTGATGTGGGGGGTGTTGCTGTCCCGGTCGTTGATGGAGAACTGCCCCTGCCGGGCCTTTTTGATCCGGCCCAGATTGCTGCCCGAATCCCGGGCAAATTTCTCGGCCACCTGCCGTGCGTTGCGGGTGGCTTCTTCGATCATGTCGGGCTTGAGGCCGTTCAGGCCGGTGAACAGGAACTGGGGGCGCGTTTCGTAGTCGCCGCCGCCCACGGCGATCCCCTTTTTACCCAGTTCCACCACGCGGGTCATGGCCGCACGCACGCCGGCGATATTGCTCGAATAGACCGTGACCGTTCCGCTGCCCTGGTAGCGGAAACCGTCCTGGGGGCCGCCGTAACGCTGGGCCCGGCGGTCGACCACCGCGGGGGTGCCGACGGTGATCTCGTCGTCGGCAAATCCGTTGTCCCGCAGAAAAGCCAGCACCAGGGCCGACTTCTTTTCCATTTCCGCACTCAGAACAGACAGATCGTTGTCGGCCAGGTCGAATCTCAGGGGCCAGATGGCCACGTCGGCGGGTACTTCGCGCTCGGCCAGCCCCTTGGCCGTCACCGTGCGGTCCAGGGCCCGCATCGACACCACGCCCCCGGCGATGAGATACCCCAGCAGAGCCAGACCGGTGCAGATGAAAGCCCCCAGGATGAGGGCTTCGCCGTATTGTTTTCGGTCCATGATCGTCCTCCGATTCGGCGGGATTCCGGCCCACCAGCGGGACCATACCGGAAGCGCCCGACCCGGTCAACCAACCGCGGGTTGGCGGACGCGGCGATGTCTGCTAGATTGCTGCGGTTGCTGAAAACGGGCACTCGCCCCAACCGAGGAGACCGCCGTGGCCGACCTGAAAGCCGTCATCGAAACCGACAAGGGCACCATCAACCTGACCCTTTTTGCCGACCAGGCTCCGCTGACCGTGGCCAACTTCGTGAACCTGGCCGGCCGGGGTTATTACGATGATCTCATCTTTCACCGGGTGATCGAAGAGTTCATGATCCAGGGCGGCTGTCCCCAGGGCGCCGGCACCGGCGGCCCGGGATACCAGTTCGCCGACGAATGCACCGCCGATCTCAAGCACGACGGCCCCGGCGTCCTGTCGATGGCCAACTCCGGCCCCGGCACCAACGGCAGCCAGTTCTTCATCACGCACGTCGCCACTCCCTGGCTCGACGGCAAACACACCGTGTTCGGCCGCATTGAGGGTGATGTGGATCAGGATGTGGTCAACGCCATTGCCGGCGGCGACGGCATGAAGAAGATCACCATCGAGGGCGATCCCGGACCGCTGCTGGAAAAAATGGCGGACGACGTCGCCAAGTGGAACGCGCGGCTGGGGGGCTAAAGGGATACTACAGGATGATTTCGGGATGAATTGCAGGGGCGCTCCGGTGGGGCGCCCTTTTTTTGCGGAACCTGGGACGGGGGATCCCCCTTTAATTTTAGCCGAGATACGATACCCTTCTTTCAGACCAGGATCCTCCCCCCGGGGGGTCGGGAGAACACGATGAACAGATGGCTGATTCCCATACTGGCCGGATTCCTGGCCACGTTGGCCATGGGGGCCGTTGCTGAGGAGCCGATTATGTTGGGATTGTATTTCAACCGGGAGGCCATTTTTGATGATTGCATCATGGTTGCTCCCAATACCCCGTTTACGATCTATCTGATCCTGACCCATCCGACCGAAGCGGACGCTGCGGCCGTCAACGCCTATGAACTGGGTCTGGAGTTCGTGGTGCCGAAGGGGAAGGAGGATACGGTCTTCAGGTTGGCCTCCCGTATCGGCGACAATGCGGTCAAGGGTCTGGACGTCGGTGCCAACGGTCCCCTCGGAGGCGACTACATCGTCGGCCTGGCCTCCCCGATCCCGGCGAGTGAAGTCATGATCCTGCACTCCTGGGAGTACATGATGACGGAAACCTACCGGGCGGATATTTTCATCGGCGCCTCGTCCAAGCCGTCGATTCCCGGAGCGTTCCCGGTGGTCCAGAAGGCCGAGGGATCGGTCCTCAGGCAGGAGGCCGTCGCCCCCAGCTGGGATGACAGCGGGGCGGCGGCGATCATCAACGAATGCCGGGGATTGCCTTGATAGGTCCTGCCCTGACCTCTACTCGGAATCAGCTTCCTCGGTGATCACCCTGGTCCAGGCCGAATTTCGGCCGAGCTTGGCGAAACCAACCTTCACATACCCGAACAATTCCAGGGTGTCGGGATCCTTCATGGTGAACTTGCCGTCGTAGGTCTTGCCGCTTTCGGGATCGTAGAGGCGGCCGTCTTCCCATTTGTTCTTGCCGTTGTGTTCGAAGCCGATCATGAGGACCATGCCCATGAGGGGTCGCCCCCTCAGGGCCTCATCGGTGTTCCTGTGGTCCAGGCGTGGGGTCCCGGCCTCGCCTTCCGGCTCGTCGTCGGCGTAGACGGGGCTGCTGAGCCAGACGATGCGGCCTTCGTACTTGCCGTCCTTCGAATAGACCTCGACCTGGGAATAGGCGTCGTCGTCATTGGGCTCGGTGCTCCAGATTCCCACGATGGCGTCGGCTTCGTAGACCGGGTCGCCGGCCGTCGCGGCCAACGGCAGGATCAGCAGGCACATCAAGGTCAGGCAGGCGGTAGGGTGGGGTCTTGTCACGGTCACTCTCCTCATATCCCGGAACCAATTTTTCTGGGGGGCCTTTCAGGGCATGTCACCTGTTTCAGCCCCGAAGCATAGTGAGTTGATCCTTCCCTGTCGAGGAGATGAATCGGATGCCCCTGGGTCCGTTGATCATGAAAATCCTGGTGGTGGGCACCCTGCTTCTGGGATCCCTGGCGCTGCTGACCAACATCATGCCGAGCGGCCGCCATAGCCTGCGTTCCCGACGGATGCAGGGCACCGTGCGCTTTCCGGTGGCCGCGGTGACGGCGATTTTCAGCCAGGACGAACCCGACGTTTCGGTCCAGGAAGTCCCCGACCAGAGAAAAATCCGCAGGACCGAAGAGCAGTGGAAGGCCCTGCTCACGGATGAGCAATACCAGGTAACCCGCTGCAGCGGGACCGAACGGCCTTTCACCGGGAAATACTGGAACCACCGGGACGACGGCATCTACCTCTGCATCGGTTGTGGCCAGGAGCTTTTTTCCTCCAAATCCAAATACGACGCGGGCAGCGGTTGGCCCAGTTACACCCAGCCGGTGGACGAAGGAGTCATCGACGAGATCAAGGACATCAGTTACGGGCTGGTGCGCACCGAGATCGTCTGCAGCGGCTGCGAAGCCCACCTGGGTCACGTTTTCCCCGATGGGCCGCGCCCGACGGGGCTGCGCTATTGCATCAATTCCGCCGCTCTGGATTTCGTGGATTCCGTGGGAATAAACACGGATGTCCGACCGGGATCTTCCTCCGACGATTGACCTGAACGCCCCACCGTATATAATCTCCTCAGGGACCTAGTTTTGGCAGGGCGGACAACGGAGGAGTTACCGTGAAAAACGTGACAGCGATCATCCTGGGAGGAGGGCGCGGGTCACGGCTCTACCCGCTGACCCTGGAGCGAAGCAAACCGGCCGTCAGCTTCGCCGGCAAGTACCGCCTGATCGACATCCCCATCAGTAACTGCATCAACTCGGGCGTGAAGAAGATCTTCATCCTGACCCAGTTCCTGTCGGCCAGCCTGCACCGCCACATCATGCAGACCTTTGCCTTCGACGTGTTCACCGACGGGTTCGTCGACATCCTCGCCGCGGAACAGACGCCGGACAAATCGGACTGGTTCCAGGGCACCAGTGATGCCGTCCGCGCCACGTTGAACCACACCATGTACTACGAATCGGACCAGATCGTGATTCTCAGTGGCGACCACCTGTACCGCATGGATTACTCCGAGATGGTGCGATACCACCGCGACACCGGGGCGGACATCACCATCGGCGTCTACCCGGTCAAGAAGAAGGAAACCTCGGAACTGGGGCTCCTGCGCGCGGACACTGCCGGGCAGGTGACCGAGTTCGTGGAAAAACCCACCGACCCCGCGGTGGTGGAGAAATTCCGGGCCGACCCCTCCCTGTTCAAGGCGCGGGACATGGATCTGGGTGACGACCGTTACCTGGCTTCGATGGGCATCTATGTCTTTGAGCCCCAGGTGCTTCGCGACCTGCTGGCGGACGAGACGAAAACCGATTTCGGCAAGGAGGTCATTCCCGACGCGATTGGCCACAAGCGCGTCATGGCCTTCCCGTTCAACGACTACTGGCGGGATATCGGGACCATCGACGCATTCTTTGACGCGAACCTCGACCTCACGAACTGCAACCCCGAGTTCAACCTCTACCAGGGCACCTGGCCGTTCCATACGCGCACCCGATCGTTGCCGCCGAGCCGGATCGTGGAATCGGAAATCATCGACAGTCTGGTGGTGGAGGGATCGACCGTCACCGGCGCGAAGATCACCAACTCGATCGTGGGGATCCGCGCCCGAGTGGACCGGGGATCGATCCTGAAGGACTGCATCCTGATGGGCAGCGATTTCTACGACGGGGAACAGAAGCTCGTGGACGACGCCCGGCAAACCGGCAGCGTGCCGCGCCTGGGCGTGGGCCGGAACTGCCGCCTCGAGCGCTGCATCGTCGACAAGAACGCGCGCATCGGCGATGGCGTGATCATCAAGCCCCATCCCGAGGTGGAGGAATACACCGGTGAACGGCGCTGGATCCGGGACGGGATCACCATCATTCCCAAAGGCGTCGTCATCGAGCCGGGCACCGAGCTGTAGCCGATGGTGCCACGGTGGTCCAACATTTTTCCGGTGGTCCTTCTGGTCCTGGCGGCAGGGCCCGCGGTCGCGGACCTCGCGGCCCCGGACACGACCGCCGTCGATTCCCTGACCGCCCTGCCCATCGAACTGGATGAAGAGTATTTCGAGCATCTGGACGAGATGAACTGCACCGACCTGAGCGGCTTCGCCTACCGGGAAATTCCCCGTTACGTCTATTCGGACCGGCCCGACCTTCTGTACGAATTCGTCCTCTACTGGGACAATCGCTGCCTGACCACGGAGCCGGTTTTCCGGATGCAACTGCTCGGCAGCATCTGGGACGCGGGCTTCAACGAGGGGCTTTATGAAGGGGAGGTCATGGATCATCTGATCGACCGCTACGATCCTCCCACGCAATCGAAACACCCCGAACTCTGGAAAAAATTCGACGCGTTTACCGCCGATTTCGCCGATCAACTGCTGCCCCACGTTCCCCACCGGAGTCTGGAGGAGTTCTTCTGCCTGTTCTACGGGGGCCAGACCGACGAGGCCTGGGCCCTTCTGGAGAGCGAAGACCTCGAAGACACCTGGCTACGTTTTTATTACGACCAGGAAATCGGCGCGCTGACCAGTACCAGCGCCGTTCCCACCTTGGCCGCCACGGGTGGCGGCTGGTGGCCCTCGGGCAACGTGGCGTTCGTGGGCGACAAACCCCTGGTCGGCATGCTGTCGGGGGTCCGCTGGCCCCACTGGCTGCTGCGGTTCGTGTTCGAGGTGCGGGTGGGACGATCCGACGAACCCTACTGGGTCAATGAGAGCGGGATCGAGGGTCGCTCCGACCGGTTCGACGCGGTCCTGGTGGGCGGGGAGTTCGGCCGCATCCTGTGGCAGGACGGCCGCCACAATCTGGACCTGTTCCTGGGCGTGGGCTTCGACGGTATCAAGCCCTTCAAGGACGAGGATTTCATGCTCAGCACCGTCAATGCCAACGTGGGGCTGGGTTACCGGCTTTTCCTGGGCAAGAGCCGAAACTGGATGATCGGCGCCGATGTCCGGCGGGAATGGATGGGCGAGCGCAACGAAACCACCAACAGCATGTCGGGCTCAGCCTGGAGCGCCCGGGCCGCCCTCGGATTTGCCTTCAACGAGGGTCGCTCCCGCCGCCTGAAGGGGCTGGGCCGCTGACAATAGATACCCCACCCGCCAGGTATGGAATCAGGCACGCCATCGTCCAGAATCCCCTTGTTTCAAGCCATTTCCCCGGTTACATTTGTGAGGAAACCAACAGGTGCTGTGTTATTTCTCACAGGCCATTTTCGGTGTTTTGGGCAGATGGGTGGCGGCTGGTCCTTGGGCTGGGCGCCCTTTTGATCGACAACCTGATCAAGGAGTAGGACGATGAGTTTCCAGGATCGTCTCGACAAGCTTCTCGCCGGTTCGAATATCCTCGACAACCTTCCCCGCAAGAAGCTGATTCAGGCTTCGGTGGACAACAAAGAAGTCTTCATCAGCAAGTGCGGAGCGCTGGCGACCTGGACGCCCCCGGAATCCACGGGGCGCAGTCCCCTGGACACCCTCATGGTCAAACGGCCCGAGAGCGAAGCGACCATCGACTGGACCGCCGCCAACAACATTCCCCTGGATCCCGAGACCTTCGACATGATGGTCGACGACGCCCTGGAAACCCTGGCCAAAAGCGACAAGGTCTACGTCAGCGACAAGGTTGTCGGTGCCGACGCGAAATATGCGCTGCCCGTCAAGACGGTCGGTAATTTCGCCCTGACCCAGGTCTTCACCGACAACATGTTCCGGCCCCGTCCCGCCGGTATCGAGAAAAGCATCTTCGCCGACCGCGGCTTCACCGTCCTAGTCTGCCCCTACGACAAGTTCGATTCCAAGCGGTACGAAGGCCGTGTGCGCGTGGATCCCCGCATCGGCGGCACGAGCACCATGGCCATCGCCATGGACTTCGATCAGCGCATCGGTGTGGTCTACGGTTCGGCCTACTGTGGCAGCGTCAAGAAGACCCTGTTCACGGTCATGAACTACATGCTGCCCACCGAGGGCATCCTGCCCATCCACTGCTCGGCCAACGAGGGCCAGAAGGGCGATATCGCCCTGCTGCTGGGCCTTTCCGGCACCGGCAAGACGACCCTGAGCGCCGTGGCCGAACGCGCCCTGCTGGGCGACGACGAGCACGGCTGGAGCGACAACGGCATCGCCAACTTCGAGGGCGGCTGCTACGCCAAGCTGATCGATCTGGATCCCAATAAGGAACCGGAAATCCACAAGGCCTGTTTCCACAAGGACGATTACCTCAGCCACGGGGCCATCATCGAAAACGCGATGATGTATCCCACCGGCGAGTTTGATCTGTACGACGATCGCTTCACGCCCAACAGCCGCGGCTCGTATCCGTTGGAGTTCCTGACGAACATCAACGAGTCCAGCACCGGCACGAATCCCAGCACCATCCTGTTCTTGACCGCCGACGCCAACGGCGTGCTGCCCCCGGTGAGCAAGCTTACCAAGGAACAGGCGATGCTGTGGTTCATCATGGGTTACACCAGCAAGCTGGCCGGCACCGAGACCGGAGTGACCGAGCCCAAGAGCGCCTTCAGCCGCTTCTTCGGCGCGCCGTTCATGCCCCGCAAACCGGACGATTACGCCAGCTTGTTGGGCAAGAAGCTCGACGAGCACGACACCCAGGTCTACCTGATCAACACCGGCTGGAGTGGCGGCCCCTACGGCGTCGGTTCCCGGATGGACATCATGCTGACCCGGTCCATGGTCGCCGCGGCCATCGACGGATCGTTGAAGGACGTGGAGTACAAGCAGGACGAGGTGTTCAAGGTCCACATCCCGACCACGTGTCCGGGCGTGAAGGATCCGAGCATCCTGTTCCCGATCAACACCTGGGACGACAAGAACGCCTACCGCGAACGCGCCCTGAAACTGGCCGGTGACTTTGCCGCCCAGTGGGACAAGGCTTATGCCGACAAGGGCATCGCGCCGGCGATTGCGGCGGAGTGCCCTGGGAAGTAGTTCGGCTGCAGGTCATGACGATGACGGGCGCTCCCTTGGGAGCGCCCGTTTGTGTTGGAAAACAATTCTGATCCCGGTTGTTGGGGCATCCCATGGGCATTGGCTAGGCACCTCGATATGATTTTGCCCCCCGGGGGGCAATATTGGTGGGATACACCTGGGGTGGGTGGAATATCCGGTGTATTGTCGGATATATCGTTTGAAGAATGGAGAAGACGCCATGAGGCGGCCTGGGGCCAGTTTACCGGTTGCGGTACATTTGTTGTTGCTGTTCTGCTCAACTGTCGCAACAGGAGTCGAGTGGGACCAACGCAATGAT
Source organism: uncultured bacterium (assembly GCA_965363725.1). Lineage (GTDB taxonomy): Bacteria > Krumholzibacteriota > Krumholzibacteriia > LZORAL124-64-63 > LZORAL124-64-63 > JAGLCY01. The sequence goes on along the minus strand of CBDTUS010000043.1, from coordinate 10,623 downwards.
CCTCCTTGGTATTACGGCTGGAGCAGCCTGTCTTATGTTCCCCTACAGGGGCAGGAATTTGTTCCTGACCTGGACCGAATGGAAATTCTTCATCTGTGGATTGAAGATCACAATGTCGATGAAATTGGTGCGGCGGAGTTCTCGGTCTGCTTGCGCGAGGAGTCAATCTTCGGTCCTGTTGTGGCGACGAGTTGGGTTCTTAGTTTGCCGGAAGGATTCCACGGGACGGCGCCTTTTATTTTTGACAATGTCAGTTTGGTTCCTGGAGATAAGTACGTATTCGAAATTTTGATAGAGCCGTTCGGGGCGCCTGGAAATTGGGGTGTTGGGTATACGTCTTCTCAGCCACCGAGCGAGGACTATGCACGTGGCAATCGCATTAGGGATGGGGTGGTTCAGCAGGTGCAGGATCTGTGGTTCAGAGAAGGCGTGTACACTGGGGTATCCACCCAACAGTTAACCTGGGGCTCGATAAAGGCGCTCTACATTGATTAGAGTGAACGACCGGTGATTATGACAGGCGATGCCCATGGAAAAATCATTTCCTTCCGTCGCCAACCTGCATGTCCCTGCGAAAGCCGGAAACCGGCCCAACACCACCCCGGTTGATTTGAAAACGCGTTTTCCATAGGTTCAGATACGTGCTCGGCGTCGTGAAAGGGGCCGCGGTCTTTCGTCCGGGACCCGGTCCATCGCTCTCTTCAGCGTCACAGGGGTATCCCCATGCGTACCTATTGGGCCTTGGCCTTTTCCCTGGCCTTTCTTCTGTTGCTGATCCTCACTCCCGGCATGGATCCCCCGTCTCCGGAGCCGCCAGGTGTCCAGCCGGTGGATGATACTCCCGATCCCCGGGAAAATCCCCAAGGCCGCCGCCACTGGGAGTGGTTGCGGCTGCACGACCCGGCCACCGGCCGGATTCCACCCAACATCCACCGGAAGGAACAGGAGTTCGCGGCCGGGCTTCCCCGCCGGCAGCTGGGGGCAGCCATAGGGGGATTCGGCGACCCGGGACAGAAGGTGACGGGATGGTCCTACCGGGGACCCTGGAACGTGGGGGGCCGGACGCGGGCCCTGGCGGTGGACGTGGCGGATCCAACCTACCGGACCCTCTTGGCAGGGGGCGTCAGCGGAGGCATGTGGCGCTCGACGGACGACGGCACCAGTTGGACCCTGACCACGGGTAGCAGCCAGTTGCACAGCGTCTCGTGCGTGGTGCAGGACACGCGGCCGGGACACCAACATGTCTGGTACTACGGGACCGGGGAAGCCAGGGGAGGATCGACTTCCAACGGTGGCGATGATTATCGGGGAGACGGAGTTTTCAAGAGCACCGATGGAGGTGTGACCTGGGACCTGCTTCCCTCCACCAGCACCAACCTTCCCCAGGAATTCGACAAGCCCTTTGACTTCGTGTGGCGCATGGTCATCGACCATACGAATCTGGAGGAGGACGTGGTCTATGCGGCCACCTGGGGCGTGATCTACCGTTCGGCGGATGGTGGCGCGACCTGGATCCCGGTGCTTGGGGATCCCGACAATCTGAGCCGGTATACGGACTTGATCATCACCGAGACCGGAGTGCTCTACGCCACGCTCAGTTCCGATGGTGGGCAGTCGGGGGTCTTCCGCTCGCCCAACGGGTTTGTCTGGACGGATATCAGCCCCGCCCTGGTGGCGGATTTCGGACGCATCACCATGGCCGAGGCTCCGTCCTACGAACAGGTGGTCTACTTCCTGGTTTCCAACCCCAACACCTCTTCGGTGATCCAGTTCTGGAGATACTTCTACAACTCCGGTGACGGCAGCGGCGCCGGGGGCTCGTGGAGCGACCGGACCTACGCTCTGCAGCACTTGCCATACCCCTACGGCAATCTGGGGTACATCTACTCGTTGGTGCCCCAGCGAGGCTACAACCTGCTGGTCGATGTGGATCCGGCCTATTACAACAACGTGTTCGTCGGCGGGGTCAACCTGTGGCGAAGCGACAACGGATTCTCGAATCAGAACGGCTCGGTCAGGGTCGGGGGCTACTACTACAACGGTCGAAGTCACCACGCGGATGTGCATCTGTTGGCCCGGCGACCGGGCTCGGAAATGGTGGCCTACACCGCCAGCGACGGTGGGGTGCACAAGACCACCGACCTGACGGCAACCAACGTGACCTGGACCTCCTTGAACAACGGCTACAATACCAGCCAATTCTACACTGTGGCCCTGGATCCCGATCTGCCTGGAAACAACGTGGTGCTGGGCGGGACCCAGGACAACGGCACCCTCTGGACAGGGTCGGCCAACGGGACCGCGGACTGGGCGGAGATCTTCGGCGGCGATGGAGCCTATTGCGCGGTGCTGGACGCCGACGCGGGCGACTACCTGGTGTCCTACTACTTCGCCAATATGTACCGGATCCTGATCGACGGGAACGGCGCCCAGCTCCAGGCCACCCGGGTCAACCATGACCTGGGCGGGGACTACCTCTTCATCAATCCCTTCCTTTCCGATCCCCAGACGGAGGAGGTCGTGTTCCTGGCCTCGAGCAACGGGGTCTGGCGCAACGATGACATCACGGCCATTCCCTGGGGCAACGACGGTCCGGTGGCCACCAACTGGGTGCACCTGACCAGCGAACCGGCCGGGGACTACGTTTCCGCCCTGGGCGCCAACGCTCAGCCGGGTCACTCCCTCTACTACGGGACGGCCACCGGCGGATTGTACAAAGTTGGCGGCGCCCTGACCGCGGCCGCCGGTGCGGCGCCCACGGTTCTGCACCATCTGGCGGCCTTCCCCTCGGGGGCCTACCTGAGCGACATCGCGGTTCATCCCGACGATGACGACAAGGTTCTGCTGTGTTTCGGCAACTACGAGGTCCACAGCCTGTGGTACACGGCCGATGGCGGGGCCACCTGGATGGACGTGGAATCCAACCTGGGCGGACCCGACGGTCCTTCGGTGCGCTGTGTGGACATCGTCCCCGGTGAAGAGGTCGATCTGTGGCTCACCGGCACCAGCACCGGAATCTATTCGACGGTGTGGCGCGGCCCCGGCCAGGTGACCTGGGTTCAGGAAGCTCCTGAGACGATCGGCAACGCGGTGGTCGACGACCTGATGGTGCGACTATCGGACAGGAAGGTGGTCGCGGGCACCCACGGGAGGGGAATTTATAGCGTGATCGTGCCTGCGACCACCGATGTGCCGGTGGCGAGCTCCACCTTCCTCGGTCAGAACGTGCCGAATCCCTTCAACCCGGTGACGGAGATTTCCTTCAGCCTGACGGCCGCGGGTCAGGCGCGGTTGGCGGTTTATGACATATCGGGGAGGCTGGTGCGGGTTCTGTGGGACGGGGTGCGTGAGTACGGGGACCACACGGTATCCTGGGACGGGACCGATACCGGAGGTCGATCGGTCGGTGCTGGGGTGTACCTGTACCGGTTGGAATACGGTGGGGTTGTGGAGCAGCGGAAGATGACCCTGGTGAGATAGGAAGGGCAGGAAAAGAGGGCGGGCGCCTATCGTGGGGCGCCCGTTTATTTTTGGTGGGTTAATTTCGAGTGGGAGGGATAATTCCTGAATTTTGTCCGTTAAAAGAAAGTTGGCCTCTTCGAAGATCAGCTACACTCCGAGGATGGAAATGAAATATATCACCAGGGTAATTTGGCTGGTCACTCTTGGTGTTTTTGTTTCGGGGTGCACCACCTATCGGCCGTCTTCCTTTCCAGGCACCGTGCCCGAGACGGGTTCGGGTGAAGAGAATCCCTCCCTTTCGGAGGGGGACACAGTGCGAATTGTGCTTCACTCGGGAAAAAGGGTGTCTGGAAAAGTCCTATGGATGACAATGGAAGAAATAGCCTTGGGCAGCCGCGGAAATTACGGAGATGAAAACCTGGTCATCAAAGTTTCGACCATCGAGTACATCGAAGTTAGAGATCAGTCAGACGGCGAAATAGAGGGAGCTTGGTTTATTAGCCTTGGAGTTGCGGCAATAGTTTCGGCTTATTTGGCGTTGCGCAGCATAAACATGAATTGAATTGTCGAGGTTGGCCTGATGGAACGGAGTGAAATGGTTCGCGGGTATCTCCAGGCCCTTGGTCTGGATGGGCGCGGGCTGGACTTTGGGTTTCTGAGCGATGTCGTCGCACGACACGTGGCCACTTTTGCTTTCAGTAGCGTGGGCTGCCGGCTCGGTGAAGACTTGCCGCTGGATTTCGAATCGTTGTTCAGGCGAATTGTCGTCCAACGGCGTGGCGGATATTGTTTTGAACAGAATGGTTTGCTTTACGGAGTTCTGGAGGAACTGGGGTTTTCCCCGAAGCTTTATCTTGCGCGTGTGATTTACAACAACGACACCCACCCCGGTTTGACGCACCGGATTTCAATGGTCGAGAATGAAGGCCGGCAATATGTTCTGGATGTGGGTTTCGGCTCTCTTGGACCCAGGATCCCCGTTCCCATGTCAGAAATCGAATCGAATGACGGGGAAAAGATCTTCCGCGTTTCGGAACGCAGGTCGGGCGAGTATCACATGCAGGTTATCAAGGACGGAGACTTCTTCTCACTGTATCGGTTCGAGCTGGCGAACTATGGTCCTGCTGATTGCGAGGTGGGGCATTTCTACTCACACCGACACCCGGATGCTTCTTTCGTGAATCACTTGGTGGCCTCGCTGATCCTGGAGGATGAAACCCGCTCCTTGCGGGATCTGGAGTATTGGGTGATCACGAAGTCTGGTACCCGGAGCCAGATAGTCGGCGGTGCCGAAGAACTCGGGCGTATACTGGTCGAAGAACTTGGCCTTCAAATAACGGGGGAAGAAGGCCGGCGGCTATTTGAAGGGCTGGATAGCTGACAGGGCTTCTGTGCTTCGGACTACTCATCGCCAGCGTGATCTGGTACTGCCTGCGAGGATTCCGGCTAGCCAGAGCGGTCAAACGGGAGCTGGAGGAGTCCTCGGACAGGTGAAGAATCGAGTGTGATTTCGAACTGGGGCCTGGACCTTGTCGAACGGTCTGCCCTACCATTGGGGGACCAGATTTTGAGCCCTTTGTCCCAGCCATGAAACCCGCCTCATCGATGGGGGTCCCTGCCAATCAGCAAGTCGGTCCACATCACCGCCTGCCCCCGCAATTGCTACAGCACGTGCGCCATGAAGGTGACCGTCGAGGACGGCCGGCTGACCGCCATCGAACCTGTGGTCGCCAACGAAGCCACGCCCGAAGGCCCCTGCCTGAAGGGCCTCAGCTACGTGGAAAGACAGCACAGTCCCGACCGCATTCTCCATCCGCTCAGGCGAAATCCCGACGGTTCCTTCGACCGGGTTTCCTGGAACGCCGCCCTGGACGAAATCGCCGACCAGCTGAAACGAATCCGGGATGAACACGGTCCCCAGGCGGTTTTCCACTACGCCGCCAGCGGCACCAAGGGGCTGCTCAACGGGTGCAGCCTGGCCTTCTGGCGCCTGTTCGGCGGCTGCACCACCACCTTCGGAGACCTGTGCTGGCCCGCCGGCCTCGAAGCCACCCGGTTGACCCTCGGCGACAACAAGCACAACGCACCCTGGGATCTGGCGCAGGCCAAGCTGATCATCTTCTGGGGCAAAAACGCCGCCGAAACCAACATCCACCAGATGCGCTTCGTGGACCAGGCGTTGGACACCGGCGCGCGCTTGATCGTGATCGACCCGCGGCGAACCCAGACGTCCGAACGCGCCGAACTTTTGATCCAGCCGCGGCCGGGGACCGACGGTTTCCTGGCCCTGGCCGTGGCGCGGCTGCTGGTGGAGCGGGGGAACATCGATCGGGATTTCATTGTCGCCCACGTTCACGGTTTTGAAGCCTTCGCGGCGATGCTCCAGGAGCGGACCCTCGAAGAAGCGGCTGCCGTCTGCGACGTGCCTGTCCCCGCCATCGAAAAACTGACCGATCTGCTGGGCACGATCAAACCCGCCACCATCTGCGCCGGCTTCGGTATGCAGCGCTACACGAACAGCGGGCAGACCATGCGGGCCCTGATCGCCTTGTGCGCCCTGACGGGGAATATTGGATATCCGGGCGCAGGGTGGATATATGCCAATCTTCAGACCCAGGTATTTGGAGGTGAGCGTGATCCGATAGCCTTCTTTCCGCCGGACAATCCCGATGACCGGATCCGCGTATCGGTTTCCACGGCACGGCTGGGACGGGACATGCAGGCCCAGGCCGATCCGCCGCTGAAGTTCGCCTGGGTGGAACGCGGCAATCCCCTGGCCCAGAACCCCGAGACCCACGCCGTGCGCGAAGCCTTCGGTGGCCTGGACTTCCGGGTGGTCGTCGAACAGTTCATGACCGACTCGGCCCGGGAGGCCGACATCATCCTGCCGGCCAAGAGCATGTTCGAGCAGACCGATGTCATCGGCGCCTACTGGCACTACTATCTGCAGCTGAGACCGGGGATATTGGATATGCCGGGGGAGGTAAGAGCCGAAACCGAGATATTCCGCGCACTCTCAGCGAGACTGGATATCACGGGTCCTGAGCTGGATACCGCCATACCGAGTTCCGGAGATCTGGATATCTGGCTGAACCGGCAACTGGAGCCCCTTGGCCTGACCCTCGAAGATCTGAAAGACGGTCCGGTGCCCGCTCCCGGAAGCGAAAACGTGGCCTTCGCCGATCGGATCTTTCCCACGCCGACGGGAAAAATCGAACTGCTGTCGGTCGAGGCCGATGAACGCTGGGGCATCGACCCGCTGCCCCGGGCCCACCTTCCGGGCGAATCCGCGGCCCGCGCCGACCACGATCCCGCCACACCGCTGCAGATGATGACTCCCAACACCAAGAATCGCATCCACTCGCAGTTCGGGAATCTCGACCTCATCAGGCAGTTCGATCCGGGGCCCGAGGTGACCATTCACCCCGAGGACGCCACAGCTCGCGGTATCGAGCACGGCGCCCTCGTGAAAATCTTCAACCAAAGGGGCGAACTCGAACTGCCTGCGCGCATCGACGCGGGCATCAAGCGCGGCTGCGTGTCGGTCACCAACGGCTGGTGGGGCTCCGATGGCGCCCTGGTCAACCAGCTTTCCCAGGGACGGGAAACCGACGTTGCCCACGGCGCGGCCTTCCACGACAACCTGGTGGAGGTGAAAAAGGCATGAGTGCGCGGCCGTCGTTCATCGTCGACGTGAACAAGTGCACCGGCTGCCACGCCTGCGCCATGGCCTGCCAGATCGCGAACCATCTGCCAACCAACCAGCCCTGGCGAGAAGTCCGCACCTTCAACGAATTGCATGTGCCCGGCGTGGAACTCATGCATCTGTCGCTGGCCTGCAATCACTGCGCCGAAGCGCCCTGCATGGAGCAGTGCCCCGCCCGGGCCTATCATCGCGACGAACAAACCGGAGCCGTCCTGATCGACGCCGACGCCTGCCTCGGCTGCCGCTACTGCTCCTGGGTCTGCCCCTACGGCGCGCCGCGTTTCGACGAAGACCGTGGCGTGATGACCAAGTGCAACTTCTGCGTCGACAAGCAACACGAGGGTGGCGAGCCGGCCTGCGTGACATGCTGTCCCACCGGCGCGCTGACCTGGGGCGACCTGGTCCCGGACGAACAGATCCAGGATGTTCCGGGCTTCGTCCAGGCCGGGATCGAGCCGGCGATTCGCATCGGGCCATTGCGCCCGGGCCGTCTTATCCCCGAAATGACCGAGCCTCCGGCCATGCCGCCATGGCGCCGGTTGCGCGACAAGATCATGCCGCACATCACGTTCGCACATGAATGGACCCTGGCCGTCTTCTCTGTGCTGGTCTCGGCACTGGTGGGCGCCATCACCGCCTGGCAGTTGGGTAACATCACCCTGGATGGACGAATTTTCCTCGGACTTGGCGCCGCCGGTATGGCCCTGAGCGCCTCGCACCTGGGCCGCAAGGAGAGGTCGTGGCGAGCGGCGTTGCACCTGCACACGTCGTGGCTGAGCCGGGAAATCGTTTTGATCGGAGCTTTCCTGGGACTGGGATCCCTGGTCCTTTTGGCCGGCACCCTGCCGGTGTGGACAGGATGGGCGGCGGTGGTCCTGGGCTTCGGGGCTCTGGCCGCCATCGACCGGGTTTATGGCGTGGCCGTGGTCCCCGGGGCCGGCCCCCTGAACAGCGCCCAGGTTCTGGGAACCGGATTGCTCCTGGCGGCGGTTTGGAATGGATCCGTGCTGGTGGCCTCAGCGGCCGCCATCATCAAACTCGTGCTGTACATGACCCGGAAAAAAGGTAGAAGCCGCCTGGGCCTGCCCGTTCGCCCGGAAGTGGGCTGGCTGCGTGGGGCGGCCTTGGTCATCGGCACGGGATTCCTGATCGGCGGCATGAACTGGTTGGCGGGAGTGTTGATCCTAATGGGTGAGATGCTTGACCGGGGCGAGATCTACGCCGAAATGGAAATCCTGACACCGAATTCGCTGCAATTGGATGAGCTCGAGGCGCGGCCGGAAGCCCACTTCAGTGCATAAAAAATCGACCCGGACCAGAAATACCGAAGCGCAAGGGGGATCGCGATAGGTATCAGCTGAACCGGGTCGAATTTTAGCTCTCTTCAAACAATACTAAAAGGGTATGATTTTCTGACGGAATGGCAAGCAAAAGGTTGCCGATTTTTAAATATTTTTGGCCCCGCGGGGGTATAATCCGCAAAGATCCTTTAATCTCAACGCTCAGGAGACACTGTGATGACCAGCCGCCCCCTGCCCCTATACGAGGAAATTCTCCTTTTGGCCCTGGATGACGACAAGGGGACGTCAAGTGGGGCCGGTTTCTACACCAACGCCATGGGAGGCGCCATCCTGGCCGAACTGGCGATGACGGGCGCGATCACCATCGGCGACGACAAGAAAAAGAGGGTATCGGTGGGTCGGCGCACCCGGTTGGACGATCCGCTACTGGACGAATGTCTGGCCCTGGTCATCGAGGCCAAGAAGCCGAAGAAGGCCGCCGAATGGGTGGCGAAATTCGCCCACGTCAAGGATCTGAAAAACCGAGCGGCCCGGCAGTTGGTGACCAAGGGCGTGCTCTCCGAAGAGACCGACACGGTCTTGATGGTATTCAAGCGCACCATCTATCCCGAAGCGGACGGAGGGCCCGAAAAAGACCTGCGCGAACGCATGAAAAAAGCGATCTTCACCGCGACCACCAACGTGGAGCCGCGGACGGTCGTCATCATCGCCATGGCCCAGGCGGCGGGCATGCTGGGCAAGATCTTTCCGAAAAAGAAACTGAAGGAGCGCAAGAAGCGGATCGAGCAGCTGACCAGCGGGCAGCTCGCGGGCAAGGCCACCAAGGAAGCGGTGCAGGCCGTACAGGCGGCGATCATGGTGGCGGCGATCATGCCCGCCGTATTCGTGGCGACGAATTGAGGGTGAAGGAGAAGGCGCGATGAGGCTTGAGACAATATTCAAAAACATGGGGTCCACCAACAACTGGCAGGCCCGTTGCCCGGGATGCCATCGAATAGTTAACCTGGCCGAACTGGGTGTCAGGCGCGACGCACCGCGAGGCATGCTCAAAAGCACCTTCGGCTGGTGCCGGTCCTGCCGCACCGTGCGGCTCTTCAAAGTAGAACCGGCCCCCAAGAATGCTGCTGATTGACGTCCTGCTGCTGGCCGTCGGCCTGGCCATGGACGCCACCGTGGTTTCGGCGGGAGCCGGAGCCAGTGGTCGATCCCAGGGCGGCTGGGCCACCTTCCGGCTGGGTTTTCATTTCGGATTATTCCAGTTCCTGATGCCGATCCTCGGCTGGTTCGCCGGCCGGACCATCGCCGGTGCCATTGCCTCGGTGGACCACTGGATCGCCTTCGTGCTGCTGGCCATCGTGGGCGGTCGGATGATTCGCTCGGGCCTCAAGGGCGAAGACGACTCCGGTGCGGGCGACCCGTCCAAGGGGCTGTCCCTGATCATGTTGAGCATCGCCACGAGCATCGACGCCCTGGCCGTGGGTTTCAGTCTGGCGATGATAGGTGTGGACATCTGGTTCCCCGCCGTGGTCATCGGCCTGGTGACCGCGGGCATGTCCGTGGCGGGGCTTCGCCTCGGCGCCACCCTGGGAGCCCGGTTCGGGCACCGGATGGAGATTGTCGGCGGGGTGATCCTCATCTTCGTGGGCGCGCGCATCGTCTTCGAACATTTGACGGCCTGACTCGGGTGTTGTGGCGGAATCGACTTTCCAACCCTAGAATAAATTAAGATATATTCAATCCCGTTTTGGTGGCATCCAGGAGTCGCGACATGTTGACGCTCCTTCCTACCCGCCTGTTCCGCAGGCGCAGGGTCCTCCTGATCCTGGTCCTTTTGCCGGTCCTCGGCTCCCTTTCCCCAGCCCGAGCCGAACCCCGTTTCACCGCCCTTTACGGTCAGGATTGTTCTCTTTGCCACGTGAACCCCGCCGGGGGCGGCCTGAGAACCCTCTACGCCAGCCAGTACCTGGTGCCCGAGGAACTCGCCCGGCCCACGGCAACCGAGGAGGGTCTACTTTCCCTCAATCCCGAGGTCACACCCGGTCTGACCGCGGGCGTGGACCTGCGCACCCTGATCTATCAACAGGAAGGCGGGACGGGCTCGACGTTTTCGATGCAGGGCGACCTCTACGTGCACGCGCAGGTGAGTTCCGAAGT
>CBDTUS010000042.1:0-22244 GCA_965363725.1 uncultured bacterium | reverse complement strand
GAGGTCAAGGCCGTCGTGGACCAGGTGGGATGCGAAACCGCCGGCCTGACACCTTCAGCCCGTGAAGAATGGGTGCGCCTGAACGCGGCGCTGGCCGCTGCCGCCGCCCGGACCGCTGCCGCGGATGACATAGCCGCTCGACGCCAAGCCTTTGAACCACTATCGGACAGTCTCTGGAAAGCACTGGCCCGCTTCGGAACGTTTTCCGGCGGGTCCGTACGCCGTTTTCATTGCCCCATGGCCTTCGACAACGCAGGTGCCTACTGGATCCAATCGAACCCGACCACGGCCAACCCCTACTACGGTGACATGATGCTCCGGTGCGGCAGCCAGAAGGAAATCCTGGGCGAAGCCGGCGAGGATTCCTGAGATGCCCCCGTCCAATTCCTCGCTGGGGCTGATCGGCCGACTGGTTGGATTCTGCCTGGACAACAAGTTGATCGTCCTGCTGCTGGTGGTCCTGTTGGTGGGCTGGGGAGTGGCCGTCGCCCCCTTCGACTGGTCGGTCGGCAACCTACCCCGCGATCCGGTGCCGGTGGACGCCATCCCCGACCTGGGGGAGAACCAGCAGATCGTGTTTACCGAATGGAGCGGCCGCTCGCCCCAGGACGTCGAGGACCAGGTGACCTACCCGTTGACCGTGTCCCTGCTGGGCCTGCCCCAGGTCAGGACCATCCGCAGCTATTCCTTTTTCGGTTTTTCGACCATCTACGTCATCTTCGAGGAAAAGGCAGATTTCTACGACTCCCGCACGCGCATCCTGGAAAAACTGGGCAGCCTGCCGGCGGGCACCCTACCCGACGGCATTCGTCCTGCTCTGGGCCCTGACGCCACCGCCCTGGGCCAGGTTTACTGGTACACCCTGGAAGGCCGCGACCCCGCCGGTCGTGTGACCGGCGGATGGGACCTGGCCGAGCTGAGAAACATCCAGGATTTCCAGGTGCGGGACGCAATCCTGGCCGCCGGAGGCGTGGCCGAGGTGGCTTCGGTCGGAGGATTCCAGACCGAATACCAGGTCGATGTCGATCCCGACGCCATGCGTCTTCACGGCATCACCCTGGCGCAGGTCACGCGCGCAGTCCGGGAATCCAACCGCGACGTGGGGGCCAGGTCCCTGGAAATCAACCGCGTCGAATACGTGGTCCGCGGGGTGGGGACCATCGAAAATATCGGAGACCTGGAATCCAGCGTGGTCAAGACGGTGGACAACGTCCCGGTCCTGCTCAGGGAGGTCGCCCACGTCACCCTGGGCCCGGCGCTGCGCCGTGGGGCCCTGGACAAGGAAGGTGCCGAGGCCGTCGGTGGGGTGGTCGTGGTGCGTCACGGGGAAAATCCCCTGGAAGTCATCGGGCGGGTAAAGGACAAGATCGAGGAAATCGCCCCGGGGCTGCCGCGAAAGACCCTGGCCGACGGCACCAGCAGCCAGGTGACCATCGTGCCGTTCTACGATCGCACGGGACTGATCAAGGAAACCCTGGGCACCCTGAGCGAAGCTCTCGGGTTGGAAATCCTCGTCACCGTGATCGTGATCATCGTCATGGTGCGCAACCTGCGCGGCGGACTGATGGTGGCGGGACTGTTGCCGCTGGCCGTGCTGATGGTCTTCATCGCCATGAAGGTGTTCGGTGTCGAGGCGAACATCGTGGCCCTGTCGGGGATCGCCATCGCCATCGGGACGATGGTGGACATGGGCGTGATCCTGGTGGAAAACATCCTGGCCAGGTACGACCGCGCGCTGAAGTTAGGTGCTGAAGGACAAAATGCACCTTCGTTGCGTGAGCTCATCCTCCTGGCGACCTCGGAGGTAACCGGGGCGGTAATGACGGCCGTGGCCACGACGATCCTCAGTTTCCTGCCGGTGTTCACCCTGGTGGCAGCAGAAGGCAAGCTGTTCCGGCCCCTGGCTTTCACCAAGACCTTCGCCCTTCTGGCGGCCCTGCTGATCGCGGTGATCGTGATCCCTCCGGTGGCCCACCTGTTGCTGAATATCCGCAGCGGCCGGTTCGGGCCCGGACCCCGGGCAAGTCGCCCCTGGTGGCGCCGCCCGATCACGCGAAACCTCGTATTGGCCGCAGCGGCGACTGTGCTCCTGGCGGGACTCTGGTTGCCTCTGGGCGCTGGCCGTAGCCTTCTGCCGAACGTCCTTTTCGTGGTGCTGGCTGCTGGGGGAGTGCTGGGCCTGTTCACCTGGTTCGGCCACGTCTATCCCCGGCTCCTGGCCGTCTGCCTCGATCACCGCAAAATCTTTTTGATCCTGCCGGCATTGTTGGTCATCTGGGGAAGCACGGTGTGGCTCGGATTCGACCGGGTATTCGCCTTCCTGCCGGGCGTGGGATATGGAACGGACAACTCGGCTATGGCCCGCCTCTGGTCGGGCCCCCGCCACCAGTTCCCGGGCCTGGCCAAGGAGTTCATGCCCGACCTGGACGAGGGATCCTACCTCTACATGCCGACGACCATGCCGCACGCTTCGATCGGCGAAGCCAGGGACGTCCTGGCCAAGCTGGACATGGCCATCGCTTCGATACCCGAAGTCGAACTGGTCGTGGGCAAGCTGGGCCGGGCCCGGTCGGCGCTGGACCCCGCCCCGATATCCATGATCGAAACGGTCATCAACACCAAACCGGAATACCGTCTGAACGAGCAGGGTCGGCGGCAGCGATTCAGGTTCGACCACCGGCAGGGTGTCTTCGAGCGGGACGGGGACGGACGCCTGATCCCCGACGGCCGCGGCCGATTATTCAGGCAGTGGCGGCCGGAAATAAAGAGCCAGGATGATATCTGGCGCGAAATCGTCAGAGTGGCCCAAATTCCTGGAACCACCTCGGCACCCAGGCTCCAACCGATCGGGGCCCGGTTGGTGATGCTTCAGAGCGGCATGCGGGCCCCAATGGGGATCAAGGTCAAGGGGCCGGACCTGGCCGCCCTCGAAACTGCGGCCATGGCCATCGAACGACGGCTCAAGGACGTGCCCCAGATCGACGCTGCCACCGTCATCGCCGACCGGGTGGTGGGCAAGCCCTACCTGGAGCTGAGGATCGACCGCCAGGCTATCGCCCGTCACGGACTGACCGTGGGCGCGGTCCAGGATGTTATCGAAACGGCCATCGGGGGGGTGATCGCCACGACGAGCATCGAGGGCCGGGAACGGTTCCCGGTGCGAGTGCGCTACGCTCGCGAGCGTCGGGACGACCTGGAGGAAATCCAGCGCATCCTGGTGACCAGTCCCGATGGCGCCAACATTCCTCTGGGAGATCTGGTGGCCGTGGAGTATGTGCGTGGCCCCATGACCATAAAAAGCGAAGACACGTTCCTGGTGGGATATGTCATTTTCGACAAGATGGCCCACCTGGCTGAAGTCGAGGTGGTGGAAGCCGCGCGCGCGGCCCTGGAACGGGACCGAAGCGAGGGCCGTCTGGTGCTGCCCCAGGGCGTCAGCTACACCTTCGCCGGCAGCTTTGAAAACCAGGTTCGCTCGGAAAAGACCCTGTCGGTGGTCCTGCCGGTGGCCCTTCTGCTGATCTTCCTCGTGCTCTACCTGCAATTCCGCTCGGTGTCGACGACGACGATGGTTTTCGCAGGAGTATTTGTGGCCTGGGCGGGCGGCTTTGCCATGGTCTGGCTCTACGGCCAGCCCTGGTTCCTGAACTTTTCCTTCCTGGGCACTTCCCTCCGTGATCTGTTCCACATCGCCCCGGTCAATCTGAGCGTGGCGGTGTGGGTCGGTTTCCTGGCCCTGTTCGGCATCGCCACCGACGACGGGGTACTGATGGGCACCTATCTCGACCTGACGTTCCGGGACCGCCGGCCCGCCACGCGCCAGGACATCCGCCAGGCCACCGTAATAGCGGCTGGCCGCCGGGTCAGGCCGGCCCTGGTGACTTCGGCCACCACCATCCTGGCCCTGTTGCCGGTCCTGACGCTCACGGGTCGCGGGGCGGACATCATGATCCCCATGGCCATCCCCTCCTTCGGGGGCATGCTCGTGGCGCTGCTTACCCTGTTCACGGTTCCGGTGCTATATTGCCAGCGCGAAGAGAGGCGCCTTTCGCGGTCGGCCCCTGGCCAGGCGCCCTGACGAAGCGGGACTCCATCACCCTCGGGAGCATTGATGAAATTCGTATCCTGGAACGTGAACGGGCTGCGGGCCTGCCTCAAGAAAGGCTTTTTGGAATTTGCGGCCGGCAGCGATGCGGAGGTGATCTGCCTGCAGGAGGTCCGGGCCCTTCCGGAACAGGTGGACTTCGAGTTGCCCGGCTACACCATGCACTGGAATCCCGCCTTGAAGCGGGGTTATTCGGGTACGGCTTTTTTGACGCGGGTGGTGCCGCGGGCGGTATTCCCGGGCCTGGGCCTGGCCGACCTGGACACTGAGGGCCGGGTGCTGACGGCCGAGTTCGACGATTTTTTCCTGGTGACGGTCTACACGCCCAACGTGCAGCGCGAATTGACGCGGCTCGACTTCCGGGACAAGCAATGGGACGTGGAATTCCTGAAATTCGTCCGGCGCCTGGAGAAGAAGAAACCGGTGGTTTTCTGCGGGGACCTCAACGTATCTCACCGGGAAATCGACCTGGCCAACCCGGGGCCCAACCGGGGCAACGCCGGTTTCACCGACGAAGAACGGGCAGGATTCGATCGGATCCTGGCCGCGGGTTTCATCGACACCTTCCGGGAATTCGAATCCGGCGGCGGGCACTACACCTGGTGGAGCAACCGCGCGGGCGTCCGGGAGCGGAACGTCGGCTGGCGCATCGATTATTTCCTGATCTCAGGAATCCTGCGGCCCCGTCTCGTTACCGCCGGGATCCTCGCTGATGTCCTCGGTTCGGACCACTGTCCCATCACCCTGGACCTGGCCTGATCCGTAGGGATGGCCCGGGTCCTGGGGCAGGGGATCCAGCAGCAGATAATCGTCCCCGAACTGTCCGAGGAATTCCAGGCTGAAATACCGGCCCAGGGTAAGCAGGGGAAGTGTCAGCACAGCTCCGATATAGGGGATGGCCAGCAGGATCAACCCGATGCAGCAGGTCAGGAAACCGCCCGCCACGTAGAGAATCCATCCCACCATCATGATCGCGAAATAGAAAAGGCCGAACAGGGCGAAGTGGCCGGGGTGCTCGCGGAACACCGGCAGGAATCGCCGCCAGGCTTCGGTGGCGCTGAGCCGGTGTTTGTACATGATCGGAACCACGAACTGGGTCAGGAAAAATTCGATGTAGACCAAGGCGACGATCAATATGAAACCCAGTGTTCCGGCCAGGATGGCCAGGGGTACGGTGGCCGCCAGAGGTGCTTCAATAGCCAGTGCCACGGGGAAAAATACCAGGAGTGAGCCGATGGCCAGGGAAGCCATGACCACCATGACGACCAGGGAATAGACGACCTGCCAGAGGAAGAGGCTGTCGCCCTGGGCGGCGAATTCGGTCCACGGGGCTTTCACCTCGGTCCGGCGGTGGACCAGGTTGTCCAGGTACATGAAGCGGCCGCGGCTGCTGAGCCAGAGAATCAGGAGCCAGAACAGGAAGGCCAGGACCAGGATCATTCCAATGATCAGCAGGGCCCAGGTGTGGTCGAAAAAATCCCGGACACTTTCGCCGGTACTGGTGGCCCAGTCGCCGATATCTTCACCGTGGAGGTTTTCGGAAATTTTGAATTGTTCGGAGGCGCCCCCGGAATATCCCCCAGCCAGTTCGGCCAGCCAGGCCGTGAAGCCCAGAACGAACCATCTCCCCAGATCGAATGGACGGAACAGGAGAATCTTCATCCGCAGCCAGGCCTGATCGAGAGGTCGGGAATACGAGATCTGCATCGGAACGCCCAATCGTTTTATTCGGGGTTTCGGGGGGAACGCCGAAGTTTGATTAGCTTACACCATCGTGGGCAAAAATATTCTCCCTATTTGAAACGGGGTCGGCGGGGCCCTGGTCAACCTGTGGGGTTTTGTGGCCCTTCTCCGGTGGATACCTCCTCATGGCATCCCCGGATTTCCCATCATTCCTGACCTCTCCCTGATTGGTCCATCCCTTGCAGGCCTCTTCAATGAAGGAGAAAGTCCTGAAATTACATTGAGTTAAGCAACAAATGGCGGTCTCTGCAGTGCACTTTGCAATGCGCATCACGGTGTCGGTCTTCCTGATTCTCCTTGTCCTCCCACCGGCGGGAAATGCGGCCGACGCTGAGGATCACGCCATTTCCTACACCGTGCGCGAGGGTGACACCCTTTTGAAAATCTGCAACAGTCATCGCCACCTGACCAACCACTATTCCCTGACGGACCTGTTGACGGCCATTCGCCTGGCCAACGGCCTGGAATCCAATTTCCTGCGGATCGGCCAGACGCTGCAGATTCCCGTGCGCCAAGGTGATGACTTTCAAAGCGTGGACGAACGCGTGAGTGACGGGGCGGAGATGCGGGGCATCTACCTGACCGGACCGGCCTGCGGGGTCTCGTCCGTCCTGACGCGCGTGGACCGGTTCATCGAGGCCGGCGGCAACGCGGTGGTGTTCGACGCCAAGGACATCGACGGGGGCGTTTCCTTCTTCAGCCGCCACGAGCTGTCCTCCTGGGGGGCGGGCCGCACTTCACCGATCATCTCCTCGCTGGAAGACATGATGTACCGGTTCGACCAGCGGGGTCTGTACGTGGTCGCCCGGATCGCCCTGTTTCTCGACGGCGAGTTGGGCCTTCTGCGGCCCGACCTCGCCCTTCAGGATTCCCTCGGGGCAGCCTGGACGGAACGGGGTTGTGTCTGGATCGATCCGGCCAACCCAGAAGCGATCGAATACAACCTGGCGCTGGCGGGGGAACTGGCCCGAGCCGGAGTGGATGAGATCCAGTTCGACTACGTACGTTTTCCCACCAACGGCTGGCAGGGCGACTGGCAGGGCAGCCCGGAAGCCACCGCCGCCAGGAGGCAGGAAGTCATCGCCGGATTCCTGACCGCGGCCCGGGACACCCTCGACGATTATGGGGTCAGGATCTCGGCCGACCTGTACGGCATCATGGCCTGGAACCAGATGGAGGATCTGGCCCTGACCGGTCAGCACGTCCCGACCATCGCTTCGCTGGTGGACGTCGTCTGTCCCATGATCTACCCCTCCCATTTCAAGCCCGGTTTCGAAGGCCGCAAGCGGCCCGGAGACGATCCGGCATACTTCATCGCCGAAGGAACCCGCCGGTTCCTGAACATGGCGGCAGGCCAGGCTGAAGTCCGTCCCTGGCTTCAGGCCTTCCCCTACCGGGTCACCAATTTCGATAGCGAGTACATCGAAACCCAGGTGCTGGCGGCCCGGGAGGCCGGCGGACGGGGCTGGTCCTTGTGGAACCCCTCCTGCCGCTATGATGTGGCCCTGGAAGTCATTCCCTCCCTGTGTGCGGGGCCCGTGGTCAGCCTGGGGATGCCCGCATCGGCAGACCAAACTGTGGTCAGCGCGGCACCCGGGCCCCTGACGAGCCTCGGCCAGATCGTACGTCGGGGCAGCCAGATTCCGGTCCCGGACCCTCATCCGGACGACGTGCCGGAACAATAATTTCCTGCGGCCCGCAAAATCCCATGGCATCCCTTCCGGCGGCGGTATAAATTCGGTACATAGCGGAAACCGTGAATCCGTCGTCAAAGGATCCGTCATGTCTTTCAGTAAAATTGCGAACGCCACCGGGGCTTCGGTGACCCTGAAACTCAACGCCGAAGCGGCCAGGATGAGGGCTGCCGGGGATCCCGTCATCCATCTGGGCGGGGGGGAGCCCAAGAGCCTGGCGCCGGCTGCGGCCATCGCCGCCGGCATCGCCATGCTCGAGACGGGGGAAATCCGCTACACACCCGCCGCCGGCACGCCGGCCATGCGGGATGCCATCATCGCCTACACCGAACAATTCTACGGACGCAAGGTCGAGCGGACCAACGTCATGGCGTCGGCGGGGGCGAAGCAGGCCATCATGGTCGGGCTGATCGCCCTGGTCGACCCGGGGGACGAGGTCGTGTTCCCGGTGCCCTATTGGGTGAGCTATCCGGACATGACCCGACTGACGGGCGGGGTTCCGGTGCCCGTTCGTGCGGCCGACGGTTCCTTCCAACCCACTTTGGACGAGATGACCGCCGCCATCACCCCGCGCACCCGCGTGGTGCTCCTGAACAGCCCCAGCAATCCTTCGGGCAAGGTCTTCGACGGCGACTGGCTGAGGGGCTTGATCCGGTATTGTGAAGAGCGGGATATCTTCGTGATGATGGACGACATCTATCACCGCCTGGTGTTCGACGGACGCCCGGTGGTCCATTGTTACGAATGCACCGACCGTTCCGTGGACGACGCCAAGTTGATCGTGCTGAACGGGGTGTCGAAACAGTACGCCATGACGGGTTTTCGCATCGGTTGGGCGGTCGGCCCGGCGGACCTGATCAAGGTGATGGCCAACATCCAGTCCCACCAGTCGGGCGGACCTTGCAGCCTGTCCCAGAGGGCGGCCGTGGCCGCCATCGAGGGGGCCCAGGGTTCCGTGGCCGATCTGTGCGGCACCCTCGAACACAATCGCGACGAACTGATGACCCTGCTGGCGGACATTCCCGGCCTCAAGGCCGATGTTCCGGAGGGGACCTTCTACTGCTTCGCCGATTTCCGCGACTTCGACAGCGATTCCACCCGTCTGGCCGCCCGCCTTCTGGATAAGATCCAGGTGGTCACCGTGCCGGGAGTGGAGTTCGGCATGGAAGGATTCCTGCGCCTGAGCTACTGCGGCCCGGTGGAGGATGTTCGCGAGGGTGCGCGCCGGATTAAGTGGTTGCTCGATGAAAACGACACCCCCGAACTGCGGGCCGGGGAGAAGGTTTTCACCCGCTGAAGCCGGTGGGCTCTAAGAGCGGCTGTGCCGGATGATCTTGCCTTCCACCGTGTAGATGGTGTTCTCGGCGATGTTGGTGGCCAGTTGATTTGATTACGTTAATCAATTGACCGGTTCCCTGGACCAGGGGTTGGGGAAACGGCTAGGCCTCTCGCCAACTAAATAGCCTATAACTTATTGATTTAAAACAAATTAACCGATGCCCAGGTCATGTGGTTTAGATTTCCCCCATCTTTCGACCCCAAGTTTCAAAAAGTCAGTCCAACGTGGGGAATATCCTCGAGAAACCCGGCAAAATCCCCGTGGTGGATGGAACCGGGAAATACCATACCAAATATATAGGAATTAAGTCCATTAATATGAAGGATTTGAAAGACTTAATCTTTGGAAAAGCCCACCGGGTTCGTTACCATTGGACGTAGAAAAATTGGGTCGTTCGGTGGGGTGGTTCCTGTTAATTTTTATGCACTGATGGAGTGGGGCCTGCTGCGGTCCGGTCGGTGTCAGCCAATCTCGTTCTGGATCCGCGGCATCAGTTTTGGGCCGGGTCCAGGGAAAGGTAATCGGAAAATGACTCGAACCAGGGCTACCATTCTTGTGCTCCTGTTGGTCCTTCTCACGGCTGGGGCGCCGGCTTGGTCCATCGAATTCCCCGATGAGATTTGCGCCGACTGCCACACCAACACCGGCGGGGTGCCTTCGGAAGTCACTACGGCCGATTTGCGCGGCAGCATCCACGAGGATTTTTCCTGCACCGACTGCCACCACGATATCGAACGGGTTCCCCATCCGTTGGGCCTGGCCAAACCGGACTGTGGTGTCTGTCACGAGGAGACCGTGGAGGTCTACGCGCAGCACGGCCGGGGCTTCGTGGGCCAGTCCGAGGACGTGCCCACCTGCCAGCAGTGCCACGGCAGTCATCACATCCTGCCGCATACCGATTCCGAGTCCATGGTGCATGCTTCGAATTTGCCGGCCACCTGCGGTTTCTGCCATGAGGACCAGGAGTTCCTGGCCGAACTGAACATCAAGTTCAAGCATCCCATCGAAATGTACCAGGATGGCGTGCACGGCAAGGCCACCTCCGGCGGGGTGGACCAGGCCGCGTCCTGCAACGACTGCCATTCCAGCGGCGGCACCGCCCATCGGATCCTGCCTCCGGGCAAAATCGAATCCACCATAAACTTTTTCAACATTTCCCAGACGTGCGGCAAATGCCACAGCACCATCCAGAGGGAATTCGAAGCGGGTATCCATGGAGAACTGGTGTCCAGGGGTGAAGTCGATTCCCCTACCTGCACCACTTGCCATGGGGAACACGGGATCCTGGCCACGGATGATCCCCGGTCACCGGTCAGCCCCTTCCGCGTGGCTGCCGCCACGTGCTCGCCTTGCCACGACTCGGCCAAGCTGAACGAGAAATACGACCTGCCGTCGGGCCGTCTGCAGTCCTACGTGGATTCCTATCACGGGCTCAAGAGCCGCGCAGGCGACAAGACGGTGGCCAACTGTTCGTCTTGCCACAGCCCGCACATGGTCCTGCCTTCGGACGATCCGAGGTCTTCGGTGGCGGTCAACAACCTGACCGAAACCTGCGGCCACTGCCACTCGGGGATGTCCGCCGAAAAAGCCGCCCTGACCAAGATCCATGAACCCGTCACAGGGGTGGCCGAAGGCTGGCCCTACTACGTGCGGACCATCTACCTGGCCGTGATCCTGCTGGTCATCGGCGGTATGATCGTCTACTGCTTCCTGGACTGGCTGCGCCAGGTGCGCAACGTCCTGAGGAGGGAACAGGTAAGGCGCATGGAGGCCGACGAGGTGGTGCAGCACACCGTCCTGGCCATATCCTTCACGGTCCTGGTCATCACCGGATTCTCCCTGCGGTTCTACGACGCCTGGTGGGCCAAGATGATCTTCGGGCACGAAGGCGGTGCCTACCTGCGCGGTACCATCCACCGGATATCGGCCATTGCGATGATCCTGGGTTCCTTCTGGCATGTAGGCTACCTGATGACGGTCAAGGGCCGGATCTTCCTGCGGGATATCGCGCCGAACTGGAACGACGCCAAGCAGGTCTGGGGCATGTTCATGTACAACCTCGGCCGCACGGACAAGCACCCGCAAATGCGGCGCTTCTCCTTCGTGGAAAAAGCGGAGTACTGGGCCCTGATCTGGGGCACCGTGGTCATGGTCCTGACCGGTCTGGCCATGTGGTTCGAAAAGCCGCTGACCGCCTACATCGGCAAGGGCCTGATGGAAGTCTTCCTGGTCATCCACTACTACGAGGCCTGGCTGGCGTTCCTGGCCATCCTGATCTGGCACATGTACGGGGTCATGTTCAACCCTCACGTGTATCCCATGAACCCCTCCTGGCTGACGGGCAAGATGCCCCGGGACATGTTCGAAACGGAGCATCCGGCCGCCCAGTCGCCCGGTAACGTGGAAAAAGTCAAGCGGTTGGGCCTGGAAAGGGACGTCTGATTCCCTTTCTGGCCCCCTCACCGACCTTCGGCCTCCCCTGACCGGGGAGGCCGATTTTTTCAGGGTCCCCATTTATTTAGCATTCGGACTCAAAACCCGTGCTTTTCGGCCGAAAAGGGAAGAGAACTGGAGGGATTCACTTTTCTCGTGGGGTCGAAACATGCCTTTCATCGAACAACTGCTCTTCGGCGTAGACAATAGGGGTGGAAACCCGGCTCGAACCGTCCTGGCCCACTCGCCCGGAATGGGCAAGGAAGCCGCCGACGAAATCGTCCGGTCGATTGAGAACTGGGGTACGGCGCCCCCGCTCGGCCTGGAACAGCCGGCGTTGATGTCCTTTCAAATGAATGCATCGATACCCGCCCTGCCCGGCCGTCTGTACACGGTGATACGGGGCAGCAAGGGCATTAATCCCCTGTTCCATGCGGTGGTCATATCCGAGGGTGCATATGCCACTTTCATGCGCAATCCCTTCGCGGTGGCGCACGAGGTGGATTTCTGCAACGAGTGGAATCCCCAGGTGATGTTGACGCGCCAGGAAATCACCTACAATTCCTCGGTCCCATTGGTCGATCCCCTGCCGGGCAAGGAAGATATCGGCCTGGTCGACGAAGCGGTGCTCAAGCTGATTGCCGACGGAAAATTGGTGATGCCCATCGAGCAGGCCAACGGCCAAAGCGACCGCTGCCTGGCCCTGATCATCGCCTGCATGCCCGAAAAGGACCGCAAGACTCTGCGGTTCGCTTCGTTTGCGCCCAGCAAATCCAATGATTTCAATTTGATCGGACTCCAGACCGATGGCTGCGTTTTTGCGGGCTGGCAACGGATGATGATGACCTGGCTGGCAGGGGAATACGTCGAAGAAGTGGATACCTACATTGCGACCATTCGGAGTTTCTTGGAAAAAGGGGATATCGCGGGCATCGCGCGAACCAGCCAGCGGCACCAGATTCACGGCAGCCCACCGCCTGGCGCCTACGACGCACCGCGCAGGGATACGGTCTCTGCGGCCATGCCCACCCACGAACCGGTGCGCCGGCAGCCGGTCATGCCTCTCCGTTCAGTCCTGGAGCCGATGGCTTCGGCCCCTATGACGAAATCCCCGGCTGCGGCCGGTGACAATCGGTCCGGTGTGCGGAGCAAGTCCCGCAAGCTGAGTCCGTTGAAGAAGAAAAGGGCCGGCCCGCGGGCAGGCACCCCGAACTGGAAATTCACGCGGACCAAATTCCTCAGGGGCGCCCTGGCGTTGGTGGTTCTGGCGGCGATGGGCACGGCGGCCGTGATGTGGGTGCAGGGCAAGACCCTGGCCGAGAGCCTGGAATGGGCCAACCTGCAGCAATTGATGGGGGACGGGCCCAGGACCGAGCGGGCGGCGACCCTGCTGGAGGTGGTCGACGTCGGGGAGGTCTATGGCCGTCAGCTCAAGCAGATGTCCGGAGCGGGAAAGGGCTTGAACCCCTCGGTGGACAAGGGCCGTAACAAGGCCCTGGGTCACTTACGGGAGGATGCCGCGGAACCCCTGGGACTGCAGGTGAACCTCTTCGCCAAACTGGCGGGGGACGGCATCCAGCAGGCCGGGCGGCCCGACCGGGAAACCCAGCGCATGAAATCCCTGGCCAGCCAGGGGCTTGTTCTCCACAACGAACTGGCGCGTCTGGAACTGGCCTGGCACTCGTTGGCGTCGGCGGTATTCTGGCAGGATCTGACCACCATGTCCGATGAAGCGGTGATCGCCCGCCGCGATTCCCTGGCCAAGGCCGACAAGGTCGCCCTCGAAGATGCCCGCGGTGACCTCGGGACCAGCGGGGCCAGTGCCATCCTGGAATCGGCTCGGGTCAGTGTGGACGGCATGGCTTCACTTCTGACCCTGTTCGAGGCCGACACCTGGTCACGAAAATGGGAAAAGAAACTCGTCAGTGCGGCGGGGCAGGTCTCCACCAGCGCCAGCCGGTTGACCCGCGCCTACGCCAACAGCGCGTTTGCCTACATGAGCCTCAAGAAGGCAGAAAAGGCCGGGGCCCAGGCCGTTTTGCCCTATCGCAGGGAACTGAAGGACCAGGACTGGCCCTCGGCGGAAGTGCGGAGCCTTCTGACCAATCTGCGGGCCCAGGCCGTCATGTTCCCGGAGGGCCAGGCACCGTCACTGCTGACGGGCACCCTCGACCTCTACGGTGCGCTCAAGAAACCGGTCTCGCTGGCCGCCAAGGCGGCGGAATCCTCCCGAGTCATGAAGGATCTGACCTTCAACCGGGCGGCGCGGTTTCATCCCGAGGCCTATACGGATTTCATCGAGAGGATCCGGTACGAAGCGGCCGTCATCACCCTGGAAGGAACCGACGATCTTTCCCTGATCCCCGACTTCCTCTATGAAGGCCAGGACCGTGGTCTGGTGGTGGCGTTTCGCGATACCATCTCCATCCACCATACACCGGCGGCCTGGGACAGCCTGGCGGCCACGGTCGGAAGACCCTTCCTGGCCCGGTGGGCCGGTCACCAGGCAGCCGTGGCCCGGGTCCATCTGGAAAAGGCGCAGGAGGAGTTCGATACCGCCTGGATCGTCTGTCGCCAGACGGCGGTCCGACTGAAGGACGAGGCCAACGCCGGACGGGACTGGACCGCCGCCTGGGTGGAACTGAACGAGCGGTCCCGGAACATTCTCACGGCCCATGCCCGGGCCCTGAGCGGCGACCAGGGACGGGCCATGAAAATGGCGGACCTTACCAACCTCTCGGTGGCCCTGCAGGGGGCCCTGCCCCTGGGATTCCAGGCCGGAACCATCCGGCTGGACCAGGATGTGATGGCCGATGCCACCAAGGCCTTTCTCCAGGTCAAGGTGGTCCCCGATGGTGAGACCTGGCGTTCGGACCGGTTCTATATCGGACCGGCTTCCCCCGAAGGCGCGGGCTGGGTGGGCACCGTGGCCCTGGAGCAGATCCTGCAGATCCGCCCGACCCAGGGTCTGGAGATCACCATAATTTCGGACCGGCAGGAAGAGACCCTGCTGACGGTCACCTGTCCGTCCCTGAACGAGGGGACCGGGCCCGGAGGCATGCTCCGCCCGCGGGCCGGGGACCATGGTTCGGTGAGCCTGAAATTCGATTCCAACTACTGGAAATCCCTGCGGGTCCCGGATCTGGGAATGATTTTCTGACCGGGAGCCGCAACCCCGGCCACGATCATGCGTAGTAAAAGCGGGACCCGTCATGGAGTCCCGCTTTTTCACATATGATTTTCCGGGAGGTTCGCCATGAACAAACGCCATAGAATTCCATCTCTCATCGCCGCCGGCCTGGTGCTTCTGGCCTTCCCGGCGATCCTCCTGGCCGCCGACCCCGAACCCGCCGACGAGAAATCCACGGTCATCATCATCGGCGACGACGGTGATGAATTGGTCATCGACATGGATGAAATCCAGGAGATGGTGAACGAGGCCATGGCCGGGATGGACGAGGTCCTGGCGGAGCTGGACGACATGCAGCTCCAGGTCCGTCTGGGCCAGGACAATCGCCTGGACCTTTCCTACGATGATACCGTCTTCGAGCTGGACCTGGATCAGATCATGACCCAGGTGGCCGCCGCCGTGCGGACGGGATTCGACGAGATCCATTCCGACGAGTGGACCCATTCGCGGAACCGCTGGACCGATGTTTCGGACGACGACCTGCGCCAGGAACTCAAGGAACTGCAGAGGGAAATGAAGGAATTGCGCCGGGAACTGAGGAAGGTCCAGGAGTCCCGTCAGGATTGATCGGACCTGCCCGGAATCCGGGATTATTCAGGCCCCCCTTGAGATAAGGGGGGCCTTTTTCATGGGGTCAATCGCCGAGTTTGGCGATGGCCGAAACGACTTCACCATCTTCCGGAAAGCGGTCCAGGTCTCTCTTGGAGAACACCACTTGGCCGTCGACTTCGATCTCGAAAACCCCGCCGCCCGAGGCGATAAGTTCCGGTTCCACCTGAAATGTTTTTTTGATTTCGCCCGCCAGACCGGAGGCGCGTGGTTCGTAGTTTCAAACCTGGCAGTATTCGATGGTGATCTTCATGGGGATCCTCCCTGTAATATATTCCGTAGGATCAGAACTGGATCAGCGGCTTGGGCCAGGCGGCCAGCGTCTTTTCGAAGGATTCCGGGGCGAATTCATCGATGTGCACGACCGCGTCCTCGCCGCCGCCCAGGATGACATCGGCGATCCTGTCCTGGATTCCGTTGGAGCGGTCCTCCAGCAGGTTACGGGTAATATACCAGGTTTCGAAAATGCGGCGACCGATCACGCTGTGCAGGGTAAGTCCGTTGACGATCACCCGGTCGAAGGCCTGGATGTGGAAGTTGCCCTGTTTCAGGCCGAACAGGATCACCTCGCCGCCGCGCCGGGCGGACTGGATGGCGTTGTTGACGCTGGAATTGAAACCGGCCATTTCCATGGCCACGTCCGGACCGATGCCGCCGAAGGCGTCCCGCACGTCGTTCACCAACTCCTTGTCCGCGCTCCAGGCGTGGGGGGCGGACCGGGACAGGTCCACGGGAATCACGTCGTCGGCGCCCAGCTTTTTGGCCATGGCCACGTTGGCGGGATTGGGCTCGATGCCGATGACCCTCGTGGCGCCGAGGGCCCGGGCGACCATGATCACGAACAGCCCGATGGTCCCGCAGCCGAACACAGCGACGCTGCGGCCGCGCAGGTCGGCCGTGGTGCAGGCGTGCACAGCGTTGCCGAAGGGTTCCTGCAGGGCGGCGACCTTCATCTTGATCTTGCGGGGGTCGGTGGGCCAGAGCACGTTGGCGGGCAGCTTGATGTATTCGGCGAAGCAGCCGTCGCGGCCGATGCCGATGATCACGTCCTGGCTGCAGATATGGGTCTGGCCGATGCGGCACTGGTAGCAGGTGCCGCAGATGATGTGGCTTTCGGTGGAGACGATGTCCTTGGGGGAGAACCCGAACTTGCTGCGGGCCCGGGATCCGGCCTGGACGATCTCCCCGACCATCTCGTGACCGATGATCCGGGTGGACATCTTTTCCCGCTTGAGGCTGTCGAAGATCATGCCCTTGAAGGCGGTGCGGTTCCAGATGCCCCGGTCGCTGCCGCAGAACCCGGCGTAGACGACCTTGACCAGCACCTGGAAGGTGTCGGCGGGGTCGGCGGCCTCGTCCAGGACGGGCGCAGGCATTTCCTTTTTCAGGAAACCCTTGGACTTGTCCCAGTCCATGCTGGATTTGTCGAACACCAGGGACTTCATCGTTTCGGCAGTCACTACGTCACCTCCGGCAGGCCTGGGGGTTCGGGGGCCCGTCAATCATCAGTTGAATCGTCCGTCTCCGTCGGAATCCCTGTTCCAGAAGCTGGCATCCCATTCCTCATCCTTCTGGCCGGGGTGGCTTCGGCCTTCCTCCTCGGCCAGCAGATCGTCCAGGGAGACGATTTCCGGACCAGTCGGTTCCTCGAAGGCCGGAACCGCGGGCGTCGCCGGGTCGGATCCCCCGATGTCGTCCAGGAAACGCGCCAGACGATTGTCGGAGGCGGTCCCTTCGACCTGGGAGTCGGGCTGACCAACAAGAGTCGGTCCCGACGGCTGATCAATGATCTCTTCGGTCTGGCAGTACCGCTGCACCAATTCGTCCGCCAGGTCGAAGTAGGCCCGGCTGCCGGGCGAGCGGCGGTCATAGATCACCGCAGGTTTGCCCCGCAGGGCCATTTCACTCAGCCGTGTGGTGCGGGGCACCGAAGCCTCGAAAAGGACATCCGGGAAATCCTCGCCCGCCTTTTCGGCGACGTGGCGTCCCATGCGGGTGTTCTGGCTGGCCATGGTCAGGAAGATTCCTTCCAGGGCCAGGGGTGCATCCTGGCCGGTGGCGGCCGCGGGGCCGCCGGGGAAATTCCGGTCGCGGAAGGTGCCCACGAATTCGAGGAGGCTGTCCACGGAATCCCGGCATAGTTCTTCGGCCTGCAGGGGCACCAGGTAACTGTCGCTGGCCAGGAGGGCCGCCCTGGTGGGGGCGCCCATCCCTGGCGGGCAGTCGATCAGGATGGTGTCGTACAGGAGCCGGGCCCGGTCGATCTGGTGGGTGAAGGTTTCGGGGTCCCGGTCCAGGGCCTCGATAAAGGCTTCCTCTTCTTCGAGGGTGAGAATCCGGGGCGACACGAAAAACAGATCCTGCAGAGCCGAAGGATGCACGATATCCGTCATGGCCTGGGTGCCCGTGTGGATTTCGCTGAGACAGGTCGTCAACTCATGGGGGGAGACGCCCAGGGTGCGGCAGACTCCGCACTGCGGATCGGTCCCCACGATCAGGACGGTTTGACCGGACAGTGCGAGAGCGGCGCCCAGGTTAACCGCGCTGGTGGTTTTCCCCACGCCGCCCTTGCGGCTGACCAGGCTGATCACGCGTCCTTCGACCGTTCCCCAGGGGGTGCGCCGGCGCGGCTGGAAGTCTGGCTGGGCGATATTGGACATGGGGGATGGTGCTCCCTCGTTATTTCTTTCAGACATGGAGTTTCTCCTTGTAGATGGGGCAGGTCCGAGAAACGGGAAACTAACCCAGGGGGGCGGGTAAAATCAACCGAAAACAGGCGTTCTCCCCCGAAAACGCCTGTCTTTTTCCACCTTGAGGATCAGCGGCAGAGGCCCAGCAATTTTTCCACAAAGGCCGCGGCTCCGTCGAAGACGTCACCGATGTTGTCGGCCAACATGTAGGCGGGCGTGGTGACCATGTTGTTGGCCTCGTCCACGACGGTCTCGGCGGCGGCGCAATCCACATGATGGGCGCCCATCAGGACGACCTTGGCGGCGGTGGTCGGGTCCTGGCCGATGGTCAGCGACGGTTTCAGTTCGGGACCGAATACCCGGGCCAGGATGACCGGAGCGATGCACATGGCGCCGATGGCCTTGCCTTGGGTGTGGGCGTCCCGCAACAGGGTTTCGACTTCCCGATGGACCGTGCAGTTCTCGCCGTCCACGGCAAAGGTGCACAGATTCTTGGCGGCTCCGAATCCTCCCGGAAGGAGCACGGCGTCACAGTCGGCGACATCGATCCCGCTCAGGGGCCGGATCTCGCCGCGGGCCAACCTGGCGGCTTCGACCAGCATGTCCCGGGATTCCCCCTCGGCCGGTTCGCCGGCCAGATGGTTCACGACATGGAGCTGAGGACCGGCCGGGGCGCAGAGGACCGCTTCGGCCCCCGCCCGGTGCAGGGCCAGCATGGCGGCGCAGGTCTCGTGGATCTCCGAGCCATCGAAGACACCGCAACCACTCATTACGACAACGACTTTCTTCATTCCGGACCTCCCATCGGCAGGGGACACAGAGACGTGGGGCGCCTTCTGCTTTTAACGGGTGGGGCAGGGGATGTCAACCCCCCCCGGCAACCTGCGCACCGTGATCTGTGGTCCGCCGTAAGGATTATTTTGTTTCCGGGTTTTCAGGAGCTAGTTTTGCGGGAGACGGCGGCAGGAGGCCGGCCCGCAGGAACGGTCAGGAAACGCGGAGATGCAGACATGACAGGGAAGATGGCAGTCGGTGGCATCACAAGAGTCGACGACCTGGTTCTGGTCAGGATCCTGGGTGCCAAGAAGGGAATCGGATTGGCGGGGGAGGCCCTGTCCAGCCTGGGGCTCAAGGGCATCAACATCATCTGTGTCACCTCGTTCGTCGACCGCCAGGATCTGAACAACATCGGGTTCGCGATCCGGGAGGAGGACCTCGATCAGACCCTCGGCATTCTCCAATCCCTCCAGGATGAACTCGGGGCCCAAAACATCGAATACCAGCGCCACTGCAGTTCGATTTCCATCTATGGGCCTCATTTCAGCGAACGCCCCGCCATCGCCGGGGCCGTCTTCGAGGCCACAGGTCAGGC
This sequence comes from uncultured bacterium, assembly GCA_965363725.1. Classification (GTDB taxonomy): domain Bacteria; phylum Krumholzibacteriota; class Krumholzibacteriia; order LZORAL124-64-63; family LZORAL124-64-63; genus JAGLCY01. Next base: position 3,069 of record CBDTUS010000042.1, on the reverse strand, counting down.
GGGTGTGGAAATCCACATGATCGCCACGTCGTTCTCCACGGTTTCGTTTCTGACCAACGAAAAGGACGCGGACGCCGCGGTGGGCCAGCTTCAGGACTGCTTCCTCGTTCCCTGATCAACCGATCCCTGATTCCAGTCCGGCATTGTGCATCACCGCCTGGGTGAGGTAGGCTCCACCGGTGTGGAGCGACCGAATGCTTTCATGAACGGAATTGCCATGATCGGGCAAACCATATCCCATTACCGCATCCTGAAAAAAATCGGGGAAGGCGCGATGGGGGTGATCTACAAGGCCGAAGACACGCGGCTGGGCCGGATCGTGGCCCTCAAGTTCCTGCCTCCCTCCAAGTCCTACGAACCAGTGGCCAAGGCCCGCTTTGTCCTGGAAGCCAAGGCGGCCTCGGCGCTGGACCATCCCAACATCTGCACCATCTTCGAGATCGATGAGACCAAAGATGGGGAGATCTTCATCGTCATGGCCTACTACGACGGGAAGAATCTCGACCAGATCCTGAAGGAACGGACCCTCGACCAGGACGAGGCGCTTGATATCATGCGGCAGCTTTCCTCCGGTCTGGCGCAGGCCCATGCCCAGGGGATCGTCCACCAGGACATCAACCCACGAAACATCCTCATGCTGAGCGACGGCACGGTGAAGCTCGTCGATTTCGGGGTGGCGAAACTGTCGGGGAAAAGTAGCGTCATCTCACAGGACTCCACCATGGGCACCATGGCCTACATGGCGCCAGAGCAGATCCAGGCCAAAGGCATCGACAACACGACGGATGTCTGGGCCCTGGGGGCTCTCTTTTATGAGCTGCTGTCTGGACGCAAGGCTTTCGGGGGCGCTCATCCCCAGGCGATCATGTACGCGATATTGTACGTCGAACCGGCTCCGATTCCCCATCTGGCCGACCATCTGAAAGAGGTCCTGGAACAGGCCCTTCAAAAAAATCGCCGCCTTCGCCAACAGGACGCAGGGGAGTTTCTGGCCAGCCTGCCGGGAGGGGTGCCGGAGGAGGTCCCCACGGGATCAGCAACCACGAGTGGAGGTTCTTCCCAATCCCGTATCCGGCTGTCCCGACCGGTCTGGATATCCGCCGTGGCGGTTCTGGCAGTCGCCATCGCCTTGGGAACCTATTGGCTGGGGTCGTTCCGCAAGGTGGAGTTCCACAAGCGGGACCTCCTGCTCATCACGGAATTCGAAAACAAAACGGGTGAGGAAGTCTTCGACGGGATCGTGAGTCAGGCCCTGGCCTACGACCTGGGGCAGTCACCCCACGTGAGCCTGTTCGCGGGCCGCCGCCTGTCCGACGCCCTGGAGCGAATGGAGCGCGACAAGGGGGCCCACATCGACGCAGAACTGGGGCGCGAGCTGGCCGAGCGCGAAGGGGTGGCAGTCGTCCTCGAGGGGGCCATTGCCAAGATCGACAACACCTACCAGGTGGGGGCCTATCTGGTGAATCCCCTCACCGGTGAAACGGTCAGCACCAAGAGCGCCACGGCCGCGGACAGGGACGGGGTTTTTGCGGCCATCGACCAGCTGTCACGCAACATCCGCAAGAACCTGGGGGAGTCCCTTCTTTCGATCGACCGCAGGGACAAGCCGCTGGCCCGGGTGACGACGGGTTCTCTGCAGGCCCTGCGCTTCTACACCCTGGGTGAGCACCATCTGCGTCAGGCCGACTGGGAAAAGGCGGCCACCTTCTACCAGGAGGCCATCGCCGCCGATTCGACGTTCGCCATCGCATACTCGAAGCTGGGCCGGATCTTCTTCATCACCGCCCGCACGAGCGACGCCCTGAAATTCAGCGCCCAGGCCATGGACCACCGGGCGAAATTGAGCGACCGGGAAAAGTATTACATCGAGGCCGAATACTACCGGTACCGGGCGGATTACGACCGGGCGATCGAGAAGTCCATCCTGCTTCTGTCGGACCATGAAGACGACTACGATGTCAAGATGAACCTGGCCACGACGTATATCCTGAGTGAACGGTACGACTCGGCCCTGGCGGAGCTCCAGGCCGCGGCCACTCTGGCCCAGGACAACTGGTACATCCATTTCGCCCTGGGCAACGCCTTGGCGGGCCTGGGCCGCTACGACGAAGCCGCCGAGAAATTCACCAACGTTCTGGACAACAGGCCGCGCATGGCCCGAACCCTGGACAACCTGAGCTGGGTCCGGGTCTGTCAGGAGGACTTCGCCGGCGCCCGGGCTCTCCAGGACTCCCTGGGTGCCACCGAGGATCAGCCCTCGGTGAGTCTGGAATACCGGCAGGCGAAATTTCACTACTTCCTGGGTGAACTGGATGAGTCGCTGACCAGCCTGGGGCGGGCTCTGGGTGAGGTTCGCCGGACCGGGGACTCCAGTCAGGAACTGTGGATCCTCGTCTATCGGGGACTGGCCCACCAGCAGGCGGGACGCTTGGCCCAGGCTCACGACGACTTCACGGCGGCGGTCCGCCTCTGGCCGGGGGCCAACCCCAGGTACTTCCTGGGCCGGGTGCAGGTGATGATGGGCGATCTGGAGTCCGCCCGGGACATTCTGTCACTCCTGGAAAATCCCGCAGGCGGGGAATTGACCCACACGGACCTCGGGTTGGCCCATCGCCTGCGGGGGCTGATCCTGTTTCATCGCGGCCAGTTCAAGGAGTCGGCGGCCGAAACGGAATTGTCCCTGAAGATCCTGCCCGACTTCGAACCCCGCCTGATGCTGGCGCGGGCCTATCTCGCCATGGAAAAATTCAAACAGGCGCGTGAGGCCTTGAAGCCCACCATCGATTTTCCCTTCGTGGCCTATCTGGAGGGAGCCGGCGATGTCTGGCCCCGGGCCCTGGCCCTGTGGGGGCAGATCGCCGAAGCCGAGGGCGAAAGGGTCGAGGCGATGGAATACTACGAGAAGGCCCTGAACATCTGGTCGCGGGCCGATGAAAGCCACCGGGAAATGCGCAACATGCGCATCCGCCTTTCGGACATGATCCTCGACGGATCGTGACAGCCCTCAGTAGTTGGGTTGTGCCTTTGAGAATGTGTCCGGCCTACTCTTTGCGGTGGGCTGGACATGGT
>CBDTUS010000041.1:0-23287 GCA_965363725.1 uncultured bacterium | reverse complement strand
CCAGGGAGCCCTGCTTGAGGATGCCGACCGTGTCGGCGATCAGCTCGACGTCCGGCACGATGTGGCTGGACAGGATGATGGTCTTGCCGTCGCGCTTGAGTTTCATCAGCAACTCGCGGACTTCCCGCCGGCCGAGAGGATCCAGGCCGGACATGGGTTCATCGAGGATCAACAGGTCGGGATCACCCAGGATGGCCTGGGCCAGGCCCATGCGCTGCAGCATGCCCTTGGAATATTTGTTCAGGCGGCGCCCGGCGAATTCGGTCATGCCCACCATGTCCAGGACCTCATCGATGCGCGCGGCCCGCTTGTCCTTGGCCAAGCCCAGCAGACGGCTGTAGAATTTCAGCAGCTCCCGGCCCGACAGGTGTTCGAAGAAGTAAGGTCGTTCGGGCAGGTAGCCAACGTTGAAGCGGGAGGAGGCGTCCCGGTGGTCGGCGCCCATGATGGACACAGTCCCGCCGTCAGGATGGACCAGGTCCAGGATGCAATTGATGGTGGTGGTCTTCCCCGCCCCGTTGTGACCGATCAGCGCGAACACGCTGCCCCGGGTCACGGAGAAGGAAATGTCCTCGATACCCCGCAGGCGTCGTTTCAGGAAACCCGAGCGGAAGGATTTGCACAGCCCCTCCACACTGAGGACTACTTCAGCACTTCGGGCTGAAGCGAGGGGCGAAACGGATTCGGAAATGGTCCTGACTCCGGGAAGGGCGTCCACTCCAACCTCAATTTGCCCTGTTTCGGATGCCTCGTTTTTTACCGGCGCTTGCATGATCAACGTCCACCTCCGGCCCTGAAGGCCCTGCATCGGTTCCCTGGGAGCTCCATTTCCAGTTTCGGGTGCCAAAATTGCAACTTGGATGCCAACGGCCCCACCTGGCAGGGCAACAGGAAAGGCGGCCGTAGAGGGCCGCCTATTCTGCGCGTTTCCCGAGGCGGCCTATTGGCCGCTGCTCAGCAGGATCACCTCTTCATGGTGCCCCCAACCATTGATCAGGTACCCGACGTTGGTCCCGGTGGCGTCCGGGACAGCCAGGATGCCGATCTGGCCGGGAGTCGCCGCGGCGCCGGCCCAGACGGGCTCGCTATAGGCCCGGGTGAAGGGGTTTTCCAGGTTGCTCCCGCCGGCGGGATCCAAAGGCAGAAGGGGAGCCACGTCGTTTGCGGCATCGGAATAGACTCCCTCGTTGCGCACTGCAAAATCCTCGGCGGCCAGCTGCAGCGTGTGCGCGGCGCCCTTGACCTTGGCTTCCTTGGCCCGTTCCTGGAGCTTGATGAAGTTGGGTATGGTGATGGCCGCCAAGATGGAAAGGATGACGACGACGATCATCAATTCGATCAGTGTAAACCCTTCGCTGTTTTTCAAAATGACCTCCCGGCATCCCCGGCGTTCAGAAGACTGTCGCTCCCTCATTGATCGGCCGGATTGCGTCCCCCTTAAATGCCAAAGGACGGTGCCGTTGCCGGCACCGTCCCAATCAAACCCGGAATACTCTCTACTGGCCGCTGCTCAGCTCGAGAATCTCGTTTTCCTTGCCCCAACCGTTGATCGTGTAACCAACGTTGGCAACGCCGTCATTGATGATCGTGAGACCGACTTGGCCGGGGGTAGTGGCGGCGGCGCCAAATACAGGCTGGTCGTAGGCGGCGGTGAAGGCATTCTGCAGCCTGTTGTTCGCCAGGGGGCCATCGGGCAGCAGGGGGCCAACATCGCCCGCGTCGGCCGAGTAGATGCCATCGTTACGGACGGCGAAATCCTCAGCGGCCAGCTGCACGGTGTGAGCCGCACCCTTAACCTTGGCTTCCTTGGCACGATCCTGCATGCTAATGAAGTTGGGAATGGCGATGGCGGCCAGGATACCGATAATCACGACCACAATCATCAGCTCAATCAGAGTAAATCCCTTACGATTCAACACATCGATCTCCTTCGATTCGGTCCACGTCCTTGTGATTGTAGACCTCTTTGGTGCTAGCTGCCGGGTTGTCCGGCTCTCTACCTGCCAACGGCAGTTCACTTGAAGCAATGGCCGTGCCATTTGCCTCTTTATCAGTCATCAATTCCAATTCATTGGAATTGAATAACTTACATTTCAGCCCATTTCGGTCCGGGCAAAATAAACCAGGCATTTCACGTGCATTCTGCCCAATCGGGACCGACTACCCGTGCGAATCAAAAGTCGGACCACAATCACACCGGAGTGGGTTCTTCGACTTTTTCTCCGCTTTCCCGGATGGCGGACTCCACGGCCTCGAGCAATTCTTCCCCCGGAACCGCTTCAGATTCATGGTCTTCCATCTCTCCGTCGGTTTCCGTGTCCTGCAGGCCGTATTTTTTCAACTTGCGGTACAGGGTCGAGGCGTTGATGCCCAAGATTTCCGATGTCTGCTTGCGGGCGCCCCCGGTCGCTTCCAGCACGCCCAGGATGTGCGCCCTTTCCAGATCGTCGAGTGTGACCCGGCCGCCGACCTCGAGGTGGCAGCCCGAAACTTCGGAACCCGACCCGTTCGTGACGAAGACCGGCAGATCCTTCAGGGTGATCCTCTCGGCCTCCCTGATGATGGTGGCGCGCTCGATGACATTCTCCAGTTCCCGGACGTTGCCGGGCCATTCGTAACCCTGGAGCGCCTCGAGGACCTTGTCATCCATCAAGGAACCCAGATTGCCCTGGTATTCCCCCGGGCAGCAGCGTTTCAGGAAATGGTCCACCAGCAGGGGGATGTCCTCCACGCGTTCCCGCAACGGCGGCAGATTCATGGGGATGACGTTGAGACGGTAGTAGAGGTCGGTGCGGAAGTTGCCGGCCTGGACCTCGTACTCCAGATCCCGGTTGGTAGCCGCGATGACTCTCAGATTGACCTTCACGGGACTGCTGCTGCCCACGGGGTAGACTTCCCGTTCCTGGAGCATGCGCAGCAGCTTGACCTGGATGGCGTGCGGGGTCTCCCCGATCTCGTCCAGGAAGATGGTCCCGCCCTCGGCCTGCCGGCAGAATCCGTCGTGATCCCGGTCGGCACCGGTGAACGAGCCCCGGGCATGGCCGAAGAGCTGGCTCTCGAGGAGCGTTTCGGGGATGGCGCCGCAGTTAATTGCGACAAAGGGACCGTCAGCTCGCTCGCTGCGCTGGTGAATGGACTGGGCGATCAGTTCCTTGCCGGTCCCGCTTTCCCCGTTGATCATCACGGTGGCGGACGTCACGGCGATCTTGTCCACCATCTTGTAGACCGAGCGCATCCGGGTGCTCTGCCCGATGATGTTCTTCTTCCGCTGATTGCGGGTCAGTTCCTTCTTGAGCTTGAGATTTTCGGTCTTGGCCTTGCGCAAGGCCAGCGCGTTGCGCACAACCATCTTGATCTCGTCGTTTTTGCAGTGCTTCTGCATGTAGGAGAAGGCACCGAGGTTGACCGCGTCGATCGCCGACTGTTCGCTGGCGTAGGCAGTCATGATGATGACCGGGGTCGTGGGATCGATGCCCTTGATCCCCTTCAGCAGCTGGATGCCGTCCATCTTCGGCATCTGGATGTCGGTCATGACCACGTCCACGGGGTCATTCTCGATGAGCTGAAGAGCCTGCGCCCCCGAATTGACGGTGTGGACCTCGTAGCCTTCCTTCTGCAGAAGGATCGAAAGGTACTGGCACATCGATTCTTCATCGTCAACGACCAGGATCTTGTCCAGGGCCATTGAATTCTCCTTGGTGCTGGTGGCAGGTTGCCCGTTTGAATGGGTATCGTCAGCTGGGCGCGCCGCTTTAACGCGAAATGCGAAAAACCGCGTTTCTTTACCAAAAAATGCCATCTGTGCACGGATGACGGCTCATTCATCAACGCTATTTGCACGGTCGGGTGGGAATAATCTGCCGGCGGTCAGCCGATCAGCTGCTTCTGGGGATCGGGGTCCAGCACCTCTTCGGTCAGCACCTGGGGATCCAGCGGCCAACGTACCCTGAAAATGGCGCCGCCGGCGGGATTGTCCTCCGCCCGCGCGGTGCCCCCATGGGCGCTGGCGATCCTCGCGACGATGGACAGGCCCAGTCCCGTACCGCCTTCCTTGGTGGTCTTGAAGGGCGAAAAGAGGTGGTCCCGGATTTCCGGCTCGATTCCCGGACCGGTATCGGTGACCACCAGTTCGTAGGTGCTGCCGCCGCCGACCAGGTTCAGCCCGATCCGCAGGGCACCCTTGTAGGACATGGCCTGGCAGGCGTTGATGGCCAGGTTCAGGGTCATCTGGATGAGCTGGCTCTGGTCCGCCACAATCATCATGTTGCGAGGATCAACGGCGCAATCCACCCGGACCTGGCCGTCCTTAGCGGCCACGTGCTGGCGGATCTGCAGGGAGATCTGTTCCTGGAAATCCTCCGCGCCGAAACATGACTTGGTGGCGCCCGGCATGCGGGAATAGGCCAGGAAATCGTTGATGATGGTGTTGACCCGCGCGCTCTCCTTGAGCACGAGGCCCAGCAACTGGTTTTGATAGCCCTCCAGTTCGAGCTCTCCGGCCAGGATCTCCACGCTGCCGCGGATGCTGGCCAACGGATTGCGGATCTCGTGGGCGATGCTGGCCGCCAGTTCGCCGATGGCCGCCAGCCTGTCCGACTCGCGGATCCGCGCGGTCATCTCCTTTTCACGGGTGAGGTCGGTGAAAATGGTGATGGCCCCGATGATCCGACCGTCCGGTGCGGTGACATGGTTCACGTTCAGGCCCAGGGGCATGCGGGCACCTTCGCGGTCGATATGGATCTCGCCCCGCGTGACGGCTTCGCCACCCGCGGCCACCGGCAGGATAATGTCCGCCAGTTCCCGCATGTCGTCGGACATCGCATAGCTGATCTCGTGTTTGAGAAGTTGCTGCGGGGTCATCTGGAGAATCTGACAGGCCGAAGGATTGACCCGCGTGATCACGCCTTTGGTGTTGATGGTGATCAACCCGCTGTGGATGTTGTCCAGGATGTTGCGCACCTCCCAGCGGGCCTTCTGGGCCATGATGTGGGAGCGGGCCTGTTCCAGCCTTCTCTGCGACAGCCGGCGGGCCTGTCCGCCGCTGATCATTCCGGCGACCAGGAACAGGGACATGTGGAGAGCCGTGATCAGGACCGGCCAGCCCTGGAGGTAGTCGACCGCCGACTCGGTGCCCGTCAGCAGCCAGCCGAGGGCCAACCCGAAATGTCCCCCGCCGACCAGGATGGCAGCCGTGCCCGCGATGGCCATCGACCAGCGGGCGTCCATGAAGTAGGCCCCCAGCATGATCGGGATCAGGAACACCAGGGGAAAAGCCGAGTAGGGACCACCGGTGAAGTGGACCAGCAGGCCGATGCAGAACGTATCGGCGGCGAGCTGCACCCCCAGTAGCAGACGCCCCGGCGCGCCGGCCATGTAGGCGGCCCAGCAGACGGTGATGGTGGTCACCAGCAGGCCGAGGGAACCGAGCACCCCGGGCGTCGAAAAGTCCTTGGAGCCGAAGTAGTGGACGAAGAGGGAGGCAATCGCCAGAAAGGCGGCCATCAAGAGCCGCCAGGTCAGAAGTCGAACGTTGGGATCACGGCCGCCGGGTCCCGCGGGATTCCCCGGGACCCGGCGGCCGCTTTTAGGATCGGACAATTCCCCTACCCCACGACGCTGGACATCTTGAACATCGGCAGGTACATGGCGATGAGCATGCCGCCGACCATGGTGCCCATGAGCACGATCATGACCGGTTCGATGGCCGCGGTCAGGGCATCGACCGCCGCGTCGACCTCGTCATCGTAGAAGTCGGCTATCTTGGACAGCATCTCGTCCAGGGCGCCGGTCTGTTCACCGATGCCGATCATCTGGACCACCATGGGCGGAAACACGCCACTTTCCTTCAACGGCGCCGCGATGGTGTCACCCTGCGCAATGCTCTTGGCGGTCTCGTTGATGGCTTCCTGTATCACCCGGTTGCCCGCAGTGCGGGACGTGATCTCCAGCCCCTGCAGGATGGGCACACCGGACCCGATCAGGGTCCCCAGGGTCCGCGTGAAGCGGGCCACGGAGGACTTCAGGATCACCGTGCCGATGATGGGTACCTTCATGAACAGGCGGTCCGTGTTGCGGCGCCCGGGGATGGTATTGCGATAGGCCTTGAACGCCCAGGTGAGAGCCACCGATCCGCCCAGGATCGCCCACCAGTAGCCGCGAATGAAGTCGGAGATTCCCATGACGATCCGGGTCGGCGCGGGCAAGGTGCCTCCGAAGTCGGAGAACATCTTGGCGAAGACCGGGATGACGAACATGAGCATGAAGATGCAGGCACCGCCGGCGACCGTCAGCACGATGGCCGGATAGGTCATGGCACCCTTCACCTTGCGCTGCAGGGCGTCCGCCTTTTCCAGGAAAACAGCCAATCGGCTCAGGATCACGTCCAGGATACCACCGGCCTCACCGGCGGCGATCATGTTCACGAACAGGTCCGAAAATATTTTCGGATGCTGATCGAGGGCCTCGGCCAGGGTCGAGCCGCCCTCCACGTCGGCGGTCACCTTCAGGACGACCGTTTTGAAGTGGGGCTTTTCCAGCTGCCGGCCAAGGACGTCCAGACACTGCACCAGAGGCAGACCGGCGTTGACCATGGTGGCGAACTGGCGGGTGAACACCGAAAGATCCTTGACCGAAACTCCCTTTTTCTGCAGGAATTTGATCTGGATGTCCTTCGGCTTCTTCTTGATCGAAGTGATCACGATCCGGCGCTTGCGCAGGTAATCCGTTACCGCCGCCTTGTCGGTCGCTTCGTATTCGCCATTGAGGGTCTCCCCTTTGGCGGTTTTGCCCTTCCAAAGAAATGTCGTGGCGCTCACGGGAATCCTCCCCTTTTCAGGTAGCCATGCCGACGGGTTCACCGAGCATCGCCAATAGTTCCTGGGCATCGGATGTCCGGCCCAGGGCTTCGTCCAAAGTGATCCATTTGTTCAGCACCGCGTGGTGCAGGGACTGGTTCATTGTCTGCATGCCGTGTTTGCGTCCGGCCTGCATCAGACCGTAGATCTGATGGGTCTTGTCGTCGCGAATCATGGCCTTGATACCCGGGGTGCAGACCATGATCTCCATGGCCATGACCCGGCCACCGCCGCGGGCCCGCGGGATCAGCTGCTGGGTCAGCACGCCGCTCAGCGAAAAGGCCAGCTGCGCTCTCACCTGGTTCTGCTGTCCCGATGGAAAGACGTCGACGATACGGTTGATGGTTTCGAACGTGCTGTTGGTATGCAGGGTGGCCATGGCCAGGTGGCCCGTTTCGGCGATGGTCAGGGCCGCGCCGATGGTCTCCTTGTCCCGCATCTCACCGATGAGGATCACGTCGGGATCCTGCCGGAGCACATACTTCAGCGCGTCGGGGAAACTGTGCGTGTCGCTGTTGACCTCGCGCTGGTTGATGATGCAGTTCTTGTGCTGGTGCACGAATTCGATCGGGTCCTCTATCGTGATGATGTGGCCCTTGCGGTGGGTGTTGATGGTGTCGACCATCGTGGCCAGGGTGGTCGACTTGCCGCTGCCGGTGGGACCGGTGACCAGGATCAGGCCCTGGTTCTTCTGGATCATGTCCCGGCAGATCGGGGGCAGGCCCAGTTCCTCGAAGGTGCTGATCTCGTAGGGGATCTGCCGGATGGCCATCGAGGTCACGCCTCGCTGCTGGAACACGTTGGCCCGGAAGCGGCTGATGCCCTGCACGCCGAAGGAAAGATCGAGTTCCTTATCGTTCTCGAACCGTTTCTTCTGCTCTTCGTTGAGGATGCTGTAGGCCAACCGCCGCGTTTCGTCACCCGTCATGACGGCAAAGGTCGAGGTCTGAATCAGACCGTCCACCCGGTACTGGGGCGGCACCCCCGCCGTCAGGTGGAGATCGCTGGCGCCCTTGGACACCATCTCCTCCAGAAGCTCTCGCATTCCTATCACTTCTATCTCCTCCGACTTGTCGTACGGTTGTGCGCCCGCAGGTCCGTTACTCGGCCACGGCAGTTTCGCGCAACACTTCCTCGACGGTGGTGACTCCCTTGGTGACCTTGATCAGGCCATCCTGCCGCAGGGTCAACATGCCCTGCTTGATGGCCAGCTTCTGGATTTCCGCGGTCGAAGCCCGGTCCAGGATCAGTTCCCTGAGTTCCGGGGTGATAGGCATGACTTCGTACAGTCCCTGCCGCCCCGAATATCCGGACCCGTTGCACTGGTCGCAGCCCCGGCCCTTGTAGACCTTGGTGCCCGGCTCTAGAGTGAGGTCCCGCAGGGCCTCATCGGAAATCTTCATCTCTTCCTTGCAATTCTTGCAGATGCGCCGTACCAGCCGCTGGGCCATGATCAGCACCGTGGACGAAGCGACCAGGAACGGCTCGATCCCCATGTCGATCATCCGGTTGATCGTGCTGGGCGCATCGTTCGTATGCAGGGTCGACAGCACCAGGTGACCAGTCAGGGCCGCCTTGGTGGCGATGCCCCCCGTTTCCAGGTCACGGATCTCACCGACCATGACAATGTTCGGATCCTGCCGGAGAAACGCCTTGAGGGCCGATGCAAATGTCAGGCCCACATCATCCCGGACCTGGACCTGGTTGATGCCGTCGATGTTGTACTCGACGGGGTCCTCCGCCGTCATGATGTTGCGCTGGCTGTTGTTCAGCTTGGACAGGCAGGAATAGAGCGTGGTGGTCTTGCCCGAACCGGTCGGCCCGGTCACCAGGACCATGCCGAATGGCGCCGCGATGGCCAAGTAGATGTCATCGATGGCCTTCTGCTCCATCCCGAAATCCCCGAGATCCAGGTTCAGGTTGCCCTTGTCCAGAATACGCATCACGACTTTTTCCCCGTAGATGCAGGGCAGGGTCGAGACACGCAGATCGACTTTCTTGGTGCCGATCTTCAGCTTGATGCGACCATCCTGGGGGATGCGCCGCTCGGCGATGTCCAGTTCCGACATGATCTTCAGCCGGCTGGTGATGGCGTTCTTGAGTTTGATGGGCGGTTCCATCACTTCGGTGAGCACGCCGTCCACGCGGTAGCGGACCCGCATGTTCCGCTCGTAGGGCTCGATGTGGATGTCACTGGCGCCGATCTTGACCGCCTCGGCCAGCAGCGTATTGACGAGCTTGACCACCGGGGCGTTCTGGCCTTCCTGCCCGCTGATGTCCTCCTCGTCCATCTCTTCCACCAGCTCGATGTCGTCTTCGATGCCCTCCATGATCGAAGCCAGCGAATCTGTGGTGGCGTAGAACTTGTCGATGTATTTCTTGATCGCCATCTCGCCGGCGACCGCAGGCTGGACGTCCAGGCCCGTGATGAACTTGATGTCGTCAATGGCGAAGATGTTGCTCGGGTTGGCCATGGCCACGGTCAGGACCCGGCCGGCGCGGTGGATGGGAAGTACCTGGAACTTCCGGGCCACGTCGCCCGGGATCATGTCGATGCACTCCATCTCGATGTCGGTTTTATCCAGTCTCAGCACCGGCAGGTTGTGGATCTTGCCCACGAATTCCATCAGGGTCGCTTCGTCGATGACCCCGAGTTTGACCAGGGCCTGGCCAAGCGAACCCCCGTCCTTCTTCAAGAGCTCCCGGCCCTGGGCCAGGCTGGCTTCATCGACAAGACCCGCCTCTATCAATTGGTTGGCGATCTTGTCCTTGGAGGCGGCGGTGGTGAAACCTGTGTTCATGTTGCGACTACTCCGCTCTGGAAATCCAGCGTATTCAATCGAACCGGCCCGCAAAGCCGGGTGTCGTCAGCACTTTCCGCCCCCTCCCCGATGCGGGAGGATTTCGGCGGTCCATCCTTGCCACCTCATCATCGGAAGAGATGAAGCCGACTTTACCTAGTTTTGGGGGGAATCTTTGGAAAGGGAGTCTGCGGGGGCGGTCGGGCCAAAGTCTACCAGGGGGGCCAACCGGGCAGAAAGCGTCGGTCCGATGCCCTTGACCTTGCGCAAATCCTCTTCAACGCGAAAAATGAGACCTTCTGCCCGGAGTTCACCGATCCGGCCGGCCAGGACTGGCCCCACCCCCGGCAGGAGGGTCAGGCTGTCGGTGCTGCAGGTATTTATGGGCAAGGGAGTGGTCAAAACGGGCCGTGCAGCTTTCTCGGCGGCGGTTGCCTCGGACGCCGCAGGCAGGATCTCATCCAGCCACATGTGCTCCCGCCAGGCCCCGTCCGGAGCGATCAGCAGACGATGACGGATCAATCGGCCCGATAGCAGGAAACCAACGGCCAGCAGGATGCCGGTGATGCGGCGCCGGACCGCCGGCGACCTCAATAATGGAAAGCCCAGTACAGGCGCAGATCCACTCCCTGGCCCGGACTCAGGGCTCCGGCCGTCATCCGGGTCCTTTCGCCGGTCAGGTTCGTGATGGCCACCGACAGGTTGGCCCCCACCAGGCGGAACCCCAGCAGAAGATCGTGCACGGTCCGCGACGGCAGCCGGTAATTGCGGGTCACGTCCCAGGGGTCGGCCATCTCCCCTTGGCGAGTGCTGAACAGACCCAGTTGCAGGATTCCGTCCTCGCGGAAGAAGTGGTTCTCCCACATCACGTGCAGCCGGAGATACTTGTCCGGCGGCAGTTGACTCGCCCGTCCCACTCGCTCGTCGAAGCTCTGCCACGTGCCCTCCAGTTTCACCCGTGCCCAGCCCAGAAAGCGGCCATCGAGACCCACGCTTCCGGTCACACGGGCGGCATCCATCTGTAGCCCGTTGGTCCAGGCCCCGGAGTCGCCGTCCGTCGGCAACGCCTGCCAGGTGATTCCGTCGGTCAGGCGCCGCACGCTGCCGTCGATTGCAAGATCGAAACCCACCAGGCGTTTCCGGAGTAACAGGCCCGCCCGCAAGGTCTTTTCCCGATCCAGTTCGGGATTGGGCAACAGGGCTAGTCCCCGGGTGTCGACAACGTGGAGCAAGGGCGTCAACAGTTCATCGCTGCGAGGCGCCCGTCCTCCGAAATAAAGGTCGATCCGCCACCAGGGAAGCCTGGTCGCTTCTTCCCAGGCCAGATCCAGTTCAGGACCCCATCCCCCCTGCCGGTCCCACTGGGCGCCAAGGCCAAGCACCAGTCGGGATCTTCCGGTCCGGACCCCGGACCGGAAGCGAGCCAGGGCGCTGGTTCCGTCACCGCTCCCGTCCCCGACCGCAGGATCCGCCCAGGATGCGGTCGTACCGGAGTCATAGACCCGCCAGTGGGTGTAGAGCAGGGTCACACCTGTCAGGGGTGTCTCTCGGTCTTGGACCTCCGGGCGAAAGCGGGTCAGGTCGAGGCTCACACCTTCACGACCGGTTTCCAGCAGGCGGCGCTCGTTGTCCACGCCCATGGTGTCGACATCCCCCCACTCGACATCCCGATTCCTCCAGAACAGGGAAGTGCGCCAGTTCCAGCCGCCGGTGCGGGCGTTCATGGTGGCAGCGATTCCGTCGTCCCATATTTCCTGCTGCTGGGCGCCGAGGGCCGGCAGGCTATCCTTGGTCTTGCGCCCGTTGGAAAACTCGAGGCGCAGCTGGTTGTTTTCATCGAGCCGCCGCTCCAGTCTGGTGCGGCTCTGGCGGACCTTGCCGTGTCCGGGAAAAGCGCCGTCGGCCCGGGTCTGCTGGAAGATTTCGTCCGGTTCATCGGTGAAATTGTAGCCTTCGTTGTCCAGCGATTCCTCGAATTCGAAGCCCACCCTCCAGGCTGCTTGCGGGGTCAGGATATTGATGGCCCGGAAATAGGTTTCATGTTTCCCCTTGATCCCCCGGTAGGCAGACACCGCCCGGTCGGGTTCCGGATCATCCGACTCCAGGTTGATGACCCCCCCCGTTCCGCCCCAGCCGTCGGAACCCATACCCCTATCCCGCAGGATCAACGCCTGGGTCGGGACCAGGGAAGGATCGTCGGCGAGTACGTGACCGGTGCCCACGGGAATGCCGTCCCGCACGAACATGGGCGAGACACTGGTGTTCCCCTCGCCGAGCACGACAGAGGAGGCCCCCAGCCCGCCGTCTGTGACCGGCACCCAGGAGGAATACCAGTTGAGCCAGTTCAGGGCCGTCGGGGCAAAGGGAAGCCACAGGTTCCGTTTCCACCCCATGGTCTCGGCCGCCCGTTGCGAGGCTTCGTCCGCAGGAGATACGGTCCCGGCAGGCCGGACGGCCAGGGAATCGGGATCGGCAGGTTTCGCAAGGCCGATGCCCGCACTGTCGGCCGCCGCGGTCACGGGAACCGGCGGTTCGGTTTCCTGGGCCGCCACCTGACCGACTGTTGCGGCCGACATCAGCAGGAAGACCGCCAGCACGGTGGGGCCAGCCGTCCCACCGGCCAGGGGTGACCGGCCCAGATGGACGAGCCGGGGAAGAAGCAGGGGAAACAAGACGGTGAACAAGGCGGTATTGACTCCCGCATGGATGAGAAAAAAGGGCACCGCCCCGGCCAGGACCACCAGTGGGGCCAGGTCGAAAGCCGATATGATGGCCAGGTTCGTCAACAGGTCATATACCAGGGTCGCCGCCAGGCCGGTAGCGGCAGCGGTGATCACTGCGATTTTCCGGTACGGCCCGGCTATCCGGTCCAGGACAATTTGTGACCCCCAACGGCCGATCACAGCCGCACAACCCAGGCCGCAGATCTGGGCCCCCAGCAGCAACGGATGAGGTAGACCGTAGGGAGAACCCAGGGAATAAATTGCCGCCGCCAGGGCCCCGGCGGCAAACCCCGCCCGGAAACCGAGTGCCGCCCCGGCCAGGGCGATGACCAGGGTCATCAGCTCCACGTTCGGGACACCCGCCAACAGGTACCCCACACCCACGGCCGTACCTGTAAAAAGGCCCAGCAGAACGGGCTGCCGGACCGGGGATGTCCTGGAGCTGCTGTTTCCCGGTACAATCATGGCCGCATCTTAGGTTAACAGACGCGGCCGATCAAGAATTCCCGAAAAACAATGAGAGGAGAGGCAGCGGGGGTTATCAGACTCCCGCCAACTGACTCAAGCGGGTGGAAATATCCAGGAAATTGGGCGCGACACCGTGGATCTCTTCATAGATCTGCACGGCGGTCTCCGCCCGGTTGGCCAACTCATGGGCCCGACCGATATGGTAGCGGAGGCCCAGGTTCTCCCGCGAGTCCGACTCGGCGAACTGGAGCCCGGCGGTCAATATCGTGATGGCCTCATCGGGTTTGCCGGCCCGCTGCAGGGTGATGCCCCACATCTCATGGGCTCGGATGGCGTAGTCGTCATCCGCGGCGGCCGTCTCGAAGCTTTCGCTGGCCTTGTCGAAAAGGCCCATTTCCAGGTAGACCATGCCCATTTCGTAAAGCCGGTCGGCGTCATCGTCGCCCTCGCCACCGCCGACCACTTTCCCGATTTCCGCGGCAATGGTGTCGACCTGGTTGCTGTCGTGGGCGATGAGGTCTCCTGAATCCTCGGAAAGGATCTGGGACAGCAGGTCCACCGGTTGGTCGGCTTTCACCTCAGGCGCGGCCTCGGTCACGATCTCATCGGCCGGAGCGTCGGGTTCCCCGCTGAGGTCCACGTCCTTGGTGGCCTGGGCAATCAGGTCGGCCATGTCCGAGCTGTCGTCCGTGTCGATGACCAGGCAGCCATCTTCGTCCTTGGTTTCTCCGGCAACGGGGTCCTCGGCGACGCCTTCGGGAACATCTACAGGAACATTTACAGGAATATCTACAGGAATATCTCCGGAAATATTTCCGGATATATCCGGAATATCGATCTTGATTTCCGCGAAAGAAATTTCCCCCGACCCGGCCACGGGCACCTCGGTTTCGGCCGCAGGTTCCACGGGAGTTTCCGCTGCCGCGGCCCCATCCGGCTCGGCACCAGCCAGGCTGACGGAATTGTGTTCCGACAATGGTCCCGGGACGTTTTCTTCGGGGTTGATCCGCTTGTTCCACTTGCCGTATTCGGGATAGTTCCTCAGTTCGGGAGACGTCACCAGCAGATCGTCAAGGACCGCCTGGGCTTCTTCCTTGTTGCCCGCGTCATAGATCACGCAAGCCTTCAGACAGCCCGCGCGGCTGGCTTCGAGGGTCATTTCCCAGGTCCGGAACACCTGCATCAGCCGCTCCAGGATGGGCAGGCTGGCCGGGTAGAGCTCCAGAAGCTTGCCACAGCGTTTGTGGAAGATCTCCTGGATCTCGGAACCTGCACGCTCCCCGCTTTCCAGGAATGCCAGGGCGTGGGTTTCCCCCTCGACCGCCAGGTCCTGGGACGACCGAATCTCGGCCAGGTACCAGTGGGCGTGCATGTTGGTGGCTTCGTGGCGGAGAATCTTCTTGCAGATGGCCACCGAATTGTTCAGCAGGCCGGTCTTGCGATATTTGGTGGCGGCGGACAGGAAATGCTTGACGGCCTTGCGGGCATCGCCGGCCTTCAGGCACAGGTCACCCAGTTCGTTGATGACCGTGGGATTGCTCTTCTCCACCTCCAGGATCTGCTCGTAGACAGAAATGGCCAGAACCCAGTTCCGGTCTTTCCCGGCCTGATAGGCTTTCTGCTTTAGTTGGCTCAGCTTGGACAAGAGGCAGACCCCCGCTGTCAGCAGTCGGCATGTGATGAATATTTCGTCCGTCGGTTGTCAATCCCCGACTTCCCATGCTTAATCATCGCCGATTGGGGGACCGGGTTAAGCAATAATCTTCTCTCCCCCAAGGAAAACCGATCCCACCGGATTGTGGCCCGCCCGATAGGGCACCAAACGGTAGTCAGGGCCATCCAGGATGATGAAATCAGCCATCTTACCCGGCGCCAGGGAGCCCACTTCGGAGGCCCGGCCAAGGGCCCAGGCGGCATTGAGGGTGGCACCGACCAGACTTTCCGCCGGACTCAGCCGCATCTGGGTGCAGGCGATGGACATAATCAGCGGCACCGAGAGGATCGGGCAGCTGCCGGGGTTGAAATCGGAGGCCAGGGCCAGGGCGCAGCCCTGGTCGATCATCCCGCGGCCCGGGGCGTACCGTTCCAGACCCAGGGTGAACACGGTTCCGGGCAACATGACCGCCACCGTGGCCGAACCAGCCAGGGCCTGCCGGCCCTTTTCGTCGATCATAATGAGATGGTCGGCCGAGTCGGCCCCCAACCGCGCGGCCAGGACCGCCCCACCCATGGGTTCGAGTTCGTCGGCGTGAACGGTGAGCGACAGACCCAGGTCGCGGGCCCGGGTCAGGATGATCAGGCTGTCCTCCAGGCCAAACACCGAGGGTTCGCAGAAGACATCGCAGCGTTCGGCCAGACCCTCGCGGGCTACCCGGGGAAGGATCTCCTCGGTGACCAGGCGCACATACTCGCCACGCCGCTCCCGGAACTCGGCCGGAACTTCGTGGGCGGCCAGGCAGGTGCGGACAGATCTGATGCCAGCCTTTTCGGCGGCGACGGCGGCCACGCGCAGCATCTTCATCTCGGATTCGAGACTCAATCCGTATCCGCTCTTGATTTCCACGGTGGTGGTCCCCCAGGACAACATCTCCTTCAGACGGACCACCGCCAGAGCCACCAGTTCGTCCTCGGTGCGATCCCGTAGATCGGCCACCGAAGAGTGGATCCCCCCGCCGGCGGCCGCAATCTCCAGGTAGGTCTCGCCACGTATACGGCGTTCATATTCGTCCTGCCGGGTGCGACCAAAAACGGTATGGGTGTGCGGATCCACGAAACCGGGAATGACCGCGCAGCCACCGGCGTCGATGACGGGTACCCCACCAGGGATCCCTCCGGTGCCGAAAAGGGCGGCCACGACCTCCGCTTCAGGACCGCAGGCCAGAATGCGATCCGCCCCCACGGCCAGGGCGGCGTTTTCGATGATGCCCAGTTCGCCCATGCCGGCGCGCCGCCGTGGGCCCGCTCCGGCACCGTCATCGAGTTCGGGAACATGAACGGTGCAGAGTTGCCCGATGCTGGTCACCAAAAGATCCGGGACCGTCTTTTTTTCAACGGTGCCCTCAGCCATGCGGATCTTTTCCTTCATGGTACTTCCCTCACTTGTCTGTCGAGGATAAAAAATTGACGCCCAGGGAGTCCAGGCCGGCGGCTGTCGCCTGAGGCAGAATGCCGGCGCGGACCCACTCGGCCAGCCGGGATACGTCGTCACTCAGTGATCTGTCCGAAGGATCGGGCGAGGATATCTCCGTGATCGCGGTCATCAGTTTTTCCAGGGGCCCGGACAGTTTCAGGGGCGACCGCCCTGCCCGTTGAGCAAGCTCCGGGCGCGTGATGAACTGCAGGGCCCGAGCCGCCGTCAACATCTCGAGGGCCACCACGGTTTCGGCGCGATCCAATACCCCGGCCAGTTTCAAGGCTCCCACGCTGCCCATGCTGACATGGTCCTCCTGCCCATCGGAGGTGGGCACGGAATCGACGGTCGCGGGAAAAGCCTTGGACTTGTTCTCGGAAACCAAACCGGCGGCCAGGTACTGGACAATCATCAGACCGGACTCGAGACCCGGCTCGGCGGCCAGGAACCGGGGCAAACGGCCCCCGTTGCCGCCCAAAAGCAGGTTGATCCTGCGTTCGGCGATGTTGGCGACTTCACTGACCGCCTGGTACAAAAAATCCAGCTGGTGTGCCAGAGGCTGGCCGTGGAAATGCCCGCCGGTGATCACCAGTTCCTCGTCCGCCAGCAGTACCGGATTGTCGGTCACCGAATGGGCTTCCCGCAGGAAAACCGCACCGGCGCCCCGGACCACATCGAGACTCGCTCCGAGAACCTGGGGGCTGCACCGAACCGAATAGGGATCCTGGACCCGGGCGCAATCGTGATGGGCGGAGAGGACTTCGCTCCCGGCCAGCAGCGACCGGAAACAGGCCGCCACATCCATGATTCCCGGATGGGGCCGCAGCTTGTGATACGCCTCGTCGAAGGGCTGCGCGCTCCCCTCCAGCGCTTCCAGGGAAAGCGATGCAGCCAGGGTGGCCCGGCCGACCAGATTCAGGGCCCTGGCCACGGACAACAGGCCGATGCTGTTCATCAACTGGGTGCCGTTGATCAGGGCCAAGCCCTCCTTGGCCTCCAGCTCCAAGGGCCGGCGACCCAACCGGGCGAGCACCGGTCCCGCCGTCACCCGTTTTCCCTGCACGCCCAACAGGTGGCCCTCGCCCATCAGGACCAAAGCCAGATGGGACAGCGGGGCCAGGTCCCCCGAAGCGCCCACCGATCCACGGGAGGGGATCCAGGGATGCAGGTCCGCCTCCAACAGCCACATGAGCTGGTCCACAACCTCGGGGCGCGCTCCCGAAAACCCGTGGGATAGGCTCATGGCCCGCAGCAGAATCATCCCGCGAACCTCTTGGCGGTCCAGCGGCCTGCCGGATCCCACCGCGTGGCTGCGCACCAGGTTCTTTTGCAACTGGACCTGGTCCGGCGGCGGGATGACCGTGTCGGCCAGGCGCCCGAAGCCGGTGTTGACGCCATAGACACGCCGGTCGGAAACCGCCAGCCTGGCCCGGAAATCATTGCTGCGTTCCATGCGTTTCCGGAAGGCGGCGCCCAGACAGACGCTGGCCTGTCCCCGGCAGACCGCCGTGAAAATATCCAGATCGAGGTCCTGGTCCCCGATGGAATAGACAGTGTCGCTCCTGGAATTCATGAACCGCTCCCATTCAGTATTCCCACCGGCTGGGCCCCTTGGGCGAGCCTCAGGGCCGGAAAAAATCCTCCACCCGGGTCAGCAGGTCGGCCGTGTCGCCGAAGGAAACCGGCATGACGGGCAGGGCGCCCAGAAACGTAGCCCCGTAGTTTTTGGTGTGCAACCGGTTGTCCAGAATGATCACGACGCCCCGGTCGCCGGTGCGGCGGATCAAGCGGCCGAAGCCCTGGCGCAGCCGCAGCACCGCATCGCGGACCATAAAATGGGTGAAGGGGTTGTCGCCGGCCGCGGCCACCCTTTCGCAGCGGGCCTCGACCCAGGGGTCGGACGGCACCAGGAAGGGGAGTTTGGTCACCACGAGGATCTCCAGATCCTGGCCTGGAAAATCCACCCCTTCCCAGAAGGTGGCCGTTCCCAGCAGGATCGCGCGAGCGTGCTGCCGGAAACGCTGCAGCAGGGCCCCCGTGCCGGACCGCGGCGTCTGGGTCAAAAGCACCGGCAGGTCCGACCCAGCGACGGCCACGTCCTCGGCCAGACCCGCCTGCCGCAGGATGTCCTCCGCTTCGCTGATCAGGCGGTAGGAAGTGAACAGGCCCATGGTTTTGCGCGGGATCCCCAGGGCCAGCTCACGCAGGACTTCGCCGATGGCTCGCCCGAAATGAGATGCTCCCGGGTCCGGGAAATGGGACGGGGCCAGGATCAGCGTCTGACGATGATAGTCGAAAGGGGAAGGCGTGGTCCGGGTCAACGCAGGCGGTCGCCTCCGCGTCAGTCCCAGTTCGTTCAGCATGTGGGTGAAGTCCTCCCCGACCGCCAGGGTGGCACTGGTCATGACAGGACGGTAGTCGGCATCGAGCCAGAATTCCCGCAGAACCTCGCCCGACTCCAGCAGGGTAGCCCCGAGACGGCGCACCCCACGAGACCGACCGGGTTCGATCCAGGTCACCCATTCCTCGTCCGGGTCCGTCATGAGGAAATGAACGTCATGGTGAAGCTTGCTCAAGAGTTGTCCGGCCTGGGCCAGCTGGGCCAGATCGTCCTCCAGCCCCGCCGCCAGGTCTTCCAGGACCGCCGTGTGGCCGGCCAGACGCGCGAAGATCCCCACCGCATCCGCCAGGTCCTCCAGCAGGCCCGCGGTCTCGGGGCGGATGGACCCGAAGGCCTCATCCTTGTCCCTGACGCGGACCCGGTGGCGATCACCCGCAGGGCCGGCTTCGTCGACCAGCTGTCCCAAGGCTTTCCACCAGGTGGCGAATCGCTTATCAACCCGGCGGAGGGCACCCCCAAAATCCTCGCACGACCCCGCCGCCTTCAGACCTTCGGGTCCATATCCGGACAGCCGGCCCGCGGCCAGGGCCACCCTTTCGGGGAGTGATTTTTCTCCCCGGGCCGGTCCCACGAGATCTTCCAGTTCATGCAGCCGCCAACGGCCGCAAACTATGGTGTGGGCCTCAAGGGTCACTGCCGGAAGGCGGTGGGCCTCGTCCACGACCAGATGGTCGATTTCACCCAGCAGGGTGTGCCCCGACTGGCGATCGGCCAGCAGGAGGGAATGGTTGACCACCAGGACGTCGGCTTCCCGGGCCCGACGGCGAGCGTTCTGGACAAAGCAGCGATTCCCTTCATAGCACTGGCCCGGCAGACAGAGGTCGGCGGCGTCGAACAGGGTCCCTACGTCGCCGGACAGAAGCGGATGATCCGCAAGTTCGTCCCGCATCCCGTCCCCCGTGGCCTCCAGCCACAGGCGGAAGGCGGCACCGCGCAGGGCGTCTCCCATGTCCTGGACCGGTCGCGAGAGATAGGATTGGCGCTGTCGCAGACACAGGTAATTCCGGCGTCCCATCAGTAGGGTGAATTTGCGGTCGCCCAGCAGGGGGGCCAGGCGGGGCAGATCCTGATCCATGATCTGCGTTTGCAGGGCCCGGGTGTGGGTGGAGACGACGGCTCGGGAATCCTGTCGGTTCACCAGGGCGACCAGCGGAACCAGATAGGCCAGGGTCTTGCCCACCCCGGTGCCCGCTTCAATAAGCAGCGGCTGTCGGCCGGTTAGAGCCCGGGCCACTTCCCGGCCCATGTCCGCCTGTTCGGTGCGCGGGGCGAATTCCGGCCCGTATAGACTGCCCAGACCATCGGTGGATCCCAGCCAGGAAAAGATGGCTTCGGGATCGGGTTCCAGTACTTCCATCTCCCCGGTCGGGCGGGGCCCGGAATCAGGATCGTCGGCGGCTACCGGTCCGCTGCTCGCCACCATGGCCGAGTCGAGGATCTCGAAGAAGGGTGTCAGGTCGGGTGTGAACCCCCGCAGCAGATCCCGGCACGATTGGCGCAGCAGGCCGTCCAGGTTGCGGTACCAGGCGAGCCGAACACGGAAGCGGCGGGCGGCCGCACGCAGGGACGACTCGACCTGAATCCGGTCGACGGCAAACACCTCGGACACCGGGGCCGCCGCCAAGGGGTCGATCCAGGACCACAGCCAACCCTCGGGAATGATCAGGGCGCCGCCGGTCAAATCGCGGCTTTCTGTCACCGAATCGGAAACGAGCACGGCCCCGGGTGTTTCGACGGGCGGGACGTCCGGTCCCTTGAGATCGTGGATCCGGTCGCCGGTCAGCAGATCGATGGCCAACCAGGTTTGCCGACCGGGTCGCGGCCAGGGGCGCACCAGCAGCAGGTCGCGGTCAGTCGTCATGGCCACTCGCGGCGGTGCGGGCTT
The DNA here is from genome assembly GCA_965363725.1 of uncultured bacterium. Classification (GTDB taxonomy): domain Bacteria; phylum Krumholzibacteriota; class Krumholzibacteriia; order LZORAL124-64-63; family LZORAL124-64-63; genus JAGLCY01. The sequence goes on along the minus strand of CBDTUS010000041.1, from coordinate 3,025 downwards.
CGGCCAGGCGTTCCTGGAAATCCTCCTCGTCCAGGATCTCGATCCCGAGATCCTCGGCCTTGGTCCGCTTGCTGCCAGCCTTGGCCCCGGCCACCAGGGCGTCGGTTTTTTTGCTGACGCTGCCGGTCACCTTGCCGCCCAGACTTTCGATGGCCCCTTTGGCTTCGCTGCGGTTCATGGCCTCCAGGGTGCCTGTCAGCACGAACACCTTGCCCGCGAACCAGGTCTCCCCTTCCCGGACGGATTCGGGCGGAGGCGGAATTTCCTCCTCCAGAAAGAAACCAGCAGCCTGCAGATCGGCGACCAGTTCCCGACCCGCGGCCGAGTCGAAAAACGAAACGACGGTCTCCCCCACGATGGGACCGATGTCCGGCAGGTCAGCCAGATCCTCGGCATTGGCCCTGATCAGGCTGTTGATGTCTGGGTAATAGCGGGCCAGGGTCAGCGCGGTGGAAACCCCGACCTGGGGAATGCCCAGGGCGAAGATCTTGGCCGACCAGGGCCGTTGCTTGGCCTGTTCCAAACCCTCCTGCAGGCGGTCCGCGGATTTTTCGCCCCACCCTGGCAGAGCAGCCAGGGCATGGCGATCGAGGCCAAAAAGATCCGCCGGGCCGGTGATCATTCCCAATTCGAGAAAGAGATCGATGGACCGGCCCCCCAACCCTTCGATGTCGCAGGCGTTGCGCGAGGCAAAATGACGCAGGCGGCCGGCCACCACCGCCGGACAGAGCGGATTGATGCAGCGCAGGGCGACCTCATCTTCCTCCTGGCCGGTGGCGCCCCCGCAAATGGGGCAGGCCTCGGGTGCGGGCAGGAATTTTTCGGCCCCGGTCCGCCTCTCGGTCATGACCCTCAGGATCTTGGGAATGATGTCGCCGCCCTTGACCACCACGACCCGGTCTCCGATCCGGATGTCCTTGCGCTCCATCTCGGCCCAGTTGTGCAGGGTTGCCCGCGAAACGGTGGTGCCGGCCAGGGCCACCGGTTCGAGCTCCGCCACCGGGGTGATGACGCCGGTGCGACCCACCTGGAGGGTGATGTCCCGCAACAGGGTGACCGCCTCTTCGGCGGGAAACTTGAAGGCCAGCCCCCAGCGCGGTGCTTTGGCGGTCGCCCCCAGCTTCACCTGCGCCTCCCGGTCGCTGACCTTGATGACCGCCCCGTCGATCTGGTAGTCCAGATTCGCCCTGCTCGACCCCAGTTCTTCAAGAACTGATTCAATTTCAGCCACTTGAGACGCCTTCTTGAGAAATGGGTTTACCGGCAGCCCCAGGCTCTCAAGGGCTTTCATTTCCCTGAAATGGTCAGGAAAATCCGGCAGGTCCGTATCGGCGGCCGGGTCGTCGGGATTCAGCGGAAACATCTGATAGAAAAAAACCGAGAGCTGCCGACGCTTGACTTCATCGACATCGAGGGTTTTCAGGGTGCCCGCCGTCGCGTTGCGGGGATTGGCCAGGAGCTCCAGCCCGTCTGCATCCCGCTCCTGGTTCAGGGCCTCGAATCGGGACAGGGAGAGATATGCCTCTCCTCTGATCTCGAACATGCGGACCCCCGATTCGGGAAAGACGTCCTGCCAGCTGCGTGGCAATCTCCGGGGAACGTCCTTCATGGTGCGGACGTTGGCCGTCACCTCGTCCCCCTGACGGCCATCGCCCCTCGTCAGGGCGCACACCAGCCTGCCGTCCAGGTAGCGCACCGCCAGGGCCACTCCGTCCATCTTCGGCTCCAGGGAATAGGCCGGCTCCTGGGGCGAGGGCCCCCGACCCAGTTCCTTGCGAACGCGCTGGTCGAAGGCCGCGACCTCCTCCAGCTCATAGCTGTTCTGCAGGCTGAGCATGGGGCGACTGTGGGCGATGCTGGGAAAATTCTCGTCCCGGTCGCTGCCCACCCGAACGGTGGGGCTGCCGGCCTCGGCCAGGTCGGGAAAAGCCGCCTCGAGGGCCCGCAGTTCCCGTTCCAGCGCATCGTACTCCAGATCGCTGATGACCGATGCGGCCTGTTCGTAATACAGCCGGTTGTGGCGCTCGAGCTCGGCCCGCAGGCGGGTGATCTCCCTGGCGGCGATATCGCGGTCCATGACACTCCGATTCGGCGGGCCCCGTATGGTGGCCGGCCTCTGCCTGAGGGCGAGAACCCACCGGGCTTAGAAGGATTCCAGCAGGGTGACGTGCAATTTGGCCTGATCGAAATCCACCGTGCCGGGAAAACCGACCGCCAGGGAAATGTCCCCGGCCAGGGTTCGGGCCAGGATGCCCAGCCCGTAACCGCGGGGCCAGTCGCGGATGCGGATCAGGTCCTCGGGGTCGACCGCAAGCGGATCGACAGTCCAGAATTCAAAATACCCCAGGTCATAGAAGGTGTAAAGACGGGACCCTCCTGGGCGGCCGATCCTGATCTCCCCACTGCCCCACCCGGTCACCGAACCGTGGAATTCGTCCTCCCGGTACCCCCGCAGACTATTGGCCCCGCCAAACCGGAATTGTTCGGACAGGGGCACGTTGGGCTCCCCGCCGGTCAGCTGCCGGAACGACGCCCGGCCGGCCAGGCTGATGGTGCGACCGATCCACAACTCCCCAGCCGCGTCGACTTCGAAAATCCGTTGGGTCACCACTTCGTTCAACTGGGAGGTCGTGGTGGACTCACCACCCTCGTCTAGCCGCAGAGCCGAGGACCGCCGGGCCGTTTCGATGGCAAACAGCCCTTCCCAACCGCTCTTGGTCCGGTCTCCCCGGCGGTGCAGAACCGCTCCCCGTCCCCGGACGCGGCTGGTCCTTTCCAGACTGCCCTGCGGGTAGGTGGTCCGGTCCCAACCCACGCCCAGTTCCACGCCCCACAGCGCCACCACCGGCAGGCGCCACACGTTCTCCAGCCGGAAGCGTGTGTAGGAGTCCTTTTCCACCTCGTTGTCCAGGGCTAGCCCCATATCAAGGGGCGTGCCGAAGGCCAGGGGCTCCAGGTACGAGAATCCGAAACGGGATCGGCGGGCGCCGTTTGGCCCAGCCATCGGGCGAGAGCCCCTGGGATC
>CBDTUS010000040.1:0-23648 GCA_965363725.1 uncultured bacterium | reverse complement strand
GGTTGAACGGGTTGGGATGGTTTTGTCCCAGCACTACCTGGCCCGCCGCCTCGGGTACATCCGACAGGTAGGAGCATTCTTCGCTCACTCCACTTCCCGCTGATCCGATGGGCAGCAGGTACAGAACCTCATCGAAAGTGCGGTGGTCGATCCAGGCGGCGTAGAACTCCTCGGGACCGCCGAGCGCGATCTCCGGGTCGAGTTGCTGGTAGTCGAAAACGGCCACCATGACACCGTCGGTCTGCCACTGAAGGACGCCTGCCTCATTCACCTTCTGGCCAAAAATGTCCACGCAGAGGCCGCGACGGGTGTCTTGCCAGATGACGTAGCTGTCGCCACTGGAAGCGACCACCAGTTCGGGTTGATACTGGTCGCGATCCGCACCCGATATCAGGACACCGTCGGGAGTCCAGAGCGGGAGGCCCTGGCTGTCCAGACGTTGCCCGCGCAGGTCATGGCCATCGAGGCTGCCGACGGCCCAAACCGTGATCAGCCCACCGGACTTGTCGGACGCCACCGCGAATTCCTCGGAGCCGAAGGCGTTGCCCAGCACAGGCAATCCGTTCTCCTGCCATTGCCGAACGCCAAGGTTGTCGTAGTGCTGGGCGAAGATCCCACGCGGCTCCTGCTCGTAGTCGCGCCAGACCACATAGACGCCGCCGGTGCCGTCCGGGACGGCCTTGGCATTCCACTGGGTGTTTTCGACCTGGCAGATCGGCCGGCCATTCTCTTCCCACAAAGGGGTTCCGGCGGGGTCGACGTGCTGGGCGTAGATGTCCAGGTGGGGCATGATGCGCCGGTCCGACCAGGCGGCATAGGCGCCGCCGCTGCTGTCGCTGCATATCCTCGGCAGGGACCCGTCGTAGTCGCAGATGCGCCGCCCATTGTCTCCCCAGAGCCGGTTGCCCGTGGCATCGATCCGCTGCATGAAAACGCCGCGGTCCTCGGTGAGGCCCATCTCGTACCACACCGCGATGAATCCGGCGCTGTCGTCCAGGATGAGCTCGCAGTTGCCCTGGCTGTAGGCGTCCAGCTTGAATTGTACCGGTGCCGGCCAGCTTTCTACACCGTCGGTGTCCAGGTGTTGGGTCACCAGCAGACCGCTGGCGCGCCACACCACGTAGATGCCGCCTGTGCCGTCTTCCAGCAGGACGGGCGCCGAGTTGTCCACCTCTGCGGAAACCGCTTGGCCGTCCGTCTGCCATAGCGGATCGCCTTGGGGGTCCATGTGCTGGAGGTAGATCTGGCTGACCAGATCGCGACGGTCGGTCCAGGCGCAATAGACACCACCGGCGCCATCGGGCACCATGCGCAGGCCGTAGCGTTCGTGCGGTGCGGAACAGACCACATTGCCGCCGGGATCCCAGGCGGCAAGGGTGATGGTGGGTGCTGAAAGGACGAGGGTCAAAAACAGGAAGGTAAGGATTCCGCAGCTCCGGGTCATGAGTGCAATCCTCTCTACAGGAAGATGGCTGGTGCGAACGATCTATATCATAGCATATCAGCGCACCAAGGTGACGCGTCCCACGGTCCGTTCGTTCAACCACTCGCCCACCGCCAGGTAGACGCCCGAAGCCGCCGCACGCCCCGAGTCGTCGCGCCCGTCCCAGAACGCGCGATGCGCTCCCGCGGGCCGCCAACCATCGATCAGGGTGCGCACCAAGCGACCTCGCACGTCGACGATGCGCAGGGTCGCCCGGGAGGCCAGGGGAATATCGTAACCGATGACCGTACCTGGGTTGGCCGGATTGGGTGTTACGGACAACTGGGGCCGAGCAATGAAGGCCGGGGTTGCATCAGGTCCCACCGCGGACACCGTACCGCCCAGGTCCACTTCGCGGTCAGGCCAGTCTGTCACGCTCACCGCCGAAAAAACCTGCACCTCACTGAGACCCACGCCGTGGCCGGCCAGCGGAAGGATGTCCAGCCGTATTTGGCTGGCGGTGACCGGTGTATCGAGCACCAACCAGTAGCCGTGGGCCAGGCGGCCTTGAGCGGGCAGGTCTGCGAAATCACCCGAGCGCGAGTAGCCCCAGTCGAGGTGGTCGCCCGCCGGGCTCCAGATGTCATCGTGCTGGATGACGCCCAGGCTGGTGGCTGCGCCGCCATTGTCCAATCCAAAGGCGGCGATGGTGCCGGCATGGCCGAACTGGGCGTCGGGTTGGTGTGAGGTGACCCGCAGGGCATGGACGGTTTGCTCGCTGCCCAGATCGACGGTCATCGTCAAGGGAGCGTCGCCCTCCCAGTAGGCCGCTTGGCCCTGGACCAGAGAGGAGGTCATGTACGGGGTGGGCGGGATGATCACGCCGTCGGTGAGTTCACTGCCGTCGGTGTCCGGATTGATGGCCGCCGCTGGTCGCGACACAGTGTAGGGCCTGCCGAAGGCCAGGTCGTCCAGCCAGTCGGCCGCGATCTGCACCTTGTCGTGACGGGCACCCGGACCCACGTCGGTCCCATCATCGTAGCCCTCTGGAGTGCCCGTTTCCGCTAGGCGCATCCGCACCCACTTCATGGTGGGGTCACGGTAGCCGGCCACGTTGAGGTCCCAGACCTCGTCGGCTGAGGCGACCACACGAGTATGTTGCCGGACCACGTCACCTTCGGTGCGGTGCTCCGTCCAGCACCAGGTCACTTCCACTGGGGCAAATGTGGGATCATGGGCGGCGTGGTGCACCTGCAGGAGGGCGTCCTGGATACCCGTGCTCATGATTGACGCGTTCACCGAACTGTTCAGGTCGTATTGCAGCCAGATGGAGCGGGCACCGCCGGGAACCTGATCAGGTGAGGCGTAAAGGCTGGCATTCCAGGTGGGGGCGGTGGCCTCGTCAAATACGGCCGCAGTGGTGAAATTCTGGCCGTCCCACGAATAGCGCAACCGCACCTGGTCGCCGGACCCGCTGAAACGGGTCAGGTAACTGCCGCCGAAAGTGGCGCCGAGCAGGTCGCTGGGGGTGTCGATGCGCCAGGTCACATGACCGGGCACGCCGGCCTGGGTGGGGACCACGATGGCCGACGAGTAGCCACCTTCCTCAACCTGCGAGGTGAGGCCGGCATAGTCGGCGGCCGACACGGACCAGTGGTACTGGGACCCGGCGTGAAGCGTGGGACGCAGGGTCAAGGTTTCCTGGGCGGTACCGGCGGCGAAGCGCACCCGGTTGGGACCGCGCTGCAGGCGAGGTAAAGTCTTGACGTTGAGCTGGGTGATGGCTTCGACCCGCAGATCGTCCAACCCGCAATCCTGGCGCGTGGCATCGGGTACCAGGCGCGCGCGCACCAGGACCTCGAAGGCGCCGCCTACCAGGCTTGATGGCAAAACGTGCCAGCCGGCAAAGGAACCCGGCGCGGGCGCCGTAATCTGAGTCCAGGTACTACCGGCGTTGCGGGAGATCTCCAGGGTCACCTGGTCGCCACCGCCCCGCTGGCCGGCCAGGTAAACCAGGGCCGAGGTGAGCACGTTGGCGGCGTCGATTTTGACCACTGCATCGGCCAGGTTCACCCCGGGCCCGGGGCGCAGGGTGGGTCCGGTGCCGCCATCCTGGTCGCGATGGACCAACCCCGTGAGTTGGTGCCACCCGCCCTGGACGTCCGCGGCCGTGAAATCCGGGGCGATTTCCCAGCTGCCGTTGCCGCGGATGTTGGCCGGGTAATAGGAATCGTTGGGGTCGTTACCCATGGTATTGAGACGGGAGTACTCGGGGCCTGAGCCCAGAGGATCCCAGTACCGGGTGTAGGTGTGGCCGGGGTGCAGGTGCAGGCGGTTGCGCCAGCCGGTACGGATGTGGGTGAAGGCCTCCTGGACGTCGAAACCGGAGAGATAGGAGTCGGCCCCGTTGCGCAGGGTCCGCGAAAAGGGCACCGGGTTGTCGGTGGCCTTCCGGTACCCGCTGGGGAAACCCAGGTCGAGGGACTGGTGGGGATCGGGGGGATTGGTCATGCACTCAGCGGAGGCGTGATAAATGTAGAGGTGGCCGGGTTCGTCCCCCGAAGCGCCCCAGAAGTCGGAAAGGGCACAGCTGGTGGAGGTGGCGATGTCGGCACAGGAGGCGATGGCGCCATCGTGCCGGCGGGCAAAGACCACCATGGAGGTGTCGAACATGTGCCAAGTGGCGCCGGCGTCCCAGGACACCTCGGCCACCGTGTGGTCGCTCAACTCGATGTAACGATGGCGCCAATCCCCTCCCATGGTTTCCACGAAGGCGGTCAGGTAGGAGGATTTGTAACCGCAGTTGGCGTTGGGATAGCTGCCGTAGAACCGCATGGGGTCCCATATCGGTGCGCCGTCCTCGCGGGTGGTGCTGGTCTGAAGATGGCTGCGCACCATCCAGCGCCAAAGGGCGATGGCCTGGTCTTCGGGGTCGTCCCAGGCACTGGTGGCGGTGGTGACGAAGTCCTCGATGGACACATAGTCGGGCGAGCTGTCGGTGTGGAGGTGGATGTCGTGCACGGAGGCGCCGGCCGGGAGGGCGCCCAGCATGAGAACGACAAGCAGACATTGAAAAGAAGCTCGCAACATGATGACACCTCGGAGCCAACTTAGACGGCGAGGGGCGGTCGTGTCAATCGGACGAATTTTGTTGGGATTTGTCGCCTGAGTGGATTTGCCCCTTTCTTAGCAGCTTCCAGGCCACAGTTTGGACTTCCCTTTTAACAGTGGACACTCCTGGGGTACTATTCCGCCAGAAGGAGGAGTCCATGTCCAACCCGGGATATTCCGACCATTCGAGACTGGGATCCGGCTGCCGCATCGCCCTGACGCTTGCCAGCTTGGTATTGGTGCTGGTCCCAACCTTGTTTCCCTATGACCCGCAGCCGGGAATCTGGACCGCCGCTTTCGAAGCCAGGTTTGTTTTCAGCCTCATCAGCAGTCCGGTCGACTTCCTATCCAACATCCTGCTCTTCATACCGTTGGGCGCGGGGGCGGCCACGTGGTTGGTGTCACGTAATCGGAGCGGCTGGCTATCCTGGGTGCCGGTGATCCTTGGAGCCATTACTCTCTCAGTTAGTATCGAATGCGTTCAGGTCCTCCTTCCATCCCGTAACCCGTCGTCCGCCGACATTTTTGCCAACACCTTGGGGATGCTGGTGGGGATGCGCTGGGGGAGGACCGGAGCCCGCATCCTCTGCATCGGTGGCTCGCGGCTGCTCAACTCCCTCACCTTGCCGGTTCTCGGTGTACTCCTGCTAATTCATGTTGTCGGTGTATTCTTTCTTTTTCGCACAGCGGAGGAGCGGTCGGCGATAACCAACTGGGATGTGTCCTACCCTCTCCAATGCGGCAACGAAGCCACGGCCAACCGGCCCTGGAAGGGCCGTCTGCGTGAGTTGCGTATCTGGGACCGGGTGATGGATCCCGCCTCCCCCGATTCCAATCCCACAGAGGGCCTGCTCTGCCACTACGAACTTGCCGGGCCCGACGACCGGGGGGATCAGACGGGACATCTGCCGGAGTTTCACTGGCAAGGGACGCCTCCAGCGGCTCCCGCCTCACCGGGGGTGTCTTTGGCGGCCGGCCACTGGCTGTCCTCCCCGGGCGCGGGAAAGAAGCTGAGCCAAGGTCTCCAGGATACCGGTCACTTCACCATCAGGCTCAGGTGTGCGACTGCGGACACCGGCCAGACAGGACCCGCGCGCATCGTTTCCCTGTCAAGGGACCCCTACCACCGGAACTTCACTCTGGGACAGGCAGGCCGGGACCTGGTTGTCCGGCTGCGAACTCCTCTCACCGGGGAAAACGGAACCCAACTTGAACTTAACATCCCCGGCGTGTTTGCCGACGGTGGTTGGCAAACGCTGACCGTGACCTACGATGGCAAGGCTGTTGCGGTCACCGACGGCCAGGGTCAAACTCTTGGGAAACTGGAGCTTTTTTATGGGGGCGTTCTGGGGGGAACGGCCATCAAGATTAATGAGGATGACCAGTTTGGATACAAAGCGGTCTTCTGGAGTGTGGTCTGGGCGCCGGCGATTCTCCTGGCGGTCCTGATGGGGCGGCGGCGGTTCTTCGCCATTCAGGGGTCCTTGAGCATTCCCTAACGGAGAAAAAAGAGGCCCGGGACATAGCCCCGGGCCTCACGCGAATGATGCAGGAAGCGACTACCGGAACAGGCTCTTGACCGAACCCCAGTTCATCTCGTCGTTGTCGACGGGAGCTTCGATGGTCACGGTGACCGGGCAACCGGCGCCCGTGTAGGTGTCCACGCCGAGGTAGTACACGCCGTCGGCTTCGACCACGTAGGAAATCAATTCCTGGGCGCCCGAGCAGCAATTGTCCGAGCCAACCACGCAGGAGGTGAACGGATCCGCACAGTCGGTGAACAGGTACAGGGCCATGTCGCAGTCCCCGTCTTCCATGACCGTGAAAACCTGGCCGGCTGTCAGGGTGACCTTGTAGAAAGCGTCCGGGCCGGGGGTGGTGAAGCCGGTGCAGCTTCCGGAACCCTGGTTCGAGACGTTGGTGAATCCGCCGTCCATCAAGTCCACGTCGAAGATGGCCAGGCCCTGCTCCTGCAGGTCGATGGCGCCTTCACAAACGTCGTTGACCGGGGGAGGAACGACGATGATTTCGTCCATCGTCAGGATGTAGGTCCCGGTGCCAGTGCCGTAGTGGGAAACCATCAGGTAGTAGGTCGTGTTGCCCACCAGGGCAACTTCAAACATGCTGTAGAGGCCGTCGCCGCCGTCATCGTCGAATTCCAGTTCGGTGAGGCAATCGTCGGCGTACAGGTACATCTTGGTGTCGCCCGCGTCGCCGGCAGCGGTCTCGAAGCGGAAGGTGCCGTCGGCCGTGATGAAGACTTCGTAGTAGTCCAGGTCGCCTTCGACATCGATGGCGGAATCGTAGACGTCACCACCGGTGATGATGTTAAAGTTGTCCGAGGCGTCCTGGCAGGTGTCGTTGGGTTCGACTTCGACCAGGTTGACCAGAGCCTTGGAGGCTTCCACGGGTTTCTCGAGAACCGGCTTGGCGATGGCCAGACCACTGATGAGGCAGAGAGTGCAAAGCACGAATAGCAAGGTACGCATGGGTTTCCCCTCGGTAGGAAGTTTGTGTTTTTTAGATGGACGCACATCGCCAAAGGACGGGATTCCAGAGCCCTCTCCCCCAATGCCGCATCCGATCTGCTATGAGGCAATCGTATCAAATCACAACCAAAAATTCAACACATAAGATTTTTTGTTTCAAGGGCCAGGATGTCTGGAGAAACGAGACGGGATTGCAATAGTGATCACGTATAGTTCACGGGGAAGGCTAATTCCGGGTATAACCGCCTGTATGGGTTGCTAAAATATTTAGATAGTTTGAAGATTTGACCTTTGGCATCAATCCCGGTGGACAAAATTTCAGGTTTGTGATAGTCTGACCTCTGAAGGTTGGTTTTACCGCGAATCCAATGGGGGAGGGACTTACGCGGACCCAGTTGCATATATTGCTGGCCGGCGTTGGCCTTGTTGTGGGCTGGTGCCGGTTTTTATCCATTTCCCCCCTTCTCCATCTTTTCATCCCGCCTCACCATTTTCATCCAGCCTCGGGAGATCGGCCATGATACTCCGCGCCATCGTCTGCCTGTTATTGACCTTGCTTGTGGTCTTGTATTCGCCGGCCGTGCAGGCCACCAAGATTATCGAAATGAACCCGGAAGAGCTGGCGGTCCAAGCGACCGAGGTGGTCCGGGGCACGGTAATCCGGGTGGGATCGTTCAAGAACGACTCGGGCACCAAGATTTTCACCGAGACCATTATTGCCGTCGAGGAGTCCTACAAGGGGACTGCCGCCGATGAAGTCCGGCTGGTGCAGCTGGGCGGGGAGGTGGACGGGGTGCGGGTGACCGTTCACGGCGCCCTGAACTGGACCCAGGGAGAGGAAGTCCTAGTCTTTCTGGAGCCCTACCAGGACGGCAGTTTTCACGTGGCCGGCTTTTCCCAGGGAAAATTCAAGATCGAGCGCGATCCCTCGACGGGAAGCGCCTTTGTCACCAGGCCCGACCTGCCGGAAGTGGAGCTGGTGGGAGACGATGGCCATACCCATTCTCAGGGGCAAGAGGTCACCCGGGTGTCCCTGGACCAGTTCCTGACTCAGGCCCTCGGTGACGATTACGTGCCTCGCAATCGATAAAGGCGTCCTCGATTCGGTTCGGACGCAGATTTGACTACGCGCTATGCTTCGGGGGGATAATCATGAAGACGGTAAAGATATTGGGATTGCTGGCCCTGGTTCTTACGATGGCCATGGCGCCAAGAATCGCGGTTGCCCAGTACCCGGATTGCACGGGAATGGGTGACAACCTGGTGGGCCTGGTGTGGTCCAACGGGGAATTCAGTATCGACGGACCGCCGAATCAACCCCAAAGCGCCACCCTGTACCTGTTCAACGTCACGGGGGAGGCGGTAAACGCCTTTGAACTGGATCTGGATTATCCCGAAAATGGGTTGTTTACCCTCGAAGCCACCCTCCCGCCCGGCGCCATCAACGTGGGCCAGCAGCACGGTGAATTTATCGTCGGGCTGGCCGAGGACATCTTCCCTGACGCCAATGGCGCGCTCCCGCTGATCGAATTCCAGTTCCTTCCAGTGGTGGACACCCAGATGGATTTCTTTGCCGGGATGACCAGCGCTCCTTCCATCCCGGGGAACATGGCCTTTCAGGTGGATGGTGCCCTGGTGCCCATGTTTGCCGTGGGTGGGCCGGGTGAACCCATCGGGAATCTCAACGGGCCTCCCCTGAACTACTGTATTCCCGGGGGGAATCTGCAGCCTGCCGTCGACGATATTCCCTCGCAGACCATTGCCGAGGGAGCGAACTTCACCTCCATCAACCTGGATGACTTTGTCAACGATCCGGACAACGAGGACTTTGAAATCACCTGGACGGTCACCGGCAACATCGATCTGATCGTCGACATCTCCGCCAACCGCGTGGCGACCGTCACGGTCCCCGATGCCGAGTGGAACGGCAGTGAAACGCTCATTTTCCGGGCCACCGATCTCGGTGGCCGCTTCGACACGGACAACGCCGTCTTCACCGTCACCGGGATCAACGACCCTCCGGCCGTAGGGGACATCCCTGGCCAGACCATCAACGAGGGGCAGCTGTTCTCGACCATCAATCTGGATGATTTTGTCTTCGACCCCGACAACCTGCCTGCCGACATGAACTGGACCGCAGAAGGCCAAATCGAATTGACCGTTGATATCGACGTCAATCGGGTGGCGACCATCACTGCTCCCGACCTCGATTGGAACGGCAGTGAATTGATCACTTTCGTGGCCACGGATCCCGGCCAGCTTTCCAACGGCCAAGGGGCGGGTTTTACGGTGTTGGCGGTCAATGACGCTCCGGTGCTGGCGGAAATCGGGGGCCATACGATCAATGAATTGGCCGAGTTGACCTTCACGGCCTCGGCCACCGACGTCGACTTTCCGCCCCAGAATTTGACCTTCAGCCTGGATGCGGCGTCCATCGCCGCGGGAATGGTCCTGGACTCCAACACGGGCGTGTTCACCTGGACGCCCGGCGAGGTTCAGGGTCCGGGAACCTACGTCGTCACGGTGACGGTTTCCGATGGTTTTTTGACGGATTTGGAAACTCTTCTGATTGATGTGGGCGAAGTGAACGTCGCACCGGTTATGGGTCCCATCGACAACCAGACGGTGGCCGAACTCACAGAGTTGACGTTTACCGTCACCGCCAACGATACCGACCTGCCGGCCCAGAACCTGACCTTCAGCCTGGATCAGGCGTCCGTTGATCTGGGCATTGTCATCGACCCGAACACCGGTGTCGTCACCTGGACGCCTCCCGAAGCCTTCGGTCCGGGCTTGTACCCGGTCGAGATTTTCGTGACCGATGGAGAGCTGATCGACGATGCCGCTTTCGACATCGAAGTGACCGAAGTGAACGTCGCCCCGATCCTGGCCTCCATTGGGGACCAGACCGTGGCTGAACTGGTGGAGTTGACCTTTTCCGCCATCGCCAGTGACTCGGATTTGCCTGCCCAGGGCCTGACCTACAGCCTGGATGCGGCGGCCGTCGCCGCAGGCATGTCCATTGATCCCAACACCGGTGTGTTCACTTGGACGGCCACCGAGATTCAGGGCCCAGGAGCTTTTCCTGCCACCATCACTGCCACCGATGGGGCCCTGACTGATCAGGAAACCATCAACATCAACGTGACCGAAGCGAACGTGGCCCCGATCCTGGTTGCGATCGGGGATCAGGATGTGGCCGAACTTGCGGAACTGACCTTCACCGCCACGGCCAACGACACTGACTTTCCCGCCCAGGAGCTGTTTTACAGCCTGGATCCCGCAGCCATCGCCGCGGGCATGTCCATCAACCCCGTAACCGGTGTTTTCATCTGGACACCGACAGAAGTCCAGGGTCCCGGATCGTTCCCGGTCACCGTCACCGTGACCGATGACGGCCTTACTGACGAAGAATCCATCAACATCGCTGTGTCTGAAGTGAACATCGCCCCCGTCCTGGCTGCCATCGGGGATCAGACCGTGGCCGAACTTGCGGAGCTGACCTTTACCGCTACCGCCAATGACCTGGATTTACCCCTCCAGGGTCTGACGTACAGTCTGGACGCGGCGGCTGTCACCGCCGGCATGGTCATCGATGCCAATACCGGTGTGTTCACCTGGGCGCCGACCGAGGTCCAGGGCCCGGGAACCTACGCGGCCACCATCACCGTGACCGACGGAGCCCTGGCCGATGCGGAGACCATCAACATCGACGTGACCGAAGTGAACGTCGCCCCGGTCCTGGCTGCCATCGGGGACCAGGCCGTCGCCGAACTTACCGAACTGACCTTCACCGCCACGGCCATTGATACCGACTTGCCTGCCCAGATCCTGACTTACATCCTGGACGCGGGGGCCATGGCTGCCGGAATGGTCATTGATCCGAGCACCGGGGTGTTCACCTGGACTCCGACCGAAGCCCAGGGCCCCGGTACCTTCCCGGCCACCATCACCGTGACTGATGGGATCTTGACCGACGAAGAGACCATCAGCATTGCCGTGCTCGATGGGAACAATGCCCCGGTGCTGGCTGCCATCGGTGATTGGTTCGTCGAAGAGCTGTCGGAGTTGTCTTTCATTGCGACGGCCACGGATGTCGACCTGCCTCCCCAGAACCTGGCGTTCAGCCTGGATCCCGCCGCTGTCACCGCCGGCATGGCCATCGATTCCGAAACGGGTGTGTTCACCTGGATTCCCACCGAGGCCCAGGGGCCGGGCGTCTTCCCGGCCACCATCACCGTGAACGATGGGCTCCTGACCGACCAGGAGACTTTCAATATCACCGTGGTTGAAGTCAACGCCGCTCCCGTGGTTGCCGGCATTCCGGACCAGACCATCAGCGTGGGCCAGTCCTTCGCCCTGATCAATCTCGACGACCATGTCAGTGACCCCGATCACGCGGACGACCAGTTGACCTGGGCGGCCAGCGGGTTTGAGGTCCTGAGCGTCAGCATCGTCGATCGCGTGGCCATGATCACGGCCCCGGCCCCCGGTCCCGGCTGGACCGGCAGCGAGACGGTGACCTTCACGGCCATGGATCCCGGTCAACTTTCCGGCTCCGATGACGCGACCTTCGCCGTCACCGCCGGCAGCGGCGACGCCGATGGTGATGGGGTTTCCGATGACATCGACCAGTGCCCCGAAGAGGACGCTTCTTTCTTCGATCGCGATGGCGACGGCTGCATCGATCCGGTGATAGGCGGCCGACATATCGAGTACTGGGGCGAAGGCAGCTTCCCCGTGGAGTACTGGATCCACCAGGACGGTGCTCCCGGGATTTCCGACAACAGCGACTTTGTGGCCATCCAGGAAGGGTTTGCCCTCTGGACTGAGGACCCCGAAACGGAAATCACGGTCGCCTACATGGGGGAAACCTCCAACCCCATCGCTGACGCTTTCGACGGAGTCCATACCGTTACCTTCAGTGACGGCGAATACCCCTTCCCCTCTGGTGTGATTGCCGTAGGTCTGTCCACTTCCTATACGGAACCCGATTACGATCAGGGAATTCGCCCGGGACAGATCACCGACACCGACATGATATTCAATCCCCTGATGACCTTCCGGACCGACTCTTCTGGTCCGCCAGACGGCACCTACATCAAGGGTGTGGTGGTGCACGAGGCGGGGCACATGCTCGGCCTGTCCCATTCGGGCGTTCAGTCGTCCACGATGTTCTATGTCCTGCCTCCCGACGACATGGCCGCCACCCTCGAGACCGAGGATCGTCTGGCGATGTTCAAGGCCTACCATGAATCCGGTGCCCATATCGGGTCCGGCGAGCTTTCCGGGACCGTGACCGACGGCCTGACGGGCGAACCGGTTTCCGGGGCCATCGTCTTCGTCATGGACGATGCCACCGGCGACACCGTCGCCTCCGATTTCTCCCTGCCCATGGACGGCAGCTTCCACTTCATCGGACTGACCGACGGCCTTTACCGGCTCGCCATCCATCCGCTGAACGGGAGTTCGACCATCGGCTACCTGCAGCCGGGGAACATCAATTCCTTGATCAGCGGAACCGCCGACGTCCTGTTCGTGCCCGAGTTCTACGACGCCGCCGAATCCAACAGCGACGATCCCGAGGCTGTTAGTCCGGTGTTCGTGTCGTCCGCAGGCGCGGCGGTGGCCAATTTCATCACCAACGTGGACCTGACCGGGCCCACGATCATCGCCGTGTCGCCTGAAGCTGGGTCCATCGACGTGCCCATCGACACCGCCATCCTTTTCCGTTGCGACGAAGCCATCGACGCGGGCAGCCTGGCGGGCAACTTCAATTTTGTGGCCGCGGACGGCGGGGATTTCCTGCAGGGGGTCGCCTCCCTCGTGGAAGACGGCCGCACTCTGGCCTACGTGCCATCGGTCAATCTGGAATTCGACACGACCTATCTGCTGGAAGTGGGGGCGGGCATCACCGACCTGTTCGGCAATCCCATGGGGACCGATTTTTCCATGACGTTCACCAGTGAATCCCAGCCCCCCGTGGCCATCAGCAATCTGGTTCCCCGCAAGGGCGTGGCCGGGTCGTTGCTGGTCATCAACGGGGCGGGTTTCAGCGGAGAAACCACTGAGAACGAGGTGACCTTCGGCGGTGAGGAATGGATCGTTGAGGAGGCCGCGCCCAGTCAGATCGTGGTGCGTGTGCCCGAGGACGTCGACACCGGCACCGCCAATATCCGTGTCGTGAACAACGATCTGGGGCAGCCCAGCAACGAGCTGTCCTACACCGTGCTGCCGCCCGGCGAAGAGGCCCACGGGTTGGAAACCGCCGTGGTGGACCTCTTCGCGCTGCCCAGGCAGGTTGAAGTCGCCCCCGATGGGGATTTCGTGTATGTCGCCACCGACCAGGGCCTTTCCCATGTCGATGTCACCGACCCCACCGCCCCGGTGGCCGATGCCCTGATTCTGGGCAACGGCCTGTCGGGACTGGACGTGACGCCCGACGGGTCCCGGATCTACGCCATCAGCTACGGGGACGGCCTGCTCTACCGGATCGGGACCGATCCCATCGCCGAACTGGAAAGCATTTCCCTGGACTTCCGCCCCGAGGGGATCCTGGTCGATCCGTCCGGGCAACGAGCCTATCTGGCCACGGATGAGGGCGAGATTCAGGTGCGGGACATCGTCGAGGGTTCTGTCAATTTCATGAACCAGGTCGGTGCCCTGGTCACTCCCGGTTCCAGTTTGCTGGGCCCCATGGCCCTCGATCCGGCCGGAAACTACCTGCTGGCCCTGGACGGGGCGGGCCGGGTGCTCGTCTTCGATCTGGAGACTTTTGCACTTCATGCCGAGGTGGATGTGCTTTCCTCCGCCCGGGACGTGGTGGTGGGCCCGCGCGGCGAACGCGCCTACGTCACCGATGACACCGGCCACGTGAGCATCGTTTCGTTGACCAGCTTTTCCCACGTGCTCGACATTCCCACCGGCGGGGCCCTGCTCGGGGCGGCCGTCGATCCCATGGGGAGTTTCCTGTACGCCGTCAACCACCAGCTCGACAACCTGGACATCGTCGATCTGCGCAGCGGATCGCCCACCTACCGCACCATCACCGCGCGGGTGACCCAGCAGATCAACCCGGTGGACGTGGCGCTGTCCCCGGGGGGGCTGTACGCCTATGTCCTCATCGAATCGACCCGCCGTCTGGCCATCAACAGTGTTGGAGTGGGCCCCGTGCTGGGATCACTCTCCCGCCGTTCCGGTCCGGAAGGAACCAGGGTCGTTCTGGCCGGCAAGGGCTTCGATGGAGGATCCGTATCCTTCAACGGCGTGCCGGCGGTCATCGAAAGGGCCGACGACACCTCCTTGACCGTGGCCGTCCCCGTCGGGGCAGCTACAGGTCCTGTCATGGTCCTGGGCGACGAGTCCGGCGAACTTTCCAACGCCATCATGTTCGAGGTACTGACGGCTTCGCCGGCGGGGGGACTGCACCTGACCGCTGAAGGCCAGCCCGACGGCTTGCCCACCTTGACGGGTACTCTTGGGGTAGAACCCAACGATATGATCGTCGCCGTGGGCGCCGCCGATGGGGACGTCCACCTGCTCGACATCGACCCCAACAGCTTGTATTTCAATCAGTTCATTGGCCGGGCTGAGGTCATTGACGGTTCCGTGGACGATTTGGCGATGGCTCCGGACGGCCTGACCGCGTACGCCGTTTCCGGATCACAGCCCAACATCTACCTCTTCAACGTCAATCCTGCGAGCGCCTCCTTCGGCAGCGTTCTGGCGAAGGTGAAACTGGATCCGGATGCGGTGCCCCAATATTTGGCCGTCAGTCCGGACGGCCAGCTGGTGCTTGCCGCGGACCGAAGCCGGAACAGGTATCACATTGTGGATGTGGCCTCGGCGAGGGTGCTGTATTCGGGTCCTCTGGGTTCGGCGCCTGGCAACGGCAGATTGGCCTTCCACCCGGACGGCTTGTTCGCCTACGCCGTGGGGACATCCGACGTGGTCGCGCTCGACCTGGACCCGGGGAGCCCTGGATTCGGGGATATCCTCACTTCGGTGGATGTGGGGCAAACGGCCGGCGACCTGGCCTTCAGCCCGGACGGAACCCTGTGTTACATCCTGACGGGACCAACCAGCGGTTCGGGTGACAGGGCATTGGTCACCCTGGACACGGCCGATCCGGCCGCGCCGGCCAACCTCGGGGAAATTTCCATCCCCTCGACCGCGGCCGCCGCGGAAGAGAACCTGGCCGTGAGTCCGGCGGGCGACCGCGCCCTGCTCCACATTCGTGGCGATGGCCTCTACCTGGTGGATCTGCCCGGGGGCGATATCCTGGCCAACCCGGGCATCGTTGCCGGCGGAGCCAATGTGGACTTCGGATTCTCTACCGACGGCATGCGGGTGTTCGTTGCTGCCGCCGAAGACGGATCCGTGTCGTCCTTCGACTTCAACAACCTGCAACGTGTGGACGTTGTCTGGGGCGAGGGGCAGATCGGGGAAGTCAACCAGGTGCTGGATTCGTCCCTGCGGGTCCGGATCACCGATTCCGAATCGGGCACGGGCCTGGTGGGAGTGCCGGTCACTTTTGCCGTCGACACGGCGGGTAAGGGTCTCGGGGCGGGACTGGTGGCTCCCTACCTGCTGGCGGATTATTCCGAATTGCCCGGGACCAAGGATTCGCGCCATGTGGGCCTCAACAAGGGCCTGCCGGATGGCAACAAGGATGGCGGCGAGACCGACGTCGATGCCGTCCCCATTCCCGGACTTCCATATGCCGATACGGGCAACACGTCCGACAACCTGGACGACTTCGACGAAACCTGCCCCTACCCGGCGCCCGGTTCGCCGGACGTGGTGTACTCCTGGACCGCCGATTTCACCGGGGCCGTGACCATCGATCTTTGTGGTTCGGGCTTCGACACGAAGCTTTACGTCTATGAAAACGCCCCGGACCCGGGGAACCCCTGGGCCTGCAACGACGACACCTATCTCGCCGGCGATCCATGTGGTGAACGCGTGTCCCGCATCGACGAGATGGCTGTGCTGGAAGGCACCACCTACCTGATCGTCGTCGATGGTTTTGGCGGCGATTCGGGGGATTATT
Organism: uncultured bacterium; assembly: GCA_965363725.1. Lineage (GTDB taxonomy): Bacteria > Krumholzibacteriota > Krumholzibacteriia > LZORAL124-64-63 > LZORAL124-64-63 > JAGLCY01. Next base: position 7,573 of record CBDTUS010000040.1, on the reverse strand, counting down.
CCCTGAGCGTGGTCAAGGACTTCGAAAGCGATCCCTGGGGCTACTTCGTCACCGACAACCCGGAGGTCCGGCCCACGACCCTGGTCGTCGGCACCGACGACTTCGGCTTTGCCGACGTGAGCTGGAACCTGGGCATGGCCCCGGGCGACCAAATCGTCGATGTGGTTGCTCTCGGGGCGGTCGGGTCTCCCACTCAGTTCACCGCCACGGCCGAGTTCGCCGGGGCGATCCTGCCCTTCGCGGTGGTTGAAAGCAGGTTCACACCCACGGACGGGTCGACGGACGTTGCGGTGACCACCGCCGTCCAGATCGCCTTCAACCGGTCGGTGGATCCGCTCAGTCTGCCGGAGGCCAACTACTTCCTGTCTTCCGACGGCGGCAGTACGGCCGTTCCCGCCGTTACCGGATTCGCCGGCGGCAATACCACGGTCTCCCTGACGCCGGTGGAGGCGTTGGCCTACTCCACGACCTACACGGTGGTGATAGGCTCCGGCATCCAGAGCGAAACCCTGGAATCGTTGACCAATCCCCAGATGTTCACCTTCATCACCGAAACGGCGCCCCTGGTGCCGAGCCTGGCCGGAGTCAACCCGCCCAGTGCCTCGGAGCTGGCCACCATCATGCTGTCCGGCTCCGGGTTCAGTCCCGACATCGGCCAGAATCAAGTCTTCTTCGGAGGCACTCCGGCCGTCGTGACGTCTGCCGAACCCGACTTCATCCTGACCCAGGTGCCCCTCGGAGTGGGCATCGGTGACGCCGAGGTGCAGGTCCAGGTGAACGGCGTGCTTACCAACAGCCTGCCCTTCGTGGCCCTCGAACCTACGCATGACGAGGCCGATGAGATTCTGGTGCGGGTGCCGACCGGTTCGTCCACCCGGACGGCCACGGTGTCGCCGGACGGGGCGATCCTTTACGCCGTTTCCCCGGAGGCCGATCTGATCATCCCCATCGACCTGGTCAACTTCGTTACCCTGCCCGGTATTCCGGTGGGTGACATGCCCTGGGCCATCAGCGGTCACCCCGACGGCGCCCTGGCCTATGTGGCCAACCGCATGTCGGGTGATGTCTCGGTCATTGATATGGATCCCGATTCCCCCGATTACAACCGGACGATCGGTTCCATCGAGGTGGGAGCCCAGCCGGTGGACATCCTGGTCACGCCGGCCGGCGACAGGGTCCTCGTCGCCAACGAGGAATCCCAGGACCTAGTCGTGATCGATTCCAACAGTGAAAGCGCCTCCTTCAACTTCGTCGTCAACCGGGTTCCGATCGGATCCTCGGCCAAGACGGTGACGGTCACCCCGGACGGGGCCCGCATCTACCTGGGCGTGGATGACGGCTATGTCCTCATCGGTTCGGTGGACTATGGAGTGGTGCGCCGGGTCGGCACCGGAACGACGGCCAAGTCGGTGACGGTTTCGCCTGACGGAGCTCTCCTGGTCCTGGTAGACACCGCCGGCGGGGTCTCGGTGTTCGACATTGCACCGGGCAGCCCCAGCGAAGATCAAATTGTGGCCCGGGTGCCGGTCGGATCCGGTGTGAAATCCGCGACCGTGAGCCCTGATGGAGCGCGTCTTTACGTGGTAATGGAGGAAAGTGACATCATCAACGTCTTCGCCCTGGAAGTGGAATCCGGAGTGGGTGTCATCGAGGACCCCGATCCCCGGCCGGTGTTCGAGCTGGTGCTTCTCGATACCATTTCCGCCGGGGAAAATCCCCAGGCCGTCGTCTTCGACCCCTCGGGCTCGGGCCGGTTCGTCGTGCCCAACGCGGGCGACAACACTCTCTCGGTGTTCGAAAGCGGCGCGGCGACGGGGCCCGGCTGGCTGGCCGGAACCGTCACGGCGGGTTGCCCTGATCCCGGCACACCTCTTCAGGGGGTGGGCGTCGACGTGTTCAGTGCCGAAACCGGCGACCTGCAAGCCAGTCTGGTCACCGATGAAAACGGATACTATGCCGCGGAACTGGATTCCGGTCCCTACAACGTCACCATTGTTCTGCCGCTGGGTTACACCATCGAGGACGAGGTTCTGTCCCTGGTGGTTTCCGCCGCCGAAACGCTGGAGATCGACTGGGACCTGACCTGTCAGGAGATCGTGCCCGACCAGCGACCCATGTCCTACTGGAGACACCAGGTGGCCGCTGCCGTCAACGGCAATGCGGCGGAAATCGACGGGCCTACCCTGTGCGGATATCTCGACCAGATCGAGTCCCACTTCAACAACCACCGTCTGAATCAGGTGGTGGTCTACGTGCCTCCGGAATCGGGTGAGTGCGAGGACAAACTCCTGGTGGCCAACCATCTCTTCCGCCTGGGATGGGATCAGTACTGGCCGGACCGGACCCAGCAGGAACTCATGGCCTTGCTGTTCAACGTCTCGAGTGGGAAGTTGAGTCTTGCGGAGATCATCAGTCATGATGGAATCCAGGTTTCCCTGGCCATCACCTACGTGAACCAGCTGATGACCGACGGCGATCCGGACAACGACCGCAAGGCCATGCGCATCGCCAATTTCATCAACCGGGGCGAGATGGTCAATTTGGGTGAAATCCCGAACGATTTGCCGGAATTCGCCTACCGGATCGTGCCGAAGGTTTTCAAGCTGGATGAGGTCTACCCGAATCCCTTCAACCCCCAGACCACGATAAAATTCGGAGTGGCCAATCCCGGTCGCGTCAGGTTGAAGATCTTCAATATTGCGGGTCGGCTGGTGCACACCCTGGTGGACGAACACATGAAGGCGGGGTCCTATACCAAGGTATGGAACGGCACCGACAACGGTGGGAGGTCGGCGGCCAGCGGGGTGTACTTCCTGAGGATGGAGGCCGGCAGCTTCATCCAGACCAAGAAGATGACCTTGATGAAGTAGGAAAGAGGAAGGAATAGACGGCCGCCGAATCCGCTTCGTGGCGGGTTCGGCGGCTTTTGTTTTCATCACCCGGTGGGACCGGGTCCCTGCTACCGGTCAGCGATACAGGGCCTTGAGGTTCGACCAGCTCGTCGACTCGACAACAACCGCCGCATCCACGTTGACAGCACACAAACCGTAACCGGGCCGCAGCCATCCCGAACTGCTGAGGCCGTTCCCCAGGGCGTTGGTCGAGAAATTCAGGGGTATGATCTCGTTGTTGTCGTCCAGGTAGGCCGCCACCCCGGGCAAGGACGCCGGAACAGTGGGGCCCGCAAGAATTTCGAAGCCTTCCAGGGTCAGGACTATGAAAGTCACGGTTCCCACCATGGCGTGGCCGCAGGAATTCGGCAGCACGGGTTCCGCGAAGCCGGCGATGATCTCGTTGGGTAGCGGCGCGATGTCAATGACGTTGACCACGAAATCGGCGCTCAACCAGATGACCAATCCCGTGGTGTCCGTAGTCTCGAATCCGATCTCCAGGCCCCAGACAGCTACGTTCGGCCCGGCGATCACCATGAAGGCTTCAAGGACGTAGCCGGGCTGTGTGGTGGCCTCATTCACCATGTAGCAGCCGTCGCCGGCATCGTCGAAATACAGGCCGAAGCTGTGGGGGCCTTGGTCCTGGGCAAGGGCTGGCAAAGCTGTCAATAACCCGGCCAGCAACAGAAGAACGACCAAGTTTCTCATGTCAAGTCTCCCTCGTTCTGAATCTCCGCCCTCAGTCTCTGATGGATCATCCGGGCCAATCTTTTAGGCACACGCTGGTGATGATATCAATTTATCATAAACTAGCGGATTTTTTGGAAAAATCATACAAGCCGGTGGTCATTCCCTTGTCGGGTACCCTCGCCTTTTCCGTTATGGGGATGGGACAAGGGTGTATACTGCGCCGCTGGAGGTATTGACTTGACCAGATCCGTCCCTGTCCTCTTGCTGATCCACCACAGCCACACCGATATCGGCTACACCGAACCCCAGGGCCGGATCACCCGGTGGCACATCGATTTCATCCGGCAGGCGCTGGACGCCATCGAAGCCACCCCGGGTTTCAAGTGGCAGTGCGAATGCTTCTGGCAGGTGGAGCAGTTCAGGGTGGCGGCGACCGACGAGGAATGGGACCGGTTCCTGAGCGCTGTGAAGACCGGTCGCATCGGGGTGTCCGGTAGCTACCTGAATTTCAGTGAGCTGCTGGATGACGACAACCTGGGCGCAATCACGAGCCGCGCCGCCGAATTTGGCCAGGAGAACGGCCTTCCCGTCACCTCGGCCATGACCGCCGACATCAACGGTTACAGCTGGGGCTTCGCCCAGGCCCTGCTCGACGCCGGCATCGAGAATCTCTTCACCTGCATCCACACCCACCACGGGATGTACCCGCTGGGGCGCCAGCAGACGGGCTTCTCGTGGGAGGCCTCCGCCGGGGGGAAGGTGCTGGTCTGGAGTGGCGAGCACTATCACTTCGGAAACGAACTAGGCCTGTCTCCGGGCGCGGGGGCCAGTTACCTGACCAAGGACGAGTGCGACGCCGAAGCCGTCTTCACAGACCACTGGACGCTCGCGGAAACGCGCATCCCGCGGTACCTGGCTCAACTGAAGAAGGATGGATACCCGTTCGATTTCGTTCCCCTCATGATCTCCGGCCTGCGCACGGACAACGGGCCCCCGAATCCGCGGATCGCCGAGGTGGTGGAGCGGTGGAACCACGAACACGGGGATATCTGCCTGATCGAGATGGCGACACTGGACGAATTTTTCGGGCGGTTGCGCGAAGTCGCGGACACTCTGCCCGTTTGCCGGGGCGACTGGCCCGACTGGTGGACCGACGGCACGGCCAGCTTCCCGCGGGGGACCCGCCTGTTTCGGCAGGCACAACGGGATCTGGCTCAATATCGGGCGCTGATCTCTCGGCATCCCGAAGTCGGGCCAGCGGATTCTGTCGGTGCGGACGAGCGGGCGGTCCTGCAGGACCTGGCCCTGTATGCCGAGCACACCTTCAGTCACCAGGATTCGGTCAGCCGACCGGGACACTTCCTGGTCCAGGCGATTGCAGGCGCCAAACAGGCCCGGGCCGCCGATGCGGTGGACAAGGTCACGGGTTTGCTGGATCGGGCGGCAGCGAGATTGGGTGGCGGAGCCCTCAAGGCCGGCTTAGAGCCCAGGTTCCGGGTGATCAACCCCTGGAATCACCAGCTGTCGGGGGTGGTTCGTCTGACCATCGGCCACCACGAGTTCTACGAACTGGGGATGAATCGCGGCGTGACGGTCCGCGACACCGCCACGGGACGGGCGCTGCCCTGGTGGCGCGACTCCGTTCCGCGCGGCGAGGATTATTGCGTCTGCCTCGACCTGGCCGCCGGCGAAGACATGGTCCTCCACCTGGAACCGGGGGACGAGAAGCCGACCTGGCCGCCTGACGAGCCGCGCCGGTTGTCCGTAGACTTTGCGGCCAAGCCGCCGGTCAACCAGCTGGAGAACGATCACGTCCGCATCGACTGGGCGCCCGGCCAAGGCGTCGTCGATTGGTTGGATAAGAATTCGGGCCGCGATCTCCTGCGCCCCGATCGCCCTCACGCCCCCTTCACCCTGATTCACGAACGGTCCCCCGTAGAGGATCCCCAGCAGATGCTCCAAGTGCGCGGGGCCATGGGGCTGAACCGCAAGAGCCCGGATGTCGAGCGCACGTCTGCCTCCTTCGGAGAAGCCCGCCAATTGGACGGTGGTCCGATTTTTTCCGGCCTCGAATTTCCTCTCGACGCCCCGGGCATTGGCCACGCCACCCTCACCTTGAAGGCATTGACTGCCGCACCCCGCGTGGAGGTCGAGCTGAAGTTCCAGATGCCCGGCCGTTGGGAGCCCGAAAATATCTACCTTGCGTTGCCGTTCCAGGCGGGGCCTGCGTCCCAGGTCTGGCTCGACAAAACGGGAGGGTTAATGAGACCTCGCCTCGATCAGCTGCCCGGCACCCTGACAGACTATTACTCCGTTCAAGCCGGCATGGTGCATACAGACGATGACCTGGCCGTCCTGATCGCCACGCCGGACAGCAACCTCATCCAGCTGGGCCCGCTGGACCATGGTGAACGTCTGCTCATGGGCGATTCCCGCCTCGCCGATGACCCGGCCCATGCCTACGCCTGGCTGATGACCAACTACTGGGAGACGAATTTCGGCGCGGAGCTGGGGGGCTTTCATGAGTTTCGGTTCACCGTGGAAGTGACGGAACCAGGTGTAGATCCAGAGGCCATGGGGGACCAACTTCGAGCCTTGGCGCGGCAGCCCCAGTGTTTCCGGCTATCGGGTGAGGATCCCTGAGCCATCCCTTCAAATCATCTAGCATGACAATGGGTTATCATCTATAGTGTCCTACAGGACTCATATACCATAGGGGGAAGTGTATATGATCGGCGAAACCATATCCCATTACCGGATCACCTCGGAAATCGGGCAAGGCGGCATGGGTGTCGTCTACCTGGCCGAAGACACCAAGCTGCACTGCAACCGCGCCCTCAAATTCCTTCCCGCCACGGTCACCCCCGACAGCCCGAGCCACACACGGCTGATCAACGAGGCCCGCGCCCTGGCCACCCTGGAACACCCCAACATCTGTCCGGTCCAGGAAATCGGAGAGCACAAGGGGCAGACCTTCATCGTCATGTCCTATCTGGAGGGCCGGACCCTCAAGGACCGGCTGGCTGAGGGACCGGTTCCCCTGAACGAGGCGCTGGAGGTCGCCCGGCAGATTTCTTCGGCCTTGGCCGCCGCTCACGCCAAGGGCATCGTCCACCGCGATGTGAAACCCGAAAACGTCATGTTGTCTGAACCGAGCGATGAGACAGGGGGCTCCTTGCGCGCCACCCTGATGGACTTCGGCATTGCCAAGAACCGGGATGCCACGCTGGTTACCCGAACCGGCACGGTCATGGGCACTGTGGCCTACATGTCTCCGGAACAGGCGCAGGGGGAAACGGTGGGGGCCGCTGCCGACGCTTGGGCGGTGGGTGTCATCCTCTATGAAATGCTGGGTGGGGAGCGTCCCTTCAGGGGTGACATTGAGCCGGCCGTACTTTACGCCATCGTCAATACCGAACCGAAGCCCTTGCCGGAGGTCCCGGAATCCGTCGAACGCGTGATTGGCAAGGCGCTGGAAAAGGATACGAAACACCGCTATGCCAATGCCTCCGAATTGCTGGAGGATCTGGAGCGTGCGGCGGAGGGTGAAGCGGTCAAGGGTCGGCGGTTGGGCCCCAAACAGCGGAGCCGGTTCATCGGGGCGGCGGTCGGTGTGGTCACCTTGGCCCTTCTGGCCATGTTCGTCTGGCCGGGATTCCTGGTTCCCACCGACGCCATCTCCACCCTGGCGGTTATGCCGCTCGAAGACCGCAGCGGTGATCCTGATCGGGCCTATTTCGCAGAAGGTGTCGCCGATGAAATGGAAAAGGGGCTGTCGAAGATCGGTGCCTTGACCATTGTGTCCCGAAGCTCAGCCACCAAGGCCCGCGAACTCTATGAGTCCAATCGGGAAATCGGAGACAGGCTTGGAGTGGATGCCCTGGTGGAGGGGTCCATCCAGCGCGAGGGTGATCGGGTCCGCGTATCGGTTCAGTTGGTGGCCACGGAAGATGATCGTTTGATCTGGTCCGAGAGCTACACACGTGACATGC
>CBDTUS010000039.1:0-23761 GCA_965363725.1 uncultured bacterium | reverse complement strand
ATCTGGATAAAGGAAGTACTTTTTCAATGAATGCACCGGTTTCGATTTGCGGCAACAATTCGATGGCTAGATCAAAATGCTTTGCAGGAAAGCGGGCCGGGCATCGTCGACCAGTGGGGCAACCCCCTGAACTACACCTCGGGCAAGGTGCTCAGCAAATCGGAAGTGGCGATCAAATACGGCATGATCGAGACCAGGGTTAAAATTCCCGATCTCGATCTGGGCGGCTGGCCGGCAATTTGGCTCCTGGGGACAGCCAACTATGCCTGGCCCCGAAGCGGCGAGATCGACATGATGGAGATGGGCTCCAAGCAGGCCTTCCGGGACCTGCATGACATCCACAACGGAGGCAACGGTCTGGACAATGCCACGGTCAACCAGGCGGTGGGGGCCAATGCCATTTTCTATTCCGACGCTGCGATCAACCCTGGTAATCCTTCAGGCGCCTCCAGTATTTCCTGGGACCCGGACGATATTTTCTGCCGGCCCTATTACAACTATTCCGAGACGCTGGTCGAACGTTTCCTGACGTACAGGTTGTACTGGGACGAGACCAGCCTGCGCCTGACGGTCATCGATGAAGGCGTGGAAAGCGATCTATATGAAACCCCCTTCCTCATCGACAGCGAGTCCGACGAATTCCAGGCCCCCTTCTATCTGATCGCGAACCTGGCCATCGGTGGGGCCTTTACCGACGCGTACAATCTCGGGGATCCCGGCAGCGGCGACCCGGTCTCCATGCCCTTCCCGGCGGAAATGTACGTGGACTACATCCGGGTGTATGAATGGAATGGTCAGGGTGAGGTCGCTCTGGGTCCTCCACCCGCGGAAAGCGGGTCATTCGGGATCTACACCGACGAAACGCCTACCAACGGGGGCCTGGAAGCAGAGGTTTCCTCCGAGATATATGTGTGGGAAGGCACTCTCACCGACGGTTCCATTCCTCCCTACGAGGGTGAAAACGTCCTCTCCTGGCAAACCGCCGGGGCCGGTTGGTTCGGCGCCGGCATCATGTCGATCCAGCCCCTGAACCTGTTCGACTTCGGGGAAGGGCATCTGAAATTCCGGATCAACATTCCCGCTCAGGTGACGTTCAAGATCGGGATCATCGACGCCTGGAACAACCAGTATTACGTCCCATTCCCCGCGAATCAGACCACCTATGGTCTGGTCCGGGACGGCCAGTGGGGGCAGGCTTCCATTCCCGTGAGTGATCTGCGGGGAACCGCCATCGACCTGCGGATGCTGAGTTACGCCTTTGTCATTCTGGAAGAGAACGGAACCGCCTGTGAATTTGCCCTGGACGACATCTACTGGGACGCGGGCGTCACCTCGGCGGTGGGGGATGACGGCCTGGCCTCCGGCCGACGGGTCGAACTCAATGCCAATGTGCCGAATCCCTTCAACGCCAATACGGAAATCCGCTTCGATCTGCCGGCGGGCGGCAACTTTGCCATCGTGGTCTACGATGTGTCCGGACGCCGGGTGAGGAGCTTCCACGGCGCAGGGTCCGCCGGGGCCAACACCGTCAGCTGGGATGGCCGGGATGATGGGGGCGCCCATGTAGGCTCGGGCGTCTACTACTACCGCTTGGATTCGGACGCGGGCTCGGCGACCCGTAAAATGGTCCTGGTGAAGTAATCCGCGTCGGGCGGGAAAGCCCGACCGGGCTCCTTCAGCGGTACACGGCCTTCAGGGTGCCCCAGCTGTAGGATTCCACGGAAACCGCGTCGGTCAGGATGTAGCCCACGGTCGGCCCATTGGTCACCGCGACGGAAACCGTGTGGTGGCCCGGCACGTCGGGAATGGACCCTGTGTCCCATTCCATGGAGACGGTTTCGCCTACTTCAAACGGTGTGATCACCGGCAGGCCAATGCAGCCGAAGATGCAATCGTTCGTATCCTCGTTGAAGATGGCAAAGAAGGGGAAGGACAGGAACTGCTCTACGTCGGGCCCGGTATTGTGGGCAGAGATGTGGACGATCTCGCCCACGCTGTATTCGGGCTTGTCGGTGATCAGGATGATTTCGGCGAGGGCGGTGCCGGCAGCACTGCAAGCCAGCAGGGCCAGCAGGAGGGCGGGGATCAGGGTCCTGGTTTGCATGACAACGTTCCTTTCGAAAAATTGCCCAAGACAAGAAGGTGACCGGTCCAGGCCGCCATCGGATTCCATTGTACCTCATTTTTAGACCTGACAGGGCAATTCGGCTCCCATAAAGATAGGGAATTTTATTTCCCAGCGCGTCCATTGCCGGCCTGCACCATTTTTGCCATGGGCGAACCGGTTCCCGGGATTTCGAAAACAACACGGCCGTGATACACTGTCCCGGCGAGGTTTCGAATGCACTCGCTTCGACCGGAGGAACCACGATTTCCGCAGAAAAGAAACGCCTGCGCGAGGCGCGAGAGCAGGGTGTCGCCTGGAAGAGGTGGGGCCCCTACCTGAGCGAACGCCAGTGGGGCACGGTGCGCGAAGACTATGGCGCCGACGGCGAAGCCTGGGACAACTTCCCCCACAGCCAGTCCGTGATGCGCGCCTACCGCTGGGGCGAAGACGGTCTGGCCGGCATCTCGGACGACCGTCAGCTCCTGTGCTTCGCGGTGGCGGTGTGGAACGGCGCCGACTCGGTGCTGAAGGAGCGCCTGTTCGGGCTGTCCAACGGTCAGGGGAACCACGGCGAGGACTGCAAGGAGTATTACTACTACCTCGACAGCACACCGACACACTCCTACCTGAAATACCTCTACAAGTATCCGCAGGCGGCCTTTCCCTATGAGGACCTGGTGGACACGAACGCGGCACGCGGCTACGAGGACCCCGAGTATGAGTTGCTCGACACCGGAGTTTTCGAGGAGGACCGTTACTTCGATATCGTCGTCGAATACGCCAAGGCCGGCCCGGAGGACATCCTCGTCAAAATCAGCGTCACGAACAGGGGCCCCGACACTACTTCGCTTCACGTCCTGCCGACTCTCTGGTTTCGCAATGTCTGGTCCTGGGGTGATGATAAGGCGAAGCCTCGCCTGAGAGCGGGTGACGCCAAGTCGATCCAGGCGACCGGATCCCAGGCTGGGGAATTCCGCCTGTACTGCGACGGCGCCCCGCGCCTGCTGTTCACGGAAAACGAGACGAACCACCAGGCGATCTCCGGTGGTGCCAACGTCTCCTCCTACACCAAGGACGGCATCAACCGGTTGCTGGTCCACGGCGAACAGGAGACCGTGAATCCGGACGGCACCGGGACCAAGGCTTCCGCCGGATACGAAATTTCCGTCGCGCCCGGTGAGACCGAGGTAATCCGCCTTCGACTGACCTCCACTGCCCTGGCCGATGCCTTCGGTCCGGACTTCGACGTGTCATTCGACGCCCGCAGGGACGAAGCGGACGAATTCTACGACGCGCTGGCCCCGGCCACCCTGGACCAGGACGAGCGCCGGGTCATGCGCCAGGCCCTGGCCGGCATGTTGTGGTCCAAGCAATACTACGAGTACGACGTCGGGCAGTGGTTGGCCGAACGGGAGGGCGTCGAACATCCCCGCAATCGCGACTGGAGCCATCTGCACAACCACGACATCATCTCCATGCCGGACAAGTGGGAGTACCCCTGGTACGCGGTGTGGGACCTGGCCTTTCACACCCTCGCCCTGATGCTGGTGGACGCCGATTTCGCCAAGCAGCAGCTGGCCCTGTTCCTTGAGGACCGCTACCAGCACCCGGAGGGTCAGATCCCGGCCTACGAGTGGAACTTCAGCGACGTCAATCCCCCCGTCCACGCCTGGGCCACCTACGCGGTCTACGAATTCGACAAGCAGCGCCACGACGGGGTGGGGGACCTCGCTTTCCTGAAAAACGCCTTCGAGGGATTGCGCCGGAATTTTGACTGGTGGGTCACCCGCAAGGACCCCGAGGGGACCAACGTTTTCGAGGGGGGATTCCTGGGCCTGGACAACATCGGGGTCTTTGATCGCAGCAAGGAACTGCCCACCGGGGGCAAGCTGGAGCAGTCGGACGGAACAGCCTGGATGGCGCTCTTCGCCCAGAACATGCTGTCCATCGCCCTGGAACTTTCGCACCATGATGCGGCCTACAAGGACGAGGCCCTCGAATATCTGGAGCGGTTCCTGGACATCGCCTCGGCCATGGACCGGATCGGCGACAACGAGGACGAGATGTGGGACGAGGCCGATGGGTTCTTCTACGACGTGATGCGCTTCCCCGACGGCAGCGCCACCCGCCTGAAGGTCCGCTCCCTGGTGGGCCTGCTGCCATTGTGCGCGGTGACGGTCTTCGATGCGGAGATCCTTGACGAATTGCCGCTGGTAAAAAAACGTTACGAAAATCTCGTCGCCGCCAAAGGGGAAGGGCTGCGGAACATCGCCTGCCCCGAAACCGCCGGCCTCGAGGGCCGCCGCTTGCTGGGCATCCTGGACGACGGGAAACTCCGCCGCATCCTGGGACGCATGCTGGACGAGAACGAATTCCTGGGGCCCTACGGCATCCGCTCCCTGTCCCGCGTCCATGCGGAACACCCTTACGTCTTCAGCTGGGGGGGCGAGGATCACACCGTCGGCTATCTGCCGGGCGAGTCCGACTCCGGCATGTTCGGCGGCAACTCCAATTGGCGCGGCCCGGTGTGGGTGCCGGCCAATTTCATGCTCATTCGGGGATTGCTTCACCTCTACGCCTGGTACGGGGATTCGTTCAGGATCGAATGCCCGACGAGGTCGGGTCGCCAGAAGACCCTCTACGAGGTGGCGGAAGAGATCTCACAACGGCTGGAGTCGATCTTCCTGCGCGACCCGTCCGGTCGCCGGCCGGTGTTCGGCGGCGCCGCGAAGTTTCAGGACGATCCCCACTGGCGCGACCACCTCCTGTTCTACGAGTATTTTCACGGCGAGGACGGATCCGGGCTCGGGGCCAGCCACCAGACGGGGTGGACCGGCACCATCGCCACCTTGATGAAGGTGTTCGGACACCTCAATGCCCACGATCTGAAAAAGGGCGGCGCCAGGAAGGTCCACCAGAGCGTCGCCGAGGCCAACGACCCGGAGAAGAAATCATGATGATCCTCGCAGGAGATATAGGAGGGACCAAAACCCTCCTGGCCCTCATCGATCCCGAGGTGGGAGTGGCGCATCCCGTGCGGGAGGAACGGTTTCCGAGCGGGGACTACGCTTCCCTCGAGGCGGTCCTCGCGGAGTTTCTCACCGAGAGCGATCCGCGGCCGGCCGCGGCCTGTTTCGGCTTGGCCGGACGGGTTCACGGTCGCCAGTGCAAGACCACCAATCTGCCCTGGCTCATCGATGCCGACCTCATCAGCCGCGACTTCGGTATTCCCCAGGTCCATTTGCTGAACGACCTGCAGGCGGTCGCCGCCAGTGTTCCGCATCTCGAGGGTGAAGATATCTGCGTGCTGAACGAGGGCCAGCGCGACCCCGGGGGCGTCATCGGTGTCATCGCCCCGGGCACGGGCCTGGGAGAGGCGTTCCTGACCTGGACGGGGAGCCGCTACGAGGCCTGGCCGTCCGAAGGGGGCCACGTTTCGTTCGCTCCGGTGACGGTCGAGCAGCTGGAACTGCTGGAGTTTCTCGAGCGGCGCTTCGGGCATGTCAGTTTCGAGCGCGTGTGCTCCGGCAGTGGATTCCCGAACATCTACGACTACCTCGTGGCCAGCGGCCGTTACCAGGAACCGGAATGGCTGCGCGAAGGAATCCGGGAGGCCAAGGACCGGACCCCCCTGATCATGCAGGCAGGCTTCGAGCGCAAGGCCCCGATCTGCATCGCGGCCCTGGATCTCTTCGTGCGGATCCTGGGCGGGGTGGCCGGCAACATGGCGCTCAAGGTGATCGCAACGGGCGGCCTCTACCTCGGCGGGGGTCTGCCGCCGAGGATCCTGTCACGACTGCAGCAGCAGGATTTCCTGGACGCCATCTGTTACAAGGGCCGTTTTCGCGACTGGATCAAGAACATCCCCGTCTCGGTGGTGCTGGATTCCAAGGCCGGTCTGCACGGAGCAGCGTGGTACGCGCTGGAGCACCTGGATGATTCCTGAAATCATTCCTTAAATCATTCCTGAAATCTCGCCGATCAGCGCAAGCGGAACCGGTAGGGAATCGCCACCCACACCGGGACGGGAATTTTTCGCTGAGTGGCCGGCGTGAACCGGCAGCGCAGGGCAGCGGCAACGGCGGCCCTGTCCAGAATGGGGTGGACACTCCGGCCGATCTCGACTTTGTCCACCTGGCCCCGAAAATTAACCAGGACATGGACCAGCACGGTGCCTTCCAGCCCGGCCCGCCGAGCAATCTCAGGGTATTCGGCCTTCACTTGATAGGTCAGTTCGGGTTCGGCCGAGCTGGGCACGAATCCCTCATCGCTCGCCGGGGGGCGGATGGTGGGATCGAAGGGTGTATCGATGGGCATGGGGTCCGGGATCGTATCCAGCGCCTCCGGATCATCGATGGGCGCCGGTTCCACTTCCGGAATCAGCCTGGGTACCTCTTCCGGTTTGGGCGGCAGAACCACCGTCGGCACGGGTTCGAGGAGCACCACTTCGAATATTTCCGGCTTCCGCAGCTTATAGGGTTCCGCCTGATAACCCGGCCACAGCCACACGAACAGGGTCATCAGCGCCAGCGCGACCAGGACGGCACCCTTCAGGTACCTGGGATACTTCAGTTTGAACGCGTCATTTGCCGTCAGGGAGGTCGCCAATAGAGGTCGGGAAAGTTCCATGATGGTCCCGGATTCGCCATGTGGGGGACGCATCAGGATCGGGAGCGGGGTCGTCGGAGTCAACCGGTCAGGGCAAGCTGGCCAGGGATAAGCCGCTTCGTAGACGGAAATTGACAATGGGCTTCACCCCGGGTAGGGTCGGTTGGTGGTGGTTGGAATTCCCCGGCGAGTTCCAGGCTGCCTTGCGGAAATCGAAATCAATTTTCCAATGGGAGTTGGATCCATGACGAGCAAACAAATGGCTGGCATCATCCTGGTCATCGGAGCCGGGCTTCTGGTGGCCTCCATCCTGGCGGACACCATCGGCATCGGCGACGATCCGGGCTTCGGCACCCAGCAGACCATGGGCACCATCGCAGGTGCGGTGATCGTGGTCCTGGGGCTGGTGGTGAGTCGGAAAGCCGCCTAGGCCCATCCTTCGCGCATTGGAAACTGTAATTTGCTCCCCGGGCCTTCCCGCGGGGCCACCGTTTTTGTTCGGTCAGAAAACAAGATAAAAAACATCCAACTTATGATACTTTCTGACCACCTTTGAGGAAAATGCTCAAACGACGCCAACCAAGGGAGATACCAATGCTTGAAAAGATGCGGATGATGGGGGTTCTGGGCTGCGTGGCCATCCTGGCTGTGATGCTGCCCGCCTGCAGTGACGACGACGACCCGATGGATCCAGGCGGCGGAGGAGACACCACCGCGCCCCAAGTGACCGGGATCACCCCGGCTGACGGGCAGATGATGGTGGATCTGGCCGGCATGATCACCGTCACCTTCAACGAAGCCATGGATCCGGCCAGCGCGGCCGGGCAGATCACCCTGTCATCGGGCACGGTCAATACTACTGCCTGGACCAATGACCAGACCCTGACGGTGACGCATTCGGACTGGGCCCAGGCCACCAACGTCACTGTCACCGTGGGTACGGGACTGGCCGACGCCGCGGGCAACAATATTGCCGCAGCTGTGGCTGCTTCTTACTGGACCATG
Source organism: uncultured bacterium (assembly GCA_965363725.1). Lineage (GTDB taxonomy): Bacteria > Krumholzibacteriota > Krumholzibacteriia > LZORAL124-64-63 > LZORAL124-64-63 > JAGLCY01. Next base: position 16,041 of record CBDTUS010000039.1, on the reverse strand, counting down.
GCCGAGACTTTGACCGTGATGGATTTCGAGCCGGGCGACGGCGCCACAGAAATCAACCGGTCCGCCTCGATCGACCTGCTTTTCTCCGAACCGATGAATGCCGCCAGCCTGGGGACCGGGGTCACGATCACCGACCTCAACAAGGCCGTCCATCCGTTCACCGTCGAGGAGGTGGATGGCTACCGGTACGAACTCCATCCGGTGGAACCGCTGGCGTCCAACACGCTGACCACCGTGACCCTGGGCACCGGCGTGCAAACGGCCGGCGGTGATTTCCTGGCCGAAGCCTATTCCTTCAGCTTCACCACCAGCGACGCCATCGACAACACGCCGCCGACCATCGTCAGCTTTGATCCGCCCAGCGGCTCGACCATGCCGGCCAACCAGACGGCCGTCACCATCGTGTTCAGCGAACCGATGGACACCCTGAATTTTTCGCCGAGCATGATGAACGGGCAGTTCGCCTGGTTGATCAGCCAGGTGCTCGAGGATATCGAATGGAGCCAGGACAATTCCCAGTTGACGGTGCCCATGCCGAGGCCCTTGCCCGCGGGGCTTTCCCTGCAGATTCAATTCTCGGGCTATGCCGACGCCAACGGCAACGTCCAGAACGACATGACCGAATGGACCAGCACCGTCGCCGGCACCGCCGACAATTACCCGGTGTCGGACGGGTACCGCTTCATGGCCATGGGCACCTGGTCCGAGGGTGAGCCCGGCAGCATTGAACCCCTCTACTCTGGCGACGAGATGATCTTTTTCGAGTTCGAGGAACGGGTCGCTGCGAACCAGTGGAACAAGAAGGAGTTCTACGATTCCGGATACATGGTCCTCGACACCTACGAAATCCAGTCGGTGACCGCGGCCGGGATTTCCCTGGTGGGATTCGCCGAGGATGAGGGTGTGGGGGAAGGAAAGGTATTGACCGAGTATTTCCTTTCGAGTCCGGTGACCTGGGCGGAGTTCCCCTTCGTCAAGGGCAACACCTGGTCCAGCAACGCCACGGTCAACCTCCCGGATGGCACCCTGAGCGCCTCGGTGACCGGTGAAGTCCTGGACATGGAAGACCTGCCCATCCCCAGCCAGACGGGGGGGGATTTCCAGATCGTCTGGACCGATGTTTGGAAGGTGGAATTGAACCTCACCATATCCCAGGGCAGCGAGTACTCGGCGGTGGAAAAACAGGTGTTCTGGTACGCGCCGGGCGTCGGCGTGGTGCACGAGACATATCGCGAGGACACGATCCTCCCGGTGGAGGACGCCGGTTGGAGCGAGTCCGACCGCTGGCTGTACATCAACCTGGACTAGGAAAAGTTCGCCATGATCGGGCCGCGCTTCGAATCTGCGAAGCGCGGCCCGGTTTTTTTTACTTGAGCAACATCATGCCCTTGGTCATTTGCTGGCCGTCCACATCCCACCGGTAGATTTCCCCCATTTGATTTTTCCTGTGAATATGATGAAATTTGTTGAGAAGCTTCCCCCTGGGATTACCCCTGATTCAGGCCACGCGAGGTTCCACGATGAACAAGATCTCCCGCTCCTTGATCCTGGTCCTGCTGGCTGTGGCCACGCTGGCTCCCTCCGTGCAGGCCGAGGTCTTGCTCTCCGAACTTTGCGACCCGCGCAACGACTATCTCACCGACCGGTACATCGAGATCTTCAACTCCGGGCCGGATGCCGTCAGCCTGACGGGGTGGAAGGTCGTGGCGGTGGGCAACTCTTCGGAGATCTTCACCTGGAACCTGTCGGGCAACATCGCCGCGGGGCAGGCCCTGGTGGCCGGCGACCAGACCACGGCCGACGTGTTCCCTGTCGATTTTCCCGACGAAGCCTGGTCGAACAACAACTCCACCTGGAACGGGAAGGTGGGGGATGGGGCCCGGCTGAAGAACGCTTCCGGAGCGGTCATTGACGACGCAGTGGTGCCCGGAACCAATTTCGAGAACCAGACCATGGTCCGGAACGAGAACGTTTCGGTGCCCAACGGCGCGTATGTCCTGGCCGAGTGGACGGCCACCCCCGTCGATACTCCCAGTGAAGCCTCTCCCGGATCGCACCATGTGGCGGCCACCGACGGTCCGGCGATTTCCGGCACCGTGACCGTGCCTGCGGCCCCGCTTCCCGGTCAGCCGGTCCAGGTCCAGGCGAACGTGACTGATGCCGTCGCCAACATCACTTCCGTGACCTTGGACTGGGGCGTCTTTTCCGGCGCATTGGTCAACTCCATCACCATGACCAATACCATCGGTGACACCTACGTCACCAATTCGTCCATCCCGGGCCAGCCGGACGGGACCACGGTCTACTACGCCATCACCGCAATCAGCGACCTGCCCGCGGAAACGACCACGACCGAGATGTTCTATATCCTGGACTCCGGCACCTATCCTCCGGGATATTACAATGCGGCCTCGGGCCTGGAAGGGGAACCCCTACGGGTCGCCCTGCACGGCATCATCGACAACCACACCTCCATCAGTTACAACGGTTTGTGGACGGCGTTCTACACCACTGACGACAAGCCCAACGGCATGGTCTGGGACATGTATTCCGATGTCCCCGGGGGAACGCCGCCCTACGAGTACACGTTCGGGGTCGACCAGGGCGGGAGCGCCGGCGCCGAAGGTTCCGGTTACAACCGCGAACATTCCTGGCCCAGCAGCTGGTATGGGGCGACCTCGCCCATGTACACCGATCTGTTCATGGTCTATCCGACCGACAACGAGGTGAACAACCGGCGCGGCAGCTACCCCTTCGGCGAGGTGGATGCGCCCACCTGGACTTCGCTCAACGGGTGCCGGCTGGGGCCGTGCTCCTATCCCGGCTATGCGGGGACGGTGTTCGAGCCCATCGACGAATACAAGGGCGACTTCGCCCGCGCCTATTTATACATGACCACCCGCTACTACGGCGAAGACGGCAGCTGGCCCGGCAGCGACATGACCGACGGCGCAGTGCTGCTGCCCTGGGCCGAGGCCATGCTGCTGGAATGGCATGCCGCCGATCCGGTGAGCGCCAAGGAGCTCGATCGCAACGAGGCGATCTACGACATCCAGGACAACCGGAACCCCTTCATAGACCGGCCCGATTTCGTGACGAAGGTCTACCAGCCCGGTCTCAGCTCCGTGCCGATGCCGGCGCGGGCCGCGGCGATCGTGCTGCACCAGAATGTCCCCAACCCCTTCAATCCCTCGACCACCATCAGCTACGAGCTGGAAGATGGGGGGCAGGTCCGGTTGCAGGTGTTCGATCTGGGCGGACGGCTGGTGCGGACGCTGTACGACGGTAGCGAAGGTGCGGGCCGGCATGAAAAGGTCTGGCTGGGTCGTGACCAGCAGGGGCGAACCGCGGCGACGGGTGTCTATTTCTACCGGGTGCAGACCGGCGGTGAAGCTGAAACCCGCAGGATGCTCCTGGCCAAGTAGAACCGGCTGATCTTCGCGATCAGCCCCCTGAAGAATGAGGGGCGTCCAGGTGGACGCCCCTTTTTTGTCCCTTGTTAAAACGGTCTAGGCCTTGGCCTTCTTCCCGGTGATCAACGAAACCACCACCAGGGTCAGAAAACTCAGCGGGATGGATATGATGCCCGGCTGGCCCAGGGGATGCCAGGCGTCCTGGGCGGTCATTCCGTAGGGTCCGGCGAACATGGCCGGCCCGGTCAGGATGATGCCCAGAGCCGCAATAATCCCCACGTAGATGGAGGCGACGATGCCGGCGGCGGTGGTTTTTTTCCAGAACAGAAGCATGACGATGGCGGGCAGATTGGCCGATGCGGCCACCGCAAAGGCCCAGCCCACCAGGAAGCTCACGTTCACTCCGCGGAACACGACGCCCAGAATGATGGCGATGATGCCGACGGCGAAGGCGGCCACCTTGCCGGCCTTCACCTTTTCCTGTTCGCTCAGGTTCATGCCGCCGAACCGGTCCATGAGATCATGGGCCACGGCTCCCGAAGCGGCCACGATCAGGCCGGCCACGGTGCCGAGCACCGTCGCAAAGGCGATGGCCGAAATGATGGCGAAGAGCACTCCGCCGAACGACATGGCCAACAGCGGCGCCGACATGTTGTTGTCCGCCGGATTCACGGTTCCGTTGGTGGCGGCGCCCAGTCCCATGAACAGGGTCAGGACGTAGAAGAAACCGATGGCCGCGATGGCCACGATGGTCGACTTCCGGGCACACGCCGGACTGGGAACGGTGTAGTAGCGGATGAGAATGTGGGGCAGGGCCGCCGTCCCGAAGAAGAGAGCCAACATCAGGGATATGAAATTCAGCTTCTGCCAGCCCGTCTTCACCTTGAACTTCACCCCGGGCTTCATCTGCTGGGTGCCCGTGACGGTCTTGGGGTAGAAAACGTTGTGCTTGACGCCGTTTTCGTCGAAGACGGATTTCTTGTGCCACTGTTCGATCCGGGTGTCCGGATGGGTCAGCTTGGCCAGGAAACCCACCGGCCCCAGGGATCCGGTGCCCTGGGCGGCGGCTTCATCATCCAACCCACCGATGGCCTTGATGCGTCCCACGGGATACAACAGGCCGTCGGCCTTCCCGTTGATCAGGCCGGCGCTGGTCCACTGGGCCTGCCAGAGGGTGTCGTCGGAATCCTTCCTCCACCAGGAAACGACACCCTCATGGGTGAACTTCATCAAGTCGCCGTCGGTGTGGTTCAGGGTGTAACCCTTTCCCAGCAAAACAGATTCGGTGGTCTGTTCCGGGATGTTGAGCAGGGATTTTCCGCCGGCGTCCGGTAGGCTTGGCGGTTCGGTACTCAGCCCCCGCACGAGCAGGAAAATGACCAGGATGGTCGAAAAAATCAGCAACAATCCGCCCTTGAGGAACTGCACATAGGTGGTGGAGGTCATGCCGGCGGTCGATACGATCGCAATCACGATCACCCCGACGATGATGACCCCCGCCCAGTGGGGCAGGCCCAGCAACGGCTCGACCAGGGATCCGGCGCCGTTCATCTGGGGAATCAGGTAGCAGATCGAAACCACCAGGGTGGATATGGCCGCCGCCAGCTTGATGCCGCGGCTGTCGAACTTGGCGTCCAGGGCGTCGGCAAAGGTGAACTTGCCCATGCGCTTCATGGGTTCGGCCACGACGAAAAGCGCCACGACCCAGCCGGCCAGATAACCGATGGAGTAGAGGAAACCGTCGTATCCGAGGGTCGCGATCATGCCGCAGATCCCCAGGAACGATGCGGCAGATAGGTAGTCGCCGGCAAAGCTGATGCCGTTGACCGCCCAGTGGATCTGGCCGCCCGCGGCGTAATACCCGGCCGCCGACTTGGCCTTGCGCGCGAAGAAAAAACTGAGGTACAGCACCAGCACCACGAACAGGCCGAAGATGGCGATGGACAGGGGGGTTCCATGGAGATTCATGAGCTGACCTCCGGATCCCCGGAGAGGCCGGCCACCTCGTGTTCCTTGCTTGTGCACAGATGGTTGTAGATGAGGGCCATCACCAGGGCGAGGACGATGAGGCCGACCCCGTACACCACCGCGAGGTTCAGACCGGCAAACAACATGATCTGCATGGCCTCTCCTTCGGTCAGCACGTTGGTCAGGACAAATCCCACGTAGAACACGCAGTAGATGAGAAACATGACGACCCCGAGACGCGTTTTGTAACGGCTGGCGGGGTCGGGTCCGGATTCCGTGGCGGGTCCTTGGTGCATGACTTCCTCCTGGGGAAGGGACAACGGCAAACATGCCGTCCATGACGATCGGAACTGGATGATGGTGGGAAGTTAACACCCCGTTAATTGAATAACAATAGATTGAAAGCAAATTTTCTATAATCTGTATTTCCTTCGACCGGAGCCATATACGGGACCCTGGCAGGGGAAAGCGTTGGTTGGAGCCGCCCACGGTATGGGGTATACTCATCTGGCAATTCCCTCGAACTGGAGAGCCGATGAAGCGACTTGTTCTGCGTACCGTCATGCCGGCCTTTCTGGCCATCGGCCTATTTTCCGGAGTCGTGTTCTTCTTTTTCCTGCCTACCCTGGATCGCGCGGTCATGGACCAGAAACGGCTCATGATCCGGGAACTGACCGAGTCGTCCTGGAACATCCTGGCCAGCCTGGAGGCGGAGGAGCGTGGCGGTCGCCTCAATCGCGCCGAGGCCCAGAAGACCGCGATCGAACAGGTCCGAAACCTGCACTATGGTCAGGAGGGCAAGGACTACTTCTGGATCAACGACATGAAACCCCGGATGATCGCCCATCCCTACCGGCCCGACCTGGAGGGCCAGGACCTGTCCGGTTTTTCCGATCCCCACGGCAAACTCATGTTCGTGGAGATGGCGGAGGTCGTGAAGCGTGACGGCGCTGGTTTTGTCACCTACATGTGGCAGTGGAAGGATGATCCCGAGCGGGTGGTGCCCAAGCTTTCGTATGTAAAGGGATTTGCGCCGTGGGGTTGGATCATAGGAACCGGCGTTTACACCGAAGACGTCGACGCGGAAGTCGCCACGGTGACCAGCCGACTGCAGGCCGCGGCCCTGGTGATCCTGGCGTTGGTTTCGCTGCTGATGGCCATCCTGCTGCGGACCAGTTTCCAGGCTGAGCGCGGCCGCCTGCGGGCCGCCGCGGCCCTGCGTGGATCCGAGGAAAAATACCGCTCCCTGGTCGAGTCGGCGGGCGAGTCGATCTTCATGTCCATCGGGGGCGAGGAACTGTTCGCCAACGCGAGCATGCTGCGGCTGGTCGGGTATGACCGCCAGGATTTTGCGGCTCTCGACGTGGCGGATCTGGTGCGGCCCACGGCAGAGGAAAAGGAGAGCGGACGTCGCTTCTGGCAAACGGTCATGGACGGTGTCACCGCTCCCACCCGATACGAGGCCGAACTGATCGATCGTGAGGGCCGGCCCATCCGGGCCATGATCACCCTGTCGCGCATCGTGGTCCACGGGCGGGTCGGCTTCATGGCCGTGGTTTCCCGGCTGGCCCAACCGCGTGAGCTGGACCTCATGACCACCTCATCGACCGAAGATCTGGCGGCCGCGAATAGGCGCATGGCCACCATGGCCAGCCTCATGATCAGCCACGGCGCCGAGGCGCTGCAGGTGAGCCGGACCCTTTCGGGCAATGCGGACGCTGCGGTCCGCAAGTCAGTTGAACTGGCCGTGGCTGAACTGGGCCCGCCGCCCCTGCCCTTTGACATCATGCTCATGGGTAGTCTGGGTCGTGCCGAGGTCAGCCTGCTGGCGGACCAGGACCACGCAATCATTTATCCGGATGTGGAGGACGATCGGGAAGTGGTCCAGGAATATTTCCTGGGTTTGGGCAAGTGTATTTCGGAGACCCTGGACACCGCAGGTTATCCCTTCTGCCCCGGCGGGATCATGTCCAGCGAGCCCCGCTGCTGCCAACCGCTGTCGGGATGGCGCCGCACATTTTCCGGCTGGATCCACACCCTCGAAGCCGAGGACCTGCTGCAGTCCAAGATCTTCTTCGACTTCCGCAGTGGGCTCGACGAAGGAAACTTGACGGCCGCACTCCGGGAGCACCTGAAAGAAGAGATCGCCCACCAGCCCCGTTTCATACACCTGCTGGCCCGCAGTGTGCTTCAATATGAACCGCCGCTGACGGCCTTCGGTGGCTTTGTACTCGAAGAAGGGGAGTCCGACGGGGGCACTTTCGACGTGAAGGGCGTCCTGGCCCAGATCGTGGACTATGTTCGTCTCAAGGCCCTGCAATTCGGGGTCCCCGCCACCGGTACCCTGGATCGGCTGGAAGGGCTAGAAAGCGGGGGGCATCTGCGGCCCGAAACCGTTCGTGAAACTGACGAAGCCTTCCGTTTCCTCATGGATTTGCGATTGAATCACCAGGCGCAGATGATTCTCGACCGGCTCGAACCCGACAACCGGATCGATCCGGAAACCCTCGAGCCGGATTCGCGCCGGCGGCTCAAGGCCATATTCACCAATCTCAAGGCGGTGCAGGCGAGCCTGGACCATGAGTTCAAGGGAGTGTAGGACCATGTCACCGCCGGATGCGGGCGTCACCCTGCTGGTCAGCGACATCCATTCCCGCTATCACGTCATCGACGCCCAGGTGGCTCATGCCAGGGAAACCCTGGGGCGAGCCGTGGCGCGAGTCCTGGTCCTGGGCGACTTCGGCCTGTTCGGACCCAATCTGCACGACTTTTTTCGCCGCGACGGCAGGCGATTCACCCTGCCTGTCTCCTTCATCGAAGGCAACCACGAGGACTTCCGGTCCTTTGATGCCCTGGTCGAAGAATACGCCGACGTGGTGACCCACCTGCCGCGGGGTTCGCTGCATGATTTCGGATCCGGGCCCTGGTTGTGCATGGGCGGCGCGCGGTACATGGATGCGTGGTCGACTCCCAGCGGCTGCGAGATCAGTGAGGACGACATCGACCGTTGCCTGGAAATGGAGCCGGGCAGCATCGACATCGTCATCAGTCACGACTGCCCAACCTGCACCGGGGTGGTCAGCCATCCGGAACTGGGGCACCTGGGACCGCCGGGGGTCGAGGGTTTGACGCGGGTGGCCGATCACCTGCGCCCACGGCTGTGGTTTTTCGGGCACCATCACCGCTGGCATGAGGCCATCATCGGAGACACCCGCTACGTGGGCCTTCCTCAGAGTTGGCAGGGATATGTGCTGCTGGACACCGATGGCCGGGTGGACCTGGTGGAGAACGAAGTCACACTACCGCGCCGGCCGCGCTGGTGGAGGTGGATCGGGTTACGTTAAGGGTCATCACTTCATGACCGGTTTCCCCGGCGCCCTAGGGCAGAATGATCCACTCCGACCAGTCCTCCTGATCGAGCATGCTGTTGAATATGGCCGAGCTGCTCTCGGGATTGCTCGCCGACCGCGATGAGGCCTCGATGGCCAGTTCCCGGAATGAATCCTTCAGATCCGGCTGGGTGGACAGGGCGGCCAGTCCCTTCAGCCCCGCCGGCAGTTCGCCCGCCGGACAGGGCGAAGTGGTCGGCACGTAAAACCGGTCGGATTCCCCTTCCAGAACCACGATGAAGTCGGTGAACTGGTTCATGGTGCAGGCCGTGCGGTCGATGTTGCCCAGCTGCCGGTCACGGCTCAGCAGCACGTCGACGGGCAGGTCGAGCGACACGCACATGGCGTACATAAGGGCCGCTTTCCCGTATCGGTTGGCCTTGCCGCTGGCCAGGAGGGCCTCCAGCTTCGAGGAATGGTAGTCATCGAAGAAGCAGACCATCTGGATGTCGTTCTGGACGAAGTCGTACAGGGCGTCGGCTATTTCGGCGTCGGTGGTCAGGCCGGCCGTCAGTTTCTGGGCGCGAGCCTTCACCTGGGACGACTTTTCCTGGATCTGGGTCCGGTAGTTGGAGGCGATCACCGCCACGTAATTCCAGGAGGAGTTTTCCATCCAGGCGCCCGCCATGTCGTTGAACTGGGCCTTCGGATAGACCAGCAGGTGGGGCTGGTATTCGTAGAACAGGGGAACGTCGTCGCCGGCCCTGTCGGCGGGGATGTCCACCACGGTGAACTTCGTGTCGATGGGGTACCCGTCCTTTTCCTCGTAGACCTTCTTGGCGAACTTCTTCGGCTCCAGGTTATGGCCCAGGAATTCGAGGCTGAAATATCCTGCGGTCCGGACCCGCGTATTGCAGATCATGATGGGCAGGTCGCCGCTCAGACGCATGTTGGATCCCATGAAGGGGTACTCGGCGTCGGCCTCCACCGAACAGCAGATGTAGTCGCCCTTTTGGAGCTGGGGGAAGTTGACCACCACGTCCTGGGGACTCTGTCCCCCGGGGTTGTCGATGCGCCAGTTGGCGTCATCCAGCCGGATCACCTTTCCGTCCCGCCAGATCCACCCGCCGACGTAGCCGATATCTACGGACTCACGATAGCAGAGGGTGCGGGTGCGGAGCAGTTCGCTGTCCGGGTCGTTGACCAGCATCACCAGGTTGCGGATGGATTTGTGGGCCTGCTGTTGGGAATTGAACTCGAAACACCGGTACAGGACGGCCCCGGGCCCCTGTTTCAGGCTGGCTTTCTTGGCCAGTTTTTTCTCGAGCTGTTCGGCGAGTTTCTGGATCTGGGCATCGGACCGTTTGGCGGCGGTGGGGTCGGAAGTGGCCGCCGTCGTTTGGGTTGGGCAGATAAAAACCGCCAACATGGCGGCCAAGCAGAAGATGAAGGTCAAGGTGCGCGGATGGCAGCGGGATGGAGTCCGGACGGTTCCGCAAGACATGTTATTCCCCCTTTGGGTCAGCTTGAGACTTAATGGGAGGTCTTGCCTGAATCATGCCACAACCGGTGGGGAATTTCAATCGGGTCTAAGTCGACGATGGAAGGGGGAGGGGGAAACCGGACCTTGACAGGGCGCCTGGATAAAATCCGGCGAAGGCCCCGTAGGGCCCTCGCCTTTCCCTCATTCCCCCATGCGCGATATCCGATTTCCCAGTGGGCCGGGGGGCGGTCCGGATATTTACGGCCGCCAGTCTGGTCTCGCCCAAGGCCTCGCCGGCAACAGGTGGAGCCGCCCCCCTGATTTCGGTTCTCATTGTCGATAGATCAGGGTGTCTATCAACCGCATCTACCCCCTATGACTCCCGCCATCCGGATTCGACGGAGAAAAACAGGAATTATTTTCGATCCAGGAGGGAGTCGTGGGTCCGCAGTTTGACCATGCCCTCGTAAAGCCTTGATTTTACGACAGGTTCCGGTATCTCCAACACCTCGGCGATATCCGCCCGGGACAGGTCCTCGGCGTAGCGCAGGTGCAGCACTTCCCGCTGGGATTCGGGGAGTTCGGCCAACGCGCGCCGCAGATGGGCCCTCTGTTCCCGGCGGACCAGGCGAGTCAGGCAGCCAGTCAGGTCGGCGTCCAGGCGGGAGGCCGTCGGCAGGGCCTGGTGGTCGCGGCGGCGGCCCCGCATCCGGATCACGTCCAGGCAGCGGTTGCGGGCGATCTTATAAATCCAGGCCCGGAAATTTTCCGGCCGGGCATCGTTTTTCAGAACGCGCAGGAAAACCTCCTGCACCACGTCTTCAGCTTCGTCTTCGGAGCCCAGGTAGCGGAAACAGAAGCGCATCAGGGCAGGGTGATAGAGATCGCACAACATCTCGCCCGCACTGGCATCCCCTTCGCGGAGGCGGTTCACCAGGGTCGGAGTCAGGTCGGCCATAGATGGCTTGGCGCCCTGCGGTTCCTGCATGGCGGCTCCCTTTCACTTTCGACGATCCCCACTACTATAACATCGCTACGGCCGATTCGACGGAATCTTTCCAGCGGAGATTGCCACTTTCGACCCCGATAGGTTAGTATGCACATAGGATTTCCCGGCGTGGCTCGCATCTCGATCGGAAGCAGGACAATGGGTTGCGAACTTCCGGAAGCCAAACTCTGGAGCTGGATCGACCGGGAGGCCCCAGAACTGGATCCGCATCTCGCAGCGTGCCCGGAATGCCGCCGCCGCGCGGAGAAGATCCGCCTGGACATCCGCCTGATCAGCGCCGACCTGTCCGAAGTCGTTCCCCTGCCCAAAAAGATCGGTTCCTACACCATCGAGAGTCTGCTGGGGGAAGGGGGGCAGGCGCTCGTCTACGAGGCGCGGCAGGCTTCCCCACGCCGCTCGATCGCTCTCAAGGTTTTGCGCGGAGGGCGTTTCGCCGGCAAGAAGCACGTCCAGCATTTCCTGCGGGAAACCCAGACTCTGGCGAGCCTGAACCATCCGGCCATCGCGACCATCCACGAGGCGGGTCGCACCGAAGACGGCCACCGGTTCATCGCCATGGAACTGGTCGGCGGCCAACCTCTGCACGAGTTCGTGAGGGACCGTGATCTTTCCCGACCGGACCGCCTGGCACTGTTGCGGAAAATCTGCGAGGCCGTCCACTACGCCCACGAACACGGGGTGATCCATCGCGACCTGAAACCCTCCAACATCCTGGTCACCGAGGGTAACGAGCCCAAGATCCTGGATTTTGGGCTGGCGCACCTGACCCATCCCGACCCGGATGTCGCCGTCTCCATGACTCGCACTGGCCAGATGGCTGGCACCCCGCGCTACATGAGTCCCGAACAGATCCGGGGCCGGGCTGCCGACCTGAATGCGACCACCGACGTCTACTCCCTGGGGGTGATCCTCTACGAACTGTTGACGGGACAACCGCCCCATGAGGCCCACAGCTTCACCCCGGAAACGGTGATGACCATCTGTGACGAGGAACCGACACGCCCCAGCCACCTGGACTCGTCGTTGCGGGGAGACATGGAGACCGTCGTCCTGAAGGCCTTGGCCAAGAATCCCGAACACCGTTACGCTTCCGCCGCGGACCTCGGTGAGGACTTGCAGCGACTCCTGGACAACGAGCCGATCCTGGCACGGCCGCCTTCGCTGCTGTATGTCTGGCGCAAGGCATTGCTGAGGCACCGCACCGCCGTCATGATGGGCATCGTGGCCCTGGCCCTGGCCGGGCTGTGGGCCTGGCAGCAGTTGCAGCCCCCATTCGACCGGGATGCCGCCCGGGTCAGCCTCCTGGAAATGCGCCACACTCTGATGTTGCCCCACCCGCCCAGCCGGGTCAGCGTGACTCATGCCCTGACCGCTCCGGCGCGGTACCCGGGAATGCCGGAGGCGGTGCTGGTCAGGGCCATGGCCCTGAACAATGAAGGCGAACAGGGACTGGCGTTGAACTTTCTGGCCGATCAGCTGGAGAAGGAACCGGACCAGTGGCTGTATCGTGCCCTGCGATCGGAGATCGGGTTGGTCAAGGACCCCTCGGTGGCCGGGGATTTTCCCCTGTGGGCGAACGCCGATGAAGATCGCACCCTGGCGGAAAGCTGGTATCTTCGGGGTTTCACGACCTTCGACCCCGACCAGGCCCTGGCCTGGTCCCACATCGCCCTGACCCACGATCCGGATCATCAACTGGCTCTGGAGAGCGTGGTCCGGTTGGGAGCGGTGACCGGTGATCTGGATACCAGCCTGGCCGCGGCCTCCCGCCTGGTGGACCAGGACGACCGGCGGCGGTCCCAGTGGCTGACTTTTCGGTCCACCCTGTTGTGCCGCCTGGGACGGGCCCAGGAGGCGCTGGAAGACATCGACCAGATCCTAAAGGAGGATCCGGAATCGGCGCGCACTTATATCGCACGTGCCCAGATAAACCGCTGGCTGGGGAACTACCGGGACGCCGTGGCGGACTACACTCGAGCCATTGAAATCGGCGAAGCGTCCGGGCAGGCGACGGCCTGGTATTATTACCATCGGGGGACCCCGCATTGGATACTGGGCCAGCTGGAGGAAGCCGCCGAGGATTACCGAAATGCCCATCGGCTTCTGGCCCGGACTTCCTTCGGAAACGTCCGGCTCGTCCTGGTTCTGCACGACCTGGGGCGGGCCGATGAGGCTGCAGAGGCGCTGGCCGAAGCCAAGCTCAGGACCGGGGACGATGACTGGTTGGCCGCCATCTTGTCCTGTCTGGCGGGAGAGATCACGCCGCAACAACTGGTGGCCGCTGCGGGTGGTGAGGGTCCCCAGAAACTGTGTGAAGCCTACTATTATGCAGGCGAAACTTACCGGCTGGCGGGCGATCACGACAGGGCCGAAGCGATGTTCCTGGCCTGCGTGAACACGGGCACGGCCATCGACCGGGGGAACTACCAGGACCGGTTGAGCGAATTCGAACTGGCGGGATGGCGCCTGTCGCCAGGTGTACACCTGGAATAATCCTGAATCCACGGAAGGGTCAACACCATGAAGATGAGGCTCCCACTTCTGGCCGTGATTTTGCTGCTGACCGGTTGCGGAGGCGAAATAACCACTTCGGAATACGTGGACAAGATCGATGCCTGGCACGCCGGGCGGATGGAACGCCTGCGAAGCGACACCGGATGGCTGACGCTGGTCGGCCTGCATCCCCTGAAGGAGGGGGTCCAATCCCTGGGCGCCAGCGCCGACGCGGACGTGGTCCTGGCCACCGGGGCGCCCTACTGGGCCGGGTCCCTGGCGATCACCCCGGAGACGATCCTCTTTTCTGCCCATCCCGACGCCACGGTGGAGGTTCTAGATGCGGAATCGGATGGGCGGTTGTCCAGCTGTACTCTGGCCACCGACAAGGAGGGGCCTCCGACAAGACTGGCCACCGGGTCTTTCGTGTTTTACGTCATCGATCGCGGCGGCCAGCTGTTCCTGAGGGTGAAGGATCGCAAGTCGCCCGCCCTGCGTTCCTTCCAGGGTATCGACCGTTTTCCGGTGGACGTCCGCTGGCGGGTGGCCGCCCGCCTCCAGCCGGGGCCGTCCACCATCGCGGTGCCCGACGTTCTGGGGCACCGGACCGATTCGCCGAGTCCGGGGATCCTGGTGTTCGAGATCGACGGTCAGGAATACCGGCTGACCCCCACCGGGAAACCGGGTGAGAGGATGTCCCTGGTGTTCGGGGACGCGACCAACGGACCGACCACCTATCCCGGCGGGCGGTTCCTGGTCATCGAGCCACCGGCAGCCGACGGGACTGTGGTGGTGGATTTCAACCTGGCCTACAATCCGCCCTGCGTCTTCACTCCCTACGCCACCTGTCCCTTGCCTTCGCCGGGCAACACGCTGCCGGTGGCCATCGAGGCCGGAGAACAGATGTGGGGGGATGGCCATTGAACGGCCTGGCTGGCCCAGATGGCCGCCCTGCCCTTGCCCGAATCGATTGAGGCCGAATAACTTGGCCGCGCCCTGCGCGAGGATTTCCAGATCGAGATCCCGGTCACTGAATTTGCCGGACGACACTGGTTGCGCGTGTCCATTCAGGGTTACAACACCGGCCGGGACGTGTCCCGCCTGGTGACGGCTCTGGCGGAGCTGACAGGCTGAATTCCACCCCGCGGAACTCCTCCTTAACAAATCTCTTCCGAGGCCTTACACTTTTGCCGGAATACAAACACGCCAACCCATCCACCCTCCCTCAGGAGATCGCCCATGAGCCAAGGCGCACAAACCTGGCGCTTTCCCCGCATGTTCTGGACCGGCAACGCCGCGGAACTCTGCGAACGCGCTGCCTACTACGGGACCTTCATCGCCCTGCGGACCTATCTGATCCGGGTCGTCGGCCTCGACGACGTGCAAGCCGGCCTGACCGCCGGCATGTTCGGCGGCTGGATCTACCTGGTACCGTTCTTTACCGGTGCCATGGCCGATCGCATGGGCTTCCGCTACGCCCTGATGCTGGCCTTCGGCTTGCTGACGCTGGGGTACAGCACCCTGGGAATGTTCCACACGCTGGGGCCGGTCATCGTGGGCCTGGTGCTGATCGTCCTGGGTGGTGCCATCGTCAAACCGGTGATCACCGGGACGGTGAGCAAATCCAGCGACGAGACCAACCGGGCGCGGGCTTTCAGCATCTTTTACATGGTCGTGAATATCGGATCGTTCACCGGCAAGACCGTGGTGGCTCCCATGCGCATCCAGATGGGGGTGGAAACGGTGCCCTTCTTTTCGGCCGGGGCCTCGCTGGTGGCCCTGTTCCTGGTGCTGTTGCTCTACTTCCCGCACGAAAGCCATGACGGCAAAGCCAAAACGGTGAAGGAGACCCTTGATGGCATGTGGATGGCAATGAGCAATGTGCGGTTCCTGGCCCTGATCCTCATTACGGCGGGCTTCTGGGCCATCCAGGGCCAGCTTTACGCCTCCATGCCGGACTACGTGCTGCGCATGGCCGGCGAAACGTACAAGCCCGAGTGGTACGCCAACATCAATCCCCTGGTGGTGGTCCTGTTCGTGGTGGCGATCACACAGATGATCCGGAAGTGGAAACCCCAGAGCGCCATCCTGGTGGCCATGTGCATGATTCCGCTTTCGGCGGTGGCCATGGCGGCTTCGGCCTGGTTCGACGGTAACGTCACCGTCCTCGGCCTCGAGATGCATCCGATCACCTTCATGATGATCATCGGGATTACCATCCAGGGTCTGGCCGAGTGCTTCCTCAGCCCCAAGTGGCTGGAGTTCGCATCGTTCCAGGCGCCTCCGGGCAAGGAGGGTACCTTCCTCGGCTTCGCCCACATCAACACCTTCTTCGCGTGGATCTTC
>CBDTUS010000038.1:0-24121 GCA_965363725.1 uncultured bacterium | reverse complement strand
AAAAGTCCGGGCGGCCAGGGTGCGGACATTCCGCCCCGAGACATCGAAAATCCCTATCCGCACCATCTGTTGCCGGGGAAGGGAAAAGACGATTTTTGTCACCGGGTTGAAGGGGTTGGGATAAATGTTGATTCCGGCCATCGCGCGGGGCGGACCCTCGCGCACCAGCGAAACGCCATCGGGCCCGGCCCGCAGGATGGCCCCGCCTTGACCCACCGCCAGGGCGACGCCGTCACCCAAGTAGCAGACATCATCGAAAAAAACGGAATAGGCGAAATCGCGGTCCCAGGTCGCCGCGCCGTCCCAGGTGCGAAATATCCCCTGGCCCACGGCGATGCCCGTCACCGAATCCCGGAGCGCGACCCCGTTGAGGTAGGCGTTGTCCGGGTTGGCCTGCTCGGTCCAGGTCAGGCCACCGTCGTCGGTCAACAGGGTGGCGTTGCCGTCCACCCCGCCGACCGAGATCCCGTGCCGCCGATCGGAGAATCTGATGTCCTGCAGGTCGAGAAAAGTGTCGACCTGTTTCTCCCAGGTCAGGCCGCCGTCAGCGGTGTGCCACACATCGCCATAGAAGGTGGACGTCCAGCCATACAGATCGTCGATAAAAAACACGGCCTGATGATAGTCGAAGCCATCACCGCCCTGCCTCTCTTCCCAGGATATTCCTCCGTCCGAGGTGTAAAGAATGGTCCGACCCCAGCCCACGGCCACGGCGTGATCGGCGTCGAGACAGGCGACATCATAAAGATGGGCGGTCGCTCCGGTGGCCAGGGGCGACCAGGTCAGACCGCCGTCATCGGTGCGCCGGACGACCCCGAAATCACCCACGGCCATTCCCGTGAATTCGTCGGCGAAATCGACGCCCCGGAAGGTCGTGTCACAGCCCGCATCGATTTCGTTCCAGGTCCCCCCCGCGTCGGTGGTGCGCAACACGGCGCCGTCGTAACCCACGACGACTGCGATTTCATCCGTCACCCTGGCAATGCTCTGCAACCACATGGTGGATCCGGCCTGGGCGTTGGACCAGTCTCCCCAGGCGGGATCACTCTGCCACAGACTTCCATTGCCGCCGGTCAACAGGATGCCGCCGGCGGGAGTGAAGTCCACCGCGTTCCACCCCGAAGACGACGGCGGGACCAGGGGGCTCCAGTTGATACCCCCGTTTTCCGAATGGATCACGGCCCCGAGATGGCTCACCGCCAGGGCGTTGTTCTCATCCCGGAAAGCCACGTCATTCAGCCATTCGCCCGTGCCGCTGACCCGTTCGCTCCAGGCCAGTCCGCCATTGTAGGAATAGAGAACGATGCCGTTCCTGCCTACCGCGGCTCCATGGACCGGGCCGCCGAAGTCGACCGCCTCCAAACGTTCGGTGGTGTTGCTGGGAATGAGATGCCAGGTTTCCCCGGCGTCGGTCGTGCGTAAGATGACCCCGCCTCCACCCACGGCCACCGCCGTTTCAGCGTCGAACAGGTGGACCGAATAGAGACGCTCGGTGGTGCCGCTGTCCCGGGGTATCCAGTTGGTCCCACCGTCGATCGTCCACAGGATGGTGCCCGACCAGCCCACGATCGCGCCGGTGTTCGCATCGAGATATTCCACGGAGGTGAGCCAGGGCAGGGAACCCGACCCCTGCGGCTGCCAGGTTTCACCACCGTCGACCGTGTGCAGGATGATCCCCGCCAGATCGCTTTCGCCGACGATCGTGCCGTTCATCCCGTCCGTGAAATCGACGCTCTGCAGCCAGGCTGTTGTCCCGGTGGGCTGGATGCGCCAATGGAAGCCGCCGTCGTCGCTGCGCAGCACCATCCCGCCGACCCCGACCGCGAATATGAGATTGCCGTCGACTACCGCAAAATCATCGAGGACCTCACCCTGGGGCTGAGGGTTGACCCAGGGCCAATCATGCCCCACTTCATCGACGGCAAAAGAGGGTGAGGAAAAAAGGGAAGACATCAGCAGGCAAGCCGATATCAGAATGACCCGTGCCCGGAAATCCATGGTGTCCCCCTTGAATGCGACCCCATTCCCCTACAGCCGGGGAATCATACCATACCCCGCTCACCTGGTGCCGAATATGAAGGCGATCCCGTTGCCGAAACTGCCGTCGGGAACATGCCCCTGGCCCTTGGCCACCTCGTGGGTCCAGCGGAAATCCCGCGGGGCGATTTCAGCCAACAGTTCCACGTAACGGGGCAGGAAATTGGTGGTGTGGTCGTAGTCCGTTTCCCCCCGGTTCAGGTAGAGAACCCGGGGAAAGCTCTTTCGACCCCGGAGCAGATCAGTGCTGCCATCACGGATCAGGTCCCAGTCCCATCCTATCATGGGGCTGATGGACAGATAGGCGTCGAAGACCCTGGCGTCGTTCAGCATGGCATACAAAACGAAGAACCCGCTGTTGGACTGACCCGCCAGAACCTGGTAACCGCTGGTCGGGTACTTTTCTTCGATGAAAGGCACCAGCTCCCCGGTGAGGAAGGCCAGAAAGGCCGCCCCGCCGCCGCCCCGGTTGTCGCGGTCCGGCAGGGGCTCGGGAAACATGTCCCGGGAACGGTCGACGTTTTCCACGCCCACCACGATCAGGTCCGGATGGGCGGCCAGCATCTGTTCCGCCACCGAGGGCAGATATTTCGCCCCTCCATCCAGGGCGTAGACCACCGGGTAGGTTTTCTCCGGCGAAAACTCGTCCGGCAGGGCGATGTTCAAGGGGCGGTCCTCTCCCAGCACCTGGGATTCCAGGATGACCCGCTCGATGTGAGGCGCGGCTCCGGCCTGACTGTTCAGGGCCACGAGAAGAACAAGCAAAGAAGCAAGCAGGGCGCGGGCGGAAAGTCGAAGCATGGAATTTTCCTTTGGGCAGCAGAGTGGTTCCGGGATCTACGCAGACGGGAGGACATGAGTTGCCCTCCCGCCGTCGTCATCTCCCTTTATCCATCCCCGAACCGGTCTCGAACTACTTGAACACCACCTGATCCTTGAGGGAAACCATGATGCAGATAACTTCATTGATCTCTTCCTGGCCGTAGTCCATCGACTTCATGGCCTTGACGATGTCCCCGCCGGCGGACAGAAAATCAGCGTCGGTCAGCTCCAGGTGGGCGTGGGCCGCGGGCATGGTGCGACCCGTGTATTCGGCCGTGCCGCCGGTCCCGGCAGCCATGAAGTCCGCCACATGCTTGGCCAGCATATCGTGGTCCACGCCTTTCAGGGTGTGCTTGATCTCGTCATTGACGGCGTGGTTGGCAACGATCGTCTGGGTCATCTTCAGGATCTTGTCGTAACCGCCCAGGCGGTTGTACAGGGAATCGGCTTCCTGGCGTTCGGAGCGCGCCGGGGCGGTTTCTTCGCACATCGTCTGCAACCCGCTCATCTTCTCGGCAGTCGTCGGCGCCTTCTTGTCGCCCGCCATAACCGTCGGCACCAGGGCCATCAGGAAAACGGTCAGGACAAGCAAAGCGGAAATCCTGTTCTTCATGGTTCATTTCTCCCCAGAATGAGTTTGGTGATATTGACAGACATCGAATGATTGATGCATGCCCATATTTTCATGGCTGGATACCATTCCATCAACCTAGCACGGACCAGGACTTAATGCTAGACAATAATTGTCTTGTATAGAATACAGGTGGTGGATGTAACGTGATCTCCCACCGGGAAAAGCCTATTTAATGGACGATCGACCGGTTGCAGGCGATAATGATCCGTGGCCCTTTCCCCGGATGATGACTAGTGCGAAAATTCGTCCTTTCCTTGATCGTTAGTGCCGCGGTGAACGCAGCCCCCACCTTCGCCGTCGATTTTCTCCATGGCGCCGACGTCTCGTTCCTGCCCCAGGTCGAAGCCGGCGGCGGCGTCTTTCGCGACGGCGGCGAACCGGCGGATTTCTTTTCCATCCTGCGCACCCGGGGATTCAACATGGTTCGGCTCCGGCTGTGGCACTCTCCCCCGGACGGCCATAACGGACTCGCCGAAACACTGGAACTTGCGGAGCGTGCCCGCGCCGCGGGTTTTGACCTGCTGCTCGATCTCCACTATTCCGACACCTGGGCCGATCCCGGGCACCAGACCAAACCCGCGGCCTGGGCCTCCCTGCCGTGGACCGTGCTGGCCGACAGTGTCCGCGCCTATACTCGCGACGTATTGACAGCCTTCGCCGACCGGAGCGCAACCCCCGCCATAGTCCAGATCGGAAACGAAATCACCCAGGGATTGCTGTGGGACGACGGTCGCGTCGGCGCCGCCTTCGACCGGCCCGACCAATGGGTTCACCTCGGGTCCTTGCTCCAAGCCGCCCAGGCCGGCATCGAGGAAGCCTTGCCGGGGGATTTGCGTCCCGAGATCATGATCCACCTCGACCGGGGCGGTGACAATGCCGGCGCCCGCTGGTTTCTGGACAACCTCGCGGCCCAGGCGGTGAACTTCGACCTGATCGGGCTGTCCTTCTACCCCTGGTGGCACGGGTCCCTGGCCGACCTGAAAGCCAACCTCGAGGATCTCGCCGTACGGTATGGAAAAGATCTGATGGTGGTGGAGACCGCCTATCCCTGGACCCTCGGCTGGTTCGACGACACCCACAACCTCGTCGGCCTGCCCGGACAGCTGCTGCCGCGATTCGCCCCCACGCCCGAGGGACAACGGGCCTTCCTGGCGGCCGTGCGGGACATCGTGAGTCAGATCCCCTCGGGCCGAGGTCGCGGGGTCTTCTGGTGGGCGCCCGAATGGATCACTTCGCCAGGATTCGGATCGGCCTGGGAAAACCTCGCCCTCTTCGATGAGGTGGGCAACCCGCTGATGGTGCCCCCCGCAACCCCTCCGGAGGGGGAAAGCCCAAAAACCGAACCATTTCCTCGATAAACCCCCTTTTCGGCATCCAATTGGGTATTATTGGGTGACATTCTGCCCTGTTCGATTCATGCTCCCGGGGTTCCTGTCGGCCATCCCTTGAAATCGGCCCAGGCCTCCCGGGAGTTGCCATGACCCACCACATGACCCGCCGTGAATTTGTCCAGAGCCTGACCCTGACCGCGGGTGCCCTCGGCTGCTGGAATCTGATCGGTTGCGGCGCCCAACCCCCCACCACCGCCAGCCACAATATGTGCGGGTTCGCCGCCCCTCCGCTCGAGCGGGTGCGGGTAGGCATCGTGGGCCTGGGTATGCGCGGACCCGGCGCAGTGGAACGCCTGTCGAAAATGCAGGACGTGGACATCGTCGCCCTCTGCGACATCCGTCCCGAAGGAGTGGCGCTTTCCCAGGGGATCCTTGAGGAACACGGACGCGGCCCGGCCCGGGAATTTGTCGCCGGCCCCGAGGACTGGAGGAATCTCTGTCAGATGGACCTCGATCTGGTCTACATCGCCACGCCCTGGGATTGGCACGTCCCGATGGCCGTGGGCGCCATGACCAGCGGCAAACACGCCGCGGTCGAAGTGCCCGCCGCTCTGGACCTCGACGGCTGCTGGGAACTGGTGGAGACCAGCGAAAAGACCGGCAAGCACTGCATGATGCTGGAGAACTGCTGCTACGATTTCTTCGAGCTGCAGACCCTGAACATGGCCCGCCAGGGCGTGTTCGGCGAACTGACCCACGCTGAAGGCGCCTACATCCACTCCCTAGTCGACTACATGCAACCCGCAGAGGGCGAGGAGATCTACCAAGGCAACTGGCGTTTCCACCACAACCTCGAACGCAACGGCAACCTCTATCCCACCCATGGCCTGGGTCCGGTGGCGCAGTGCCTGAACATCAACCGGGGCAATCTTTTCCTGCATCTGACCAGCATGTCCAGCCAGCAAGCCGCTTTTACCGAGCACGCCAAACAAACCGGCAACACTCCGTTCACCGACCTGCCGAGTTTCCGCGGCGATATGAACACCACGCTGATCAAGTGCGCACAAGGCCAGACCGTGATGGTGCAGCACGACACCAGTACCCCACGGGCCTACAGCCGCATCCATCTTATTCAGGGGTCGCTGGGCATGGCCCGCAAGTGGCCGCGCAAGGGTATCACCCTGCACAGCAAGGGGCACCGCTGGCTCGACGATGAAGAGATGAAGGAGATGGAGGACAAGTACGGCCATCCGTTGACGAAGACCATCGGCGACATCGCACGCAAGGTCGGCGGCCACGGCGGCATGGACTTCATCATGGACTACCGTTTGATCTACAGCCTGAAAAACGGCCTGCCCCTCGACCAGGACGTGTACGACGCCGCGGCCTGGAGTGCGGTGGTGCCGTTAAGCGTGGATTCGGTGGCCGGGAAATCGACCTCGGTCGAGGTGCCCGACTTCACCGGTGGCGCGTGGAAAACCAACCGTCCGTTGGAAATCGTCGATGTGGATCCGGCGCTGTTGCCGTTGCAGACACCGGCCGAGGCGAGGTGATTCCAACCGGTCCCAGGGCTTCCCGGCGCATGGTGCTGATCAAGTGACCTGATATGGCCGTCCTGTTTTCTTGACAGACCGTGGTCTTCCTCTCGATACTTGGCGGGCTGGATTTTCAGGGATATATCGAACACCCGGTTTGAATTTTGAAGGATCAACATGTCGCCTGTCCGGATCTCACTTGCTTTCACCATCGTTTTGTTGATGGCGGGCACTGCTCTCGCCGACGTGGTCAAGGCCCCTCGCAAGGTTGAGGTGGGGCTTTTCCTGGTCGACATCGCCCGCATCGATGAACGCGCCGAAACCTACTCGGCCGAATTCGATGTCATCGCCCGCTGGCGGAATCCCGAGCTGGCTTTTGAACCCATGCCAGGCGAGGAAATCCCGCGCCTGCTAACCGGTAAGGCTGCCGTGGATTTTCTGGAAAACCATTGGAATCCACAGCTGTTTGCCGACAACAAGGTGGATGCCCCTTCGACGGACCCGTCGCGGACTCTTCTCTTCCCCGACGGCACGGTCACCTTCCGGCTGCGCGTCCGCCGCGTTTTGCGCGCCCAGCTGGATTTCCATTCCTTCCCCTTCGACACCCAGGTCCTTCCCGTCCATATCGAGTCCCGGTTGTACGACTCGGACGAAGTCAGCCTGGAAGCGGAAAAGGACTTCACGGGTTTCGATCCGACCTTCGAGATCGCCGAGTGGACCGTGACCGAATTGACGACGGTCAATGAGGTGCGCGAGAGGCGGCAGGAAAAACAGTCCTACGACCGCCTCAGCTTCCTGGTGACCATCGACCGCCAGGAAGGCTACTACGTCTGGAAAATCATCCTGCCGATCATCGTCATCGTCATGCTGTCGTGGATCGTGTTCTGGATGAGTGAAGAAATGCTGGGGCGCCGGGCGGGCGTTTCCTCGACCCTCATGCTGACGGTCATCGCCTACCAGTTCATCGTGGCGGATTCGCTGCCCCGCTTCCCCTATCAGACGGTCCTGGACCGCTTCATGCTAGCCTCCCTTCTGGCCATTGCGGCGACCATGTTCATCAACCTGACGGGCTCTCGACTGACCCCGGAGCGACGAACCGCCCTGGACCGGACCAGTCGCGTGGTCTTTCCCGTGGTCTACTTATTCTCCATTGCGCAGGTTCTTTTCAAAGGGGCCAACGGGAGCTGATTCAGAAGGTCAGGACCCGGCATCCTTCCTTGAGGTAGGCCGTCAATGGCTCGCCCATGTATTTTACGTCGATGCCCAAACCCGCGAGCCGGTCGGAAACGCCATAACTGTCCGAGCAGGCCTTGCAGGCCTCGAGCTTGACGCCTTCCAGGGCCAGGCCCGTCAGTTTTTCCTGCAGCTCCTGGTCTTCGGCCAAGAGGCGCGCCGACGGACCCCAGACGATCAGCGTGATATCATCCCACCAGCCATTGCGCGGCGCGTTGCCCGCGTACATGAACACCATCTTCAGGGCGACGTCGCGGTCTCCACTGGTCCACAGGATGACGAGTTTTTCCTTGGGCATGGATCCGATCCTTTCAGGGGCTGAATTTCCTCCAGCCTGTGCCAATCCGGCCGGGCACGCAACCCCGGAGGTCGAGACTGTTGTTTTTCGTTCCCCTGTTTTTGACCCGGCGAAAGCAGCCTGATTGTGCTACTTTTCCCCTTCCAACAACCACACCCACGCGAATACGGACCCCATGATCAGCCTGACCAACATTTCCAAACGCCACGGGCGGCAGATTCTCTTCGTGGAGACGTCCTTCCAGCTCAACCCCGGCGAGAAGGTCGGCCTGGTGGGCCCCAACGGCGCGGGCAAGACCACCGTCTTTCGCCTGATCACTGGTGAAGAGGAACCCGATGAGGGTTCGGTTTCGGTCCCCAAACGGCTGACCATCGGTTACTTCCGGCAGGACATCGGCGAAATGGCAGGGCGTTCCGTCCTGGATGAAACCATCGCCGGCAGCGGGGACCTGGGCGAGCTCCATCACGAGTTGAAGGACCTCGAGCTGGCCATGGGCGACCCCGATCGGACCGACGAAATGGAGAAGATCCTCCACCGTTTCGGCGAGGTGCTTGACGCCTACCAGAGCCGGGGCGGTTACGACATCGAGGCCCGTGCCCGCATCGTCCTGACTGGGCTGGGCTTCACCGAGGACCAGATCGCCGGCGACTCGGGCGCGCTGTCGGGGGGCTGGAAGATGCGCATCGGCATGGCCCGCGTGCTGCTGGCGGTGCCCGATGTCCTGCTCATGGACGAGCCCACGAACCATCTGGATATCGAGTCCATTATCTGGCTGGAGAAGTTCATCAAGGACTACCCGGGGGCCGTGCTGCTCACCTGCCACGACAAGGATTTCATGAACCGGGTCGTCAGCCGGATCCTGGACATCGACGGGGGCGAGTTCATTGCCTACTCCGGCGACTACGATCACTTCGTGCGGCAGCGGGCCATCGCCGAAACCAACCGCGAGGCCACCTACGCCCGCCAGCAGGCCATGCTGGCCAAGGAGCGCCGCTTCGTCGAACGTTTCGCCTCCCATGCGGCCAAGGCGGCGCAGGTGCAGAGCCGGGTCAAGAAACTGGAGAAGATCGAACTGGTCGAGCCGCCGCGGCGGCGCAAGATCGTCGAGTTCAAGTTCAGCCCGCCTCCACGTTCGGGGGACGACGTGGTGGAGTTGTCCGGATTGTCAAAGGCCTACGGATCGAAGGTCATCTACGACGATTTCGACCTGAAGATCCGCCGCACCGAACGCTGGTGCGTGCTGGGCCGCAACGGGGCCGGAAAAACCACACTCTTGAAACTCGTGGCGGGCCAGCTGGCCCCCGACACCGGCACGGTCAGGCTCGGCGCCAACCTGAAGGTCGGCTACTTCGCCCAGCAATCCCTCGAACAGCTCGACCCTGCCTTGACGGTGTTCGACCACCTGCAGAACGCTTTTCCCACCGAAGGCCAGGGGGTGCTGAAGAATCTCCTGGGCGCCTTCCAGTTCCGCGGCGACGACGTCGACAAACCGACCCGTATTCTCTCGGGCGGCGAGAAATCCCGGCTGGTCCTGGCCCGGATGCTGTTCGACCCGCCCAACTTCCTGATCCTCGACGAGCCCACCAATCATCTCGACCTGGAGACCAAGGAGATGCTGGTCGCCTCCCTTTCCGGATTCGAAGGCACCATGCTCTTCGTCAGTCACGACCGGACGTTCCTGAAGGGGCTCAGCACCCGGGTCCTGGAGTTGCGGCCCGGCGACTCCCGCAGGCAGGAGCCGGCACAGCCACCCCTGGTCTTTGATGGTACCTACAGTGAATTTGTCGCCCGGTCGGGCGGAGAAGCGGCAGGGGTACACCGGTAGGCTCCGGCATACCCCCTTGTCCCGCCTATTGGGTGTAGAAGATCTGCACTCGCCATTCGTTGAGTGTCCCGGCCACTCCCTGGGAATAGTCCCTCGCCGTGAGGGTCCAGTCGCCACCGGCATTTTCGCCGTCGAATCCGTTCAAATCATCCTTGGGTACGAAGTCCCCTGGATACCAACCCTGGATCCTTCCATCGTGTTCGCCGCCTTCCCCGATGAACAGGACCCGCAGCTCCGTGCCGTCGGGTGAGGTCAACCGGACGATCAGGTCGCTCATGTAATCATGCGATATATCCAGGTAGACCCGAACGCTGTCCACGGCTCCAGTCACCGGCGCATTGATGATGTCCGTGACGGGATTGCCATAGCCGCCCGAGGTCGCATCGGGAATCGCCAGATTTGGGGTGGATACCACCGTCACATCCTCGATGACCGCTTCGCTGGTGAAGACGACATCGGTGGAATGGGACGAGGTCAGTCTCACCCGGCTTGAGGCCACATAGCCGTCGGCCACGATCGGTATTTCACCCACCAGATTGAGGCTGATGCTCCCCGTGCCGGCAGGGAGCCCGCTGAGTTCCGCCCCCGAAAAGGTGTAGCTGCCGGTATTGGGAACCGAATAATCCAACCGCGTATTGTCCAGGCCCCTCATCTGGAAATCGACGGAACCTGTCGGGGCGCTTCCGGACCATTCCAGGGTGAATCCGGCCAGATCCGCTGCCTGGTCCGCCGTCAGGTTCGTGACATAGGGGGCGACCTCCATGATCGGCACTGGAAGGGTCAGCGAGGGAACTTCCTCGCTGCCGACGACCACGAAGTCATAGGTTTCGCCCAGAGTCAGGAAAGCAGGAGTGGTGCTGTTCGAATAACCGTAGGCATTCATGCCCCACTCGAGGTCCCACTCCCCGAAAGCCACCGACTCTGCCTGCAGGGGATTGCTGGGTTTGCCGTCATCGACAGTTGTGAATTGGGCGAACAACTGATCCGCCATGATGAATACAGGGATCTTTTCGAACTTCAGAATATCTTCCGCGGTGATTTGCCGGTGCACGACCAGCTGGGCGTAGATGGGATCCGGTTCGACGGGCATGGGCACCGCGACCACGAAATCGGAAAGGTGGCTGATACCCGCTTCCACCAGATTGTCATCCGGGAAAACCATGCACCTGAGTTCTTCCCAACCAATGCCGGTATGGGTGAAGATGACGATGTCACCCTCGGAGGCCCCGGCCAGGAGGGCTTCGGAGTAATTCATCTGCAGCAGAGTCGTTTCTGCAAAGTCGGTGCCGCTGGGTTCGATGCTGTAGACAGGGGACAGCAGGATGAAATCCGTGGGACCTGCCGGTGGCGAGGGATTGACGTCCGCTGCGAAATCGATGTCCCCGGTCAGAGCATCTGCCGGAACGGTCATGGCCAGCCCACCCGGGATTTCCAGGGTTCCGCCTGCCGTCCCTATGGTGGCTTTGGCCCCCGTGGCCGGCGGCGCCACCGGGTCGTCATCGCTGCTGCATCCGATAAAAATCATCAGTCCCAGCAAAACCCATCCACCCAAACAGAGCGATTTTCTGGATGTCATTTCCCTCTCCTTTGATGTCTGTTGGCTCCAACATTCCTTTGGTCCCAGCAACTTAGTGGGACTATGGATGTCCATTATCAATTATGACATAAAAGGCCGCCCCACACCTACGTTGATTTTCTTCTGCCTGGGCCCCCCCATATATTTCCTGTTTTTCGTTGGCCGCCCCTGCGGTGTGCTCCTCGACCACAAGCAGGACAATTTTTATCTGCTATATTCCAAATGAAACTTTTCTGAAATTCGGGAAGGGAAAACCATGCAAAACCGATCCATTTTTCCAGTGGCCGCTCTGGGCCTGTGCCTGATCTTTTTCTCAGGCTGCAGCCGCGATGTTCCCGAATCCACGGGATCCAGCCTTTTTGCCGGAATCGACACCTACAGCAAACCCATCACCACCAGCTCGGCCGAAGCCCAGCAATGGTTCGACCAGGGGCTGCTGTTCCTGTACGGGTTCAACCACGATGAAGCCACCCGTTCGTTCAAGGAGGCCGCGGCCCGCGACCCCAAAGCTGCCATGCCCTGGTGGGGCGTCTCCTACGCCGCGGGCATGAACATCAACGATCCGGAAATGACCGAGGAACGCTGGCGGATCGGACATGAGGCCGCCCAGAAGGCCCTGGCGCTCCTGGACGATGAAAGTGACCTCGAGCGCGCGCTCGTCGAGGCGGTCGCCCAGCGTTACACGTGGCCCGCCCCGCAGGAGCAGCGTCCCTACGACGAGGCCTACGCCGCGGCGATGGAGAAGGTCTACCAACGATTCGGAGATGATCCCGAAGTGGGGTCGCTGTACGCGGAATCCCTGATGGACCTTCAGCCGTGGGCCTACTGGACGGTGGATCTGGAGCCCGATGGCCGGACGACGGAATTCCTCGCCGCGATAGAGGGTGTTCTCCAGAATTATCCCGACCACCCCGGAGCCGCCCACTTCTACATCCACGCCATGGAGGCCGGGCCGGCGCCGGAAAAGGCCCTCCCCTACGCCGAAAAACTGGAAGCCCGCGTGCCTGGCGCCGGACATTTGGTCCACATGCCTTCGCACATCTACGCCCGGGTGGGCCGCTACGGCGATGCCGCCGACGTCAACGTCCGCGCAGTCCAGGCCGACCGCACCTACTTCGCCACCGCGCCGCCGCCGGGCATGTACTACATCTACTACGCCCACAACCAGCATTTCCTGGCCTACGCCTCGATGATGGAAGCCAACTACGAACCCGCCATGAAGGCGGCACGGGAACTCGAAGCGGACATGCCCGCCGAGGTTCTCCAGGAACTGAACTGGTTGATCGAGGGCATCATGCCCACCAACTACCACGTCATGATCCGCTTCGGAAAGTGGGATGACATCCTGGCCGAGCCCCTGCCGCCTGAAGACCGCCTGGTGACGCGCGCGGTGCATTACTACGCCCGTGGCATCGCCCTTTCGGTCCTGGACCGTACGGATGAAGCGCGCCAGGAGATCGTCAAATTCGAAGCCGCGGCCGCGGCGGTGCCCGAGGAATGGTGGGTCTTCAACAACAGGATGCACGACGTGCTGCCCATCGCCATGGCGATGCTCGAAGGTGAAACAGCCTACCGCGAAGGCCGACTGGACGAAGCCTGGGCGGCGCTCAGGCGCGGCATCGAAGCCGAGGACAAGCTGATCTACGACGAGCCTCCGGCCTGGATGCTGCCGGTGCGGCACTCGATGGGCGCTCTGTTGATGGAAGCCGGAGAATATGCCGAGGCCGAGAAGCTCTACCGTGAAGACCAGATCCGGCACCCGGGCAACGGCTGGTCACTGCTGGGGCTGAGCCAGACGCTCGCGGCCCAGGATCGGAAACTGGAAGGGGCCCAGTTCGCGGCCGCCGCCCAGCAGGCCTGGGCCCGGGTTGAAGAGCAGCCATCGAGTTCGTGCCTTTGCGCTCCAGGCGCCAAGTAGAGCCTCTCGAAATATCGCTACTGCACCAGTCCCCGCTTCCAGTCCGTGACCAGGTGCAGGTAGGAAACCTCGGTGTGGAAAGCCGGGTCGACACCGGCATGCAGGATCCTCTGGCCGTCGGGATGCAGGTCGTAATGGCATCCGGTCCCGTCCGGCGAGGAGACCTGGACCTTGTCGGTGAAGTTGCCGATGCGGAAGGTGTCTCCGGACCCGTCCACGGAATAGGCGCGCAGATCGCCGCTGAAGCGGCTGACCCACAACTCCGTCCCGTCGGCGTTCCATTTGGGATAGGCCGTGCCGTAGGCCGTCACCTGCCACTTGCGTGGCCCGCCCGAGGCCGGGATGACGAACACATCCCAGGCCGAGGCGGACTCGGTGTGGTAGGCCACCCAGCGGCCGTCGGGTGAATAGGTACCACCTCCGATGTTCTTGTCCGGAGCCGTCGCCAGGGTTGTCATCTCGCCACCCTCGGCGGTCAGGGAAAGCTTTCGGATCTCGACCTTGCCGTCCTCCCGTTCAAAGTCGAACAGCAGGGTCTGGTCCACCGGGCTCACGCTGAAGGGGACCAGGTCCCGTTCGGATTCCAGCAGGATGGCGGCGCCGCCCTGCCCGTCGACCGGTTGCTGCATGATCCTGAACGTGGTCTCCTCGGCGGACCGGTAGATCACCGAATCCCCGGACGGTGTCCAGCAGGGCCGGGTCTCCTCACCCGGGGCGAAGGTGAACCGGGTCCGCAATCCGGTAACCAGGTCGACCAGCCACAGGTCGGTCCCTTCGTCGGACGCATCCTGCACCTCGACCACGGCGCGCAGACCGTCGGGGGAAATGGAGGGGTGGAAGACCTGACCGGGGTCGCCCAGCTGTTCCTGGGTGCCGCTTTCGCGGTCGCCCCACAGGATCAATCTGCCCGCCTGGTTCGAAGCTCCGGTCTGGAAGATCATCACCCCGTTGGTCGAAGGTGTGAAGATGCCGATGTCCGCCCCCGGCAGGGACAGGATGTCTTCCACCAGCGGCGTGCCTCCCTCCACCACCTTTTCCTGGTCCGGGGTGAACGGGGTCCCCATCAACACGTCTTCCCGCACCGTCAATAGGTGCCCGTCGACATAATCGGCCTGGGCCTGCGACTCGGTGATTACCCGCGGCACCACGGTCGTATCCAGCGAGGCCAGCAGGACGTCGTTGTCACCCCCGCCACTGGAGGGGCGACCGATGAACAGGAACTCCCGGCCCCCGGGCAAAAAACGGGGGTGCCGGTGGGAATCGTATTTTGAATCGACCGTGGTGATCTGGACGGGTTCGCCCCCGATGGCGGCCACCTTGTAAATGGCGGTGGTGGCGCCGGGTGCATAGACAATTTCCCCGTCGGCGTTCCAGGTCCCGCCCTTGCCGTTTTCCGCCGAGCACAGGGTGACCGGAGGCCCTCCCCCGACCGCCACTTTCTTGAGCTTGCCGCCTGCCGGCACGAAAAAGCCGATGAACTTGCTGTCTGGAGACCAGAACGGATAGGCCGCGCCTTCGGTCCCGGACAGCGCCACGGATTCGCCCTTGTCCAGGTGACGCAGGTAAAGAATGGGGGGGCTGTCCTCGCCGATGGCCGTGAACGCCAGCTTGGTTCCATCAGGGGAGATCGCGGCCGGGCCCGGTGCCGTGCCGTTCAGATCGTAGTTCATCTGGGCCGGCGGCGGAATCATGGCGTGGACCACGGGCGCCGGATCAGGATTGGCCAGGACCTTCCAGCCCAGGAAGGTGCCTCCCACCAGTCCCAGCAGGGCCAGGCCGATCAGCAGCGGCACTGGCGTCTTGGCCGGCGCGCGCTCGGCGGCGGGTGCCGTCATGCCCAGCTGGGAAAAACTCAGGTTGGTGCCGCTGGCCCCTCCGTCCTGGAGAAAGATGCGGGCTTCGCCGATGTCACGCAGCCGCTGCTTGGGATTCCGCTCCAGGCACCGTTCGATCAGGCGGCAAAGTTCCGGGGCTTCCTCGACCGGCAGCGAGTCCCAGTCGGGTTCCTTGCGCAGCACGGCCGCCAGGGTGTCACTGATGGTCTCGCCCTGGAAGAGCGGCTTGCCGGTCAGCATTTCGAACAGGATCACGCCGAAGGCCCAGATGTCGGTGCGCCGGTCGACGTTCACCCCGCGGGCCTGTTCCGGGCTCATGTAGGCCGCAGTGCCCAGGATGGCGCCCGCCTGCGTCATGGCCGCGGTCATGGTCGGGTTGGTGGCGGAGTCCTGCTGGGTGCCGTCGTCCCCGAACCAGGCCTGGGCCAGGCCGAAGTCCAGGATCTTCATCTCGCCTTCATCGGTCTCCATGATGTTGGCGGGTTTGAGGTCGCGGTGGACGATCCCGCTCTCATGGGCCGCCTCGAGACCGGCGGCCACCTGCCGGGCGATGGTCAGGGTTTCTTCGATTTGGATGGGGCCGTTTTTCATGCGGTCGGTCAGTTCCGCCCCCGAAATTAATTCCATCACCAGGAAACGGGCGCCCTCGGCTTCCTCGAATCCATACACCGAGGCCACGTTGTGATGCTGGAGGCTGGCCAGGGCGCGGGCTTCGCGCTGGAAGCGGGTTTCGCGCTCGGGATCACCGCTCAGTTCGGCGGGCAGGATCTTCAGGGCCACGTCCCGGCCCAGCTTGGTGTCCCGGGCGCGGAATACCTCGCCCATGCCGCCCTTGCCGATGGTTTCCTTGATTTCGTAATGGAGTAACGACTTGCCGATCATGCTTTTTCCTTATTGGTGGATGGAAATTGTCCTCATTTTGAGTGGTCGAGAAACTTCCCCAAAATAGTCGCAATGAGTTGTGCTGTCACAGGGGGAGACGCAGGGCGTCCGCAGGAAGTGAGAATCGGGAGCTGAATATTCCGGACATTTTCCTGTGAAGCTGCAAACTTAACATTTTATGATATTGGATGTCAACTTCTCTAATCCACGGCACGTGGCTCTTTTCTCCTGACCCCCCAAACACGAAAGGTTCTCGAGAGGCACACTTTGCTCTGGGACAACAAGTTGTTGCAATTTTCCCAGAATAGTTACCGAATTGATGTGCTATAATCACCAGGCTATTCAAAGCATTTTCTTGCCCAATTTGCTACCAGGAGATGAAATCATGCGGCAAGCCAGCCACGAATCCCATGCCATCAGCCCCTACAATTTCCAGTTATCTCGTCTTTTCGTAGTCACCTTACTTTTGATCTGCCTTTTTGCTCTGCCTGCCCGAGGCGGCATTGGCGACTGGCAATGGCAGAGCCCCCTTCCCCAGGGCAATGGACTGACCGGCGTGGCATTCTTGGACGCGAACACCGCCGTGGGTGTGGGCGAGTTCGGAACCATTGTCCGCACCGTCGACGGGGGATTGACCTGGACCGCCCGCCAAATCTCGGAATGGTCGTTTCAGGATCTCAGTTTCAGCGACGCTCTCCACGCCACCGCCGTGGGCTCGGGAGGCCGCATTTTCCGCACGACCGACGGGGGCACCGTCTGGTCCGAACAGACCAGCGGCACGAACTATGTTCTCTCGGATGTCCATGCCTTTGACAGCAATGTCATTACGGCCGTCGGCTTGGCCGGCATCATCCTGCGCAGCACCAATGGCGGAACCTCCTGGTCCACTCAGGTCAGCGGCACTTTCAACGGGCTCTTCGGCGTTCACTTTCCCACCGAGTTGACCGGGTTCGCCGTGGGCAACAACGGGACCATCCTCAAGACCATCGATGGAGGCGCCAACTGGACAGCCCTCCTCAGCGGGTCGCCTTCCTACTTCCAGGGCGTATATTTTTCCAGTGCCCTCGATGGTTTTGCCGTCGGCAGCGGAGGCGTCATCCTTCGAACCCAGGACGGCGGGGGCAGCTGGAATCCGGTGGCCTGCCCGTCCAGCCAAACTTTCGTAGCCATCGATTTTTCCACGCCCAGCCACGGCGCGATCATCGGTTTCGATGGTGACATCCTGCGCACGACCGACGGCGGCATCAACTGGTTCCTGCAAACCAATCCGGTCAATGAGCGGGTCTACGATGTGGCCTTCTTCGGTGAGGACATGGGCCTGGTCGTCGGCGCCACGGGGCAGATCCTCCGCACCGAAAATAGCGGCGCCACCTGGACGGACATGGTTTCCGGGCCCTACTCCAACTTCCTGGGCATGGCCTCCCTCGGGGAAGATTTCGCCACCGTGGTCGGCGAATGGGGCACCATCATGCGGACCGAAGACGCCGGAACCACCTGGAACATCCAGAACAGCGGATCCTTTCTCGATTTCTACGCCGTGTCATTCGCGAATCCCGATGTGGGCATCGCCGTGGGTGACGGCGGCACCGTTCGGCAAACCGACAACGGCGGCCTGACCTGGCTGCCCCGGAGTCCCGGCAGCGTCCACGACATCTACGGGGTCCATATGTGGGACGCCTCTCTCGCTCTCGCGGTGGGTTATTTCGGGAGAATAATCCGGACCGTCGACGGCGGCATCAACTGGACCGCCGAGACCAGCGGTGTGACCAGCTCCCTGAACGGGGTCTGCTTCCTGGACGGGACCACGGCCATCGCCGTGGGGGATTCGGGCAAGATCCTGCGCAGCACCAACGGCGGCCTGACCTGGAACCCGGTGAACAGCGGCACCGTCAACAAGCTCAACGCGGTGACCTTCCTGGACGCCACCACCGGAATCATCGTGGGCGCCTTCGGGACCGCCCTGAGGACTGAAGACACGGGAATCACCTGGTCCCTGCAAACCGCCGGCAACCAGCATCTGTACGATGCCCAGTTCATCACCGCCGATTTCCTGGTCGCCGTCGGGAGCAGCGGAAGAGTCATGGCGACCAATGACGGGGGCGCTACCTGGCTAGAGGAAGTAACCCCGACCAGGGCGGATCTTCACGGGGTGAACATTACCCCCGCGGGAATCGGAACCGTGGCCGGGCTGAGCGGTCACATCATGACCAGCCCCGTGGAATGGGTGGAGGAATACTCCATCGACATCACCGCCGGATACGTCGGCTACCTCGACCTGGGACCTGATATCCAGGTTGGCATCCAGGGCGCCCTGACCAACGGGGTTATGACGGCGGTCTATCGGAACGAACTGCTGGACTTGCCGGCCGGGTATTTGGCCCTGAGTCCCGCGCTCTACTACGACATCTCTACCACCGTCCAGTTCAGCGTCCCCTTGCCCCTGCGCTTCAATTACGACCCGGCCCAGTTGGCGGGTCCGGAATCGGAATTGAAGATGCTGCACTGGGACGAGACAGCCAACCCGCCAGGGTTTGTCGACATCACCGACTTTGTCGGCGAAGACTCCAACCACCTCTATGCCATCACCACTTCGTTTTCCCCCTTCGTTGTGGCTGAGAGCACCGGCACTTCACCAGTTCCTTCGGCCAGCCCTGACGCGGGTCCGAGGCTCCATCCGGCCAGCCCAAATCCCTTCAATCCACGCACGACCATTTCCTTCGAGATCGGGACCGATGGGCAGGTGGCTGTAGCAGTGTACGATGTGGCCGGACGTCTGGTGACCACGCTGGCCGACCGGGTGTTTCCGGCCGGCGCGCATTCCCTGCTGTGGGACGGGAAGGACAGGTTGGGCCGAGAAGTAGTTTCGGGAAACTACTTCGCCAGGCTGCAAACGAGCCAGGCCGTCCGGGTACAGAAAATGATGTTGGTGAGATAAAGATCCATGGGTTGGCGCCAGGGCCCTGAGGTCGGGGTTTTCGGCGCCATGTCCCCCATTTCACCTCATGAGATGTGGTATAATTGGGTAACCAATCCTTTCCTTTCCGACCCAGAAGGACATCATCATGAGGACCCTCATCTGCCTATTGGCCCTGACTCTGGTGGCGGTAGCCAGCAGCCACGCCTCCGTGTTCGTCGTGCGGGCGGACGGCCAAGGGACTATCGCCGACATCCAGACCGCGGTGGACGCCAGCGTGGATGGGGATGAGATCCTGTTGATCGCCGGCGTATTTACCGGCCCCGGCAATCGCGACATCCAGGTGGGCGACCGCAACATCCTGATCAGGTCGTTCGATGATGATCCCGCCACCTGTATCATCGACTGCGGCGGCAGCCCCGCCGAACCGCACCGGGCGTTTATCTCGGCCGATTCCGACTGCCAGACCACGGTCATCCAGAGCCTCACCATGCGGGGCGGATACGCCCCCGGTGGCGGCGGCGCCATGCACATCACCGGATACTCGTCGGTCATCGTGAACAACTGCGTCTTCGAGGACAACGCCACCGGCATGACCGAGTGGAACGGCGGTGGGGCGGTGTACGCGGACCGGTCCGGGACTCCGGTCTTCAACGACTGTGTCTTCCGCAACAATCAGGGCTTTGCCGGCGGCGCCCTGAACAGCAACCACGGCGGCCGGGTGACCTTCAACGACTGCCGGTTCATCGGCAACCTGGCGATTCGCGGCGGGGCGATCTACGGCCTCACAACGGTCAAGATCGGTTGCCTGTTTGCCAACAACGAGGCCGTCGACTGGGGCGGCGCGGTATGGCACAACTCCTACGGCCTGGATTATTACGAGAGCTGCACTTTCGACGGCAATCGCGCCCCCCTCGGAGGCGCCATCCTGGCCGCGGCCAACTACGGTGGTTCCGTGGAGATGATCGACACCATCATTTCCAACTGTCCCGATGGGGCCGCCATCGCCATCAGCCCCTCGGTGCCCATCACCCTTTCCTGCACCAACCTGTACGGCAACGCCGGCGGCGACTGGATCGAACCCTTCGCGGATCAGGTCGACGAACGCGGCAATTTTTCGGCCAACCCCTGCTACTGCGATCCCGACGGGGAAGACTTTCACCTCAGCGCCGATTCCTTCGCCCGGGCCGGAGGCCACCCCTGGGGATGTGATCAACTGGTGGGCGCCTATGGGGTCGGTTGCGGAGACATGGGATGCAGCGGACCGGTGGCCATCGAGGGCATGACCTTCGGGTCCGTGAAAAGCCTGTACCGCTAGTGCCGGCCTTCCCCCCCCGGGGGGCAATATTTTGATTAACTGAACCGAAAACCTCACCCTATGGAGATAAGATAAGATTTTCTTGCGCCCCCTTCATTGACGAAACCCACCCCCACCGTCATCCTGTGATATACAGGGGGCTTTTATGATCGGCCAGACGATCCACCAGTATCGCATCACTGCCAAGCTTGGCGCCGGCAGCATGGGAGTCGTCTATCAGGCCGAAGACACACGTTTGGACCGGACCGTCGCCCTGAAATTCCTGTCTTCTGATCTGACCGACGATCCCCAGGCCAAGGAACGCTTCCTGCGCGAAGCCCGGGCCGCCGCCGCCTTGGACCACGAGTTCATCTGCAACATTCACGATGTGGCCGAAACCGAAGATGGCCGGCTGTTCATCGTCATGGCCTTTTACGGAGGCCAGGTTTTGAAAGATAAAATAAGCGGTGGACCGGTGGCCCCGGCGGCGGCGGTGCATCTGGCTATCCAATGCGCTCGGGGACTGGCCAAAGCCCACGCCGCGGGTATCATTCACCG
The DNA here is from genome assembly GCA_965363725.1 of uncultured bacterium. GTDB lineage: Bacteria > Krumholzibacteriota > Krumholzibacteriia > LZORAL124-64-63 > LZORAL124-64-63 > JAGLCY01. The sequence goes on along the minus strand of CBDTUS010000038.1, from coordinate 3,426 downwards.
GGACATCAAACCTGCCAATTTGTTTGTGACCACCTCCGGTAAGATCAAGATCCTTGATTTCGGCCTGGCCAAGCTGGTCGGAAGCGCCAAACTGACGCGAACCGGAACCACCCTGGGCACGGCCTCCTATCTGTCCCCCGAGCAGGCCAATGGCCTGGCGGTCGATGAACGTACGGACATCTGGTCCCTGGGTGCGGTTCTATTCGAGATGCTGGCCGGGTATTCCCCGTTCAAGGGCGAGTTCGAGCAGGCGGTTATCTACCAGATCATCAATCGGGATCCCGCCCCCCTGCCTGAAAATTCTGGAATCGATCCGGAACTGGCCAGGATCACTTCTCGCTGTTTGTCCAAGGACCCGGAGGACCGCTACCCGTCGGCGGCAGACCTGGCAGTGGACCTGGAGAAGCTGGTGGAGGGACCAGCCAAGACCCCTTCCCTATCGGGACCGGACCCCGACCGCCAGAAACCCCGAAAACACCTCCTTCGCAATCTCACCGTCAGTTCCGCGGTATTGGGGATCATCATCACCGCCGTGATCATCCTGACGCCCAGCCAGGGTATCCCCTTTTCCATGCGGGACTGGATCCTGATCACGGATTTCGAGAATCATACCGGGGAGGAAGTTTTCCAGGGCACGGTGAGCGAGGCCCTATCAATCGATCTTCAACAATCCCAGTATGTGAACATCTTTTCCGGCAAGCGACTCCGCGATGCCCTGTTCCGGAGCGGCCACGCCGATGCCACCGTCATCAACGCGGAACTGGGTCGGGAGATCGCCATTCGCGCAGGCGTGCCCGCGGTGCTGGAGGGCAAGATCAGCCGGGTGGGTGACGTCTATACCCTCAGCGCCCGTCTGGTGGTCCCGACCACCGGTGACGCAGTCGATACCAAGCGGATCCGGGTCCACAGCCGTGAGGAGTTTCTCGGCGCAGTGGACGAGTTGTCCCGGGATATCCGACGCAACCTCGGCGAATCGATGCTTTCGATCAATCGTCGCGACCAACCTCTGGCCGAAGTCACCACAAGTTCCCTGCAGGCTCTGCGTTATTTCACCCTGTCGCAGCAGGAAAGCCGCTTGGCACGCTGGGAACAATCCATTCCCCTGCTCCAGCAAGCCGTGGCTACCGATTCCACCTTCGCCACGGCGTGGAACGACTTGGCCGTCATGGCCCACAACATGCTGCGGATCACCGATGCACTTCAGTACAGTGAGCAGGCCTATCACCACCGCGAAAAGGTAACCGAGCGGGAACGCTATCATATCGAAGGGGAATACTTCCGGATCCGGGAAGAATTCGGGCCGGCCATCGATCGCTACAATCTGCTGTTGCAGCTGTATCCCGATGACCTTCCAGCCATGAACAATCTGGCCTACACCTGCATCTACACCCGGCAATATGCCCAGGCCAAGGCCCACGCAATCAGGTTGCTGAAGAGCCAACCCGACAGCTGGTACGTGTTTCACCTCCTGGGGTTGGCATGTGGTGGCCTGGGAGAATATGAACAGGCCATCGCCCATTTCCGAAGTGCCCTGAAAACGAATCCGGGGGCCTTCTGGTCCCACGTTTCCATTGGCATGGTCCACGCAATCAACGATCGCTGGCAGGAGGCCTGGTCCGAGCTTGATGAATCCCTGGTGCAGGGGATTGAACAAAACGCCATCCGGATGAGGTTTTCCGCCCTGTTTCACACCTCGCGCGGCAACTACCAGGAGGCGACAAAAATTTATCGTGAGGTCGTCCGCCAATTCCGTTCTCGGGGGGATTGGAGCGCCGAAGCGGCGGAACTGCGCAGCCTCGCCAGATTGCAATCCGCCATGGGCGAACCGGCGGAGGCCCTAACTACTCTAGAGCGGGCCGCACAGGTCCTGCCTTCTGCCGAAACATTGGCATATCTGGGACGGCAGCAGATCCGAAACGGGCTGGCGGATTCTGCCCGCCAAACCGCAATCGAGTTGGAATCGATTTGTGAAGTTGAACCGACCATGGGACACCTGGGCTCGTATCACCACCTCCTCGGAGAAATTGCCCTGGCCACGGGAGAGACTGCTCTGGCCCAGGCCGAGTTCACTCTCGCCCTGACTTTTACCGATCTCCTGGAGACGCATTTCGCCCTGGGCGTGTCTCACAGCCTGGCCGGAGATACAACCCAGGCGCGGGAACAATTCACCTTCCTGGCAAGCAACCCCTGGTCCACCTTATTTGATGGGTATCCTGAGCTGTACGCGCTGTCCTTATACCATCTGGGAATGATCAGCGGCAGCCAGAATTCCACTGAGGAGTCGGAAGAATATTTTGAACGATTCCTGGCCTTGTGGGGCGATCAAGGAAGTGACCGTCCGGAAGTCGCAGTGGCCAGAGAGAAACTGAATGGCCGCGAAGACTAACCCGCCCGCCTGCCCCGGATTTCCGCCCGGGCCATGAGGATCATCAGTACCGAAGTCGAAACGATCGCCCGGACCGCGTAGACCGTCGCCAGTTCACCCTGGCTGGACAGAAGCGAGAAGCAAGGCGCGAGCAGCAGGGCGACCCAGATTGCGAAGGACTCGGTATTCTCGTCCGATTTCCAGAGCCGATGGATGACGGGAAAGTAGGCGATCACCAGAATTGTCTGGATCAGCAGGTTGGCCGCGGTGTGCCGGCGGGTCAAAGCCCAGAACGCGAGGATGACCAGCACAGCTACCAGGCAGCCGCGATCGAAGCGGGTGAATTTCGTGCTGACGTCCCCAAAAACAAAGATGACGACCGAGACGTAGACACAGAGAAGAAGGTCAGCCGAGTTCAGAATGTTGTCCAGCAGGGTGAAATCGCCTTCATACAGATAGGTGGCCAGGCTGCCGCCCACGGCGATCGAAAAGAAAATCCACATGGCCAAGGCCGGCTTGATGACACCCCGGCGGATAAGCACCGTGTACCTCACCGCGATGAACAGGTTGATCAGCAGAACGGCGGCGATGGAAAACAGCCTCACCGGCAATCTCCGTTTCGATCCTCGTTGACAGGTGGAGGAAGTGCGCGTCCCGGACGTCAGCTCTCGGGGGATCATCCTATCACATGAAGGGTTGCCCGGAGACTGTGTTATAATGGATGGAGAGGATCTTCGCGCCCCGCCCGTGGCCCCGAAGGGAGCCTTCATGTTCCGTCTCGCCCACATACTCTTGGTCTGCCTCGTGTTCCTTCCGGCGGCCACCGCGTCGGCCATACCTCCGGCGATCCAGGTCCACCAGAACGATCCCACCACCGCGGAAGAGCTTTCGATCGCCATCAACCCCGCCAACCCCTCCGAGCTGGCCGCCGGCGCCAATCTCAATTTTCACTTCCGCTCCACCGACGGCGGCGCCTCCTGGACGGAACACCGTCTCAGCTCCCCTCTGGGCGTGGCCGGCGACCCCTGTGTTGTTTTCGATGCCGACGGCAACCTCTACTA
>CBDTUS010000037.1:0-24145 GCA_965363725.1 uncultured bacterium | reverse complement strand
CTCGTTGCTTTGGGTGCCGATATGTTCGACTGTGTCATGCCCTCCCGGAATGCCCTCTATCCGTGACTAACCGAGGAGACTTTCCATCTTGTCGCGGATCTTTCCTTCATCGGCGGCCCCGATCAAGGAATCGGCTACCTGCCCGCCCTTGAAAAATATCAACGTGGGAATACTTCTGATCCCGAGCTTGCCGGCGGTCAACGGATGGGCTTGAATATCCATCTTGCCGACCAGCACCTTGCCGTCAAATTCCCCGGCCAGCTTTTCAATGGTCGGCGTCATGGCCTTGCAGGGTCCGCACCACGGAGCCCAGAAATCCACCAAAACAAGTTGGTCACTGGATGCGATGGTCTGATCGAAATCGGTGTCGGTGAATTCCAGCAGTCCTTCTGACATGATTTTCCTTTCGGAGGTCTTGAAACCGGTTGATCCGGCTTCGAGTTTCAAGGGTCCTTGGTTTGACACAAATCCAGAATAAGTTTTTCAATAATGATATCCGGTTTCAAAGGAGACCCCTTGAGCCTGCGATCACACTCGAGGGCGGCTTTGAGAGCCGATCCCAGTCCCCGGCTGCCCATGCTTTGAACCATGGGCTCCAGGTAACGAAAACTCCAGGGATTTTGGGCAGAAAGCGCCCCGATGTCCCTGTCGGCCATGCCTCCCTCCCGGCCGGCAGCCAGAATAGCCCCCTTGCGGATACGCGAGATCAAAAGTGGGGCGATCTCATGGGCGGTGCGCCCCCACTCCGACAGCCGGAACCAGGTCTTGAGGACCTGGCCGCTGTTGCCGGGTTCGAGATGGGCGGTGATTTCATAACCTTCGAGCGCCGCCTGATCCATGATGATCCGGCCGATTTCCTGGGCATCGACTGCTTTTCCACGATCCTCGGCCAGCAGGGCCAGCTTGTCGATTTCACTTTTGAGACTCAAAAGATCGTTCCCCACCAGTTCACAGAGAATGCGGGCCTGTTCCTGCTCCAAGGGGAGATTTTCCCGGCTGGCGGCCTTGAGCACCCACTGCACCAAAGCCTCTCCCGACGGCGGGGTAAAATCGAAAAGGTACCCGCCCTCCTGGCAGATCTTCACCCATTTCTTGCGCTTGTCCACCTTCTCCGCAGTCAGGATGAGGATGGTTTCATCCACCGGCCCGGCCATGTATTTCTCCAGGATCCCCTGGCTGTCCTGGTTGCCCAGACACTTGTCGGCCTGCTTGACCCAGATGACCTGATGGGACCCCAGCATGGGCAGACTCAGGGCCTGCTGGAGAATCTTTTCCACGGGGGTCTGATCACCCTGGTAGACGTGAAAATTGAAGGCCGAACCGCTTTCCCCCAGAACATCCTTGCGGATCTTCTTGATCACCCCCTCCATGCGCAGGGTATCCTCGCCGGCCAACAGGTAAACCGGCCGGAATTTTCCTGGTTTCAGGTCCTGTTCCACCAGGTCCTGGAAGCCGGGAATAGCGGAGCCTTTTTTCCCTCGTGAATAACCCAACGAATCTCCTGTTCAATTACCAGTCCATCACAACTATGGCGAGAATGTCCCGCACGATTTCCTCGGCGGCTTCATCGCGTGCAGTCTCTTCGGATGTGACCGGATCATTGAGAACGTAGTTGCCGGTTCCGGTGAAGCGGCGGTTTTCGAAAATCTTTTCACCCGTGGCGCGCACGGTGAAGTTCAGCGACACCGCGATCTGGACCTGGAATTCATTGACGGTGAGCTCCTGGGTGGCCGCCACCTCTCGCAGGCTGTACCGCACCACCCGGCCACTGATGATACTGTCGGCATCCACTTCCTCGACCACCTGCAGGGTGTTGTCCACCTGCAGGGCGAAGATGATGTCCTCGGAAAGTTCGACACCCAGATTGGGTTGAGGGGTCAGGTTCTCCAGGAACTGGACCGTCACCCTCTTGATGTTTTCGTCGACCCGCCCGCTGGTGCCGGAATAGACTCCGCACCCGGTTGAAAACAAAGCCACCAGCAGGAGGCTGAAGGTCCTGACCAACCATGAAGGAATTCCGGTGGACGAAGGTGATTTCGGACCTGGAGTTTTCATCATTCCTTGATGCCGTATTGTTTGAACCGGTAACGGAACTTGTCGCGATTGAGCCCCAGCAGGCGGGCGGCTTCGGATTGGTTCCCATCGGAAGTCCGGTAGGCCTCCCGCACCAAAGCCTCTTCAATCTCGCCAACCAGGCCTTCGAGGTCAACACCGCCGGGAGGCAAAGGGTTTCCCAGAATTTTGCGGATCTTATCGGGAAGTCCGGCTTCTGGCCGGCCGCCTTCTTCCAGTTGCAGGTGAGCCCGTTCCAGGACCGAGCCGCTGCCCAGCAGGACCCCTCGTTCGAGCAGGTTCTTGAGTTCGCGGATATTGCCGGGCCACTCGTAGGCCAGCAGTGAATGCCGCGCCTCCTCGCTCACGGTGGTGAACTGTTTGCCGAACCTGAGGTTGAACTGGCCCAGGAAATACTCCACCAGGGGCAGGATGTCCTCCACGCGATCCCGCAAGGGCGGAACCACGATCTTGACCACGTTCAGTCGGTAATAGAGATCCTCCCGGAAGGAGCCCTCCTCCACCTGGGCCTTGAGGTTGCGATTGGTGGCCGCCACGATCCGAACGTCGACGGTGATGTCCTGGATGCCACCCACCCGGCGGAAGGTCATCTTCTCCAGGACACGCAGGAGCTTGACCTGGACCGGCAGGGCCATTTCCCCGATCTCATCCAGAAAGAGAGTCCCCGAATCGGCCTGCTCCAAGAGACCGCTCTTCAGGGAAGAGGCTCCGGTGAACGCGCCTTTTTCGTGACCGAACAGTTCGCTTTCCAGGAGCTGTTCGGGCAAGGCGGCGCAATTGATCTCCAGGAGGGGACTTTCCCTGCGCAATGAAGTCCGGTGGATGAGATTCGCGATAACATCCTTGCCGGCTCCCGACTCCCCCTCGATCAAAACGGTGGTCGATTCGCCACCGGCGATTTTCGTGACGATGTCGTAGATTTCCAGCATGGCCGGAGCCCGGCTCGGCACCACGTCGTCGATGCCCCCGAAGAGATCCCCCTGCTGAAGTTGGTGATACCGGTGCCGGGCCGCATTGTTGCTCTCCAACGCCTGCTTGACCACCTTCATCAAACGGTCGAGGTTGATCGGCTTGTTCACGTAGTCGAAGGCGTCGAGCTTCATCGCCTGCACGGCCGTGTCCGTTTCCCGGTAGGCAGTGATCATCACCACGCAGATATGCGGCAGGGCGCTTTTCAATCCCCCCAGAACCTGGATTCCGCTCATGTCCGGCAGCATCAGGTCCAGGAGCACCAGATCAGGCGCCCGGTCCTTGGCCACGGCCAGACCTTCACCCCCGGTCGCCGCCGTGACCACCTCGTAGCCTTCGTCCGAAAGAGTGGCCGAAAGGAACAGGCGGATGGCCTCTTCATCATCGATAACCAGAATCAGGGGTTTCATGAAAGCAAAGGTTTCCCAGGTTCGTCGAACGGTGTCTGATGCATCTGGCGGAATTATGCATGGGCCCATAAGCAGAGGCAAGAGGGGAATAATATGGACCTTCATCCATCAAAAAAAACCGCTCCAAAGAGCGGCCCGAGGGGACTTTCAGCATCCCTGTATCACAGTTGGAAGGGGAAGCCTACCGGGCCCCATCCCCTTTCAACACCACGGTGACAGTGGACAGGAGGATACTCCCGTCCTGCAGGAATCCGGCCTTCTTGATGTACTGGCGGTCCAGTTCCACCTTGCGCCGCACAGATTCGATGCCGTCGTCATATCCATTGATGACCTGGGCCAGTCCGGTGATGCCCGGCAGGACCAGAAGACGATCCCGGTAGTTGGGAATTTCCTGTTCCAACTGGCGGATGAAGACCATGCGCTCGGGACGCGGCCCGATGATGCTCATTTCCCCCCTCAGCACATTCAGGAACTGCGGAACTTCGTCGAGGCGGCTCCGGCGCATGAATTTCCCCACGCGGGTCACCCGAACATCGTTCTTCTGGGCCCACTGCGGTCCGCCTGCCTCGGCGTTGGTGCTCATGGTCCTCAGTTTGATGACCTTGAAGGGGCGTCCCGGCTGAATCACCTTGCGACGTTCCTGACCTCCGAATTCATCCCGGCGCCGACGGCGGTTCAGGCCCACTCGCTCCTGGGAGTAGAAAACCGGGCCCGGTGAATCCAGTTTGATGATCAGCGTCAGCAACGGCAGCATCAGCCCGAAGATGGCCAAAACCAGGAGCGAAACCACGACATCAAATCCACGTTTGACCAGCGGGTAGAGGGAGTTCTGGAGATGACCCAGATCCAAACTGTGCTCGGAGATCCTCTCAACCTGGGCGGACAACGCCTCAATGGCATCATCGCCCCTACTATTACTGGAAAGTTCGAGGGGGTCCATGGCAACCACGGCGGCACCGCCGGCACGGCCCGAAGAGCCGGGTTCCGGGCGCCGGTTCCTCTTCTTCATGGTGGACCCCTCCGGTCCAGCTTTTTGAAAAACTTTTTTTCTCATAATCCCCGTCACTTCGCCCTACGCGATGGGACTCCCGAATTAACGACTACTTTATGAATTTGCTCCCTCAATGGTCCCTGGCTCCCCCGAACCTGAAACCTTTCTGATAGGATCTATATTTTACCTCAATTGTGAGTCCAATGCAACCCCAAAAATTGAATTATAACCACATTTGACGGGAATTTAACATGAGCCTGAAAGTTTTCCTGGTTGCAAAATACCTGACCGGCCATCATTCTACGTGAATGGGCCCCAAAGCTCCATTCCTTTTTCCACAAATTTTGATTTTTCGTCCTGCCCGGCCGGAGCCTTCGTGAAACTGCCCCGTCACATGATACCCCGCTCCTTTGCCGTCATCGGTTTTTCCGTGGTCCTTTACGCCGCCCTCTTTTTCATCTTCAAGGCCGATGATATCCAGGCCAAGCTTTCCGGGTACCCCACCTGGCAGTTCGCCATTCTCGGGTGCCTCTCACTGGTCAACTACGGCCTGCGATTCTGGCGCTGGGAAGTCTACCTTCGCTCCCTCAGTGCCAGGATTCCCCTGCGCGATTCCCTGGGCCTCTACTTCGCGACCTACGTCATGGTCATCACGCCAGGCAAGATCGGCGAAGTCTTCAAGGCAGGAATTTTGCGGGAGAAGTTCGACATCCCTTTGGCCAAAGGGCTACCTGTAGTTCTCGCCGAGCGGATCTACGACTTTCTGGCCGTCCTCATTCTGGCGGCAATGGGAGTTTTCTTCTGGCCGGGGCCCTTGACCGGAATGACCACGGGATTGCTGGCCGCTGCGACGGTCCCGCTGTTCCTGGCCCTGTTCCAGAATCACAACTTGAGAACCAGATTGCTGGGCCGGGCCGCCCGTTCCAACCTCCTGGCCCGCCACCGCGTGGGACTGGATGAAGCCATGGAATCCATGAGCCGGCTGCTGGGGTTCCGGCTTTCCCTTTTTTCCCTAGGGGTATCGACCCTGGCCTGGTTTTGCGAATGTCTGGGTTTGTGGCTGGTCTGCCGAGGGATGGATTTCCCGGTACCCCTGGGCCAGGCGGTCTTCGTCTACGCTGCGGGGACCCTGGTGGGGTCGCTTTCGTTTCTGCCGGGAGGTTTGGGCGGGACCGAGGCCACCATCATCTGGCTGCTGGGAAGGCTGGCCATGCCCGGCGCGACCGCGGCGGCGGCCGCCCTGCTGGTCCGGTTGTTCACCCTGTGGCTGGCCGTCTTCATCGGCCTGGTTTTCCTGCTGGCCTACCGCCGCAGACTGTTCGGGGAGCCCACCGAAAATCCGCCCGAATCCCTTCCGGATCCGCAGAAACCTGCTGATTAATTGTCTCCGTTGATCAACCGGTCATAACCCAGCAGGATAGTCACCACAGCGGCGATGGTGCCGAGGACCCAGGGAACGTTGGCCCTGAACCAACCGGGTTTGGATATTTCGATCTGCAGGGTATCACCTGGGTAAATGGAGGGATTGCCCACGACATTGCCCTCCTTCAGGAATAATTCTAGATTCACCAGGGTCGAGACCGCCTTCCCGCCGTCTTCGTGGATCCACCAGACCTTCTCCAGGTTGGCCTCGGCAGCCGGAGCTCCGGCCAACATGATGACATCCAGCATGGGCATGGGCTCGTCGATGGGAACGATCGAGGACACCCCCACTCCACCAAAGACCTTGACTCCGTCGGACGAGGGAACGCCCGAGGTCCCCTGGAGCTTCGCGGGTATCACCAGAGTGTCTCCCTGGCGGAATTCGAATTGCGGAATACTGTTTCCGTCCATGATCCCGGAAATATCCAGGGGGTGAACCCTGGACAGGCCTTCGTCGTTCCGAATCACCCGGGCGGAGCGGAGGTCGGCATTTTCCAGGGGCCCGCCGGCCGAAAGGAGGACATCCAGAACCGAAGGAACCCGATCAAAGACCTGGGTACCTGGCCGGGTGACCTGACCTATGACGTAGATCTTGGCGGCACCACTTTGGATCACTTCCAGGTGCAGAGTGTCAATGTTTGGATGAAAAAGTCGGATCTTCTGTTTGATGAAAAGGTTGGCTTCGGCTTGGGTCATGCCATCCAATTCGACTTCCCCCACCTGGGGAATATCGACCCGCCCGTCGGCATCCAGGATGAGTTCGGCATTCAGATCGGGTCGTCCGGGAACGGTCAACTCGATGCGGTCACCGGGGCGCAGGGTTTTGTTTCCATCGCCGGCATTCTGTCCCAGGACCAGTAGGGGATTCAACATCAAGGCAACCAGGACAATCCAGGCCACCGGCCGACGCCATGATCGACAGGGGGCCACTTCCGTCCATTGATCCTTGCGGTGCCTCATGACAATCCTCCTGTATCAGGCATGGTCCCGGTACCAGGCCACGGTGCGCGCCAACCCTTCGTCGAGATCGATGGCGCCCACGTAATCCAGGTATTCGCGGGCCAGGGCGACATCGGCCTGGGAATGTTTCACGTCCCCGGGGCGGGTCTCATCATAACGGGGTTCGACATCCGTGCCAACGAGATCCCTGATCCGGTGGCAGAGGTCCTTCACCGTGACCCGGTCACCCAGGGCGATGTTGTAGGAACGCCCTCCTGCCTCCGGCCGGGCGTTGCAGGCCGCGATGTTGGCCTCGACCACGTTGTCGATGAAGGTGAAATCCCGGGACTGCAATCCGTCGCCGTGGATGATCGGAGATTCGCCCGCCAAAAAGGCCGTGATGAATTTCGGCACCACCGCCGCATACTGGCTGTTGGGATCCTGCCGGGGGCCGAAGACGTTGAAATATCTCAGGCCGACCGTGCTCAGCCCGTAGAGATCGTTGAAGACCGACCCGTACAGTTCCCCCACCCTCTTATTGACTGCGTAGGGCGACATGGGTCGCGGCTGCATCTTTTCATGCTTGGGCAGGACCTCGGTGTCACCGTAGATGGAACTGCTGGCGGCATACACGACCCGCCGGACGCCTTCCAGATGGGCGCCCCAGAAAACCCGCAGGGTGCCCCCCACGTTGTTCTCGTCGCTGGCCAGGGGATCGGCCACGCTGCGAGGAACGCTGGGCAGCGCCGCCTGATGGAATACGCAGTCCACCTGGCGGCAGCAACGCTGCACCGTGTCGAGATCGGTGATGGACCCGACGTGGAACTCGAGATCGTCGACGATGTCGGCGATGTTCTCCTCGCGGCCCGTGGACATATTGTCCAGGACCACCACCTCGTGGCCGAGGCCCACCAGGGCACGGCTCAAGTGCGATCCGATGAATCCCGCTCCCCCTGTCACCAGATATCTGCTCATGTTATCGGATATCCCTTCCCTTGGGTCGTGGCATTCGGGTCACAGCTTGATAAGATTTTCGTTGTCGTGACCTTTCAAGGCGTTGCGTGTATCCACGACCAGGATACCGGCCTCCAACAGGACCGAATGATCCACCTCTGGATGGGGCGTCACGATCACGGCCGCGTCGAAATCCGCCAGCGCAGCCGGCGACCAGTCTAGCAACCGTGGACTGACGATCGCCTCGGGCAGGGCGGCCACATGGGGATCGTACCAGGTGGTCTGCCCGCCCAGGTTGGCCACCATTTCCAGGATGTCCAGGGCCGGTGATTCGCGCAGGTCGTCGATGCCGGGCTTGTAAGCCACACCAACCACCAGGACCTTGCTGCCGTTGACGGCCTTGCGCCGATCATTCAACCCGCGGGTGACCAGGTTCAAAACATGTTTGGGCATGAACCCGTTGACTTGGCCGGCCAGGTCGATGAAGCGCGCCTCGGAACCCGCCTGCTTGGCCTTCCAGGACAAATAGAAAGGATCGATGGGGATACAGTGTCCACCCAGCCCGGGCCCCGGATAAAAGGGCATGAATCCGAAGGGCTTGGTGGCCGCGCCGTCGATGACTTCCCAGACATCGATGTCCATGGCGCTGCACATCAGGGCGATCTCGTTGACCAGCCCGATATTCACGCTGCGGAAGGTGTTCTCCAGCAGCTTGACCGTCTCGGCCACCCGGACCGATGACACCGGGACCACCGTGTCCATGACCTGGCCGTAGAGATGCCGGGCAACTTCCGTGCAGTTGGCGGTGACGCCCCCCACAACCTTGGGAATGTTCACCGTGTGGTAGGTGGGGTTGCCCGGATCGACCCGTTCGGGCGAAAAGGCCAGGAAAAAATCCTTGCCGACCTCGAGCCCGTTTTCACTCAGCAGGGGCAGGATGACCTCTTCGGTCGTGCCGGGGTAGGTGGTGCTTTCCAGGACGACCAGCAGACCGGTGTGCATGCTTGCGGCGATGGAACCGACGGCGGCCTGGATGTAGGTGATGTCCGGGTCCCGCGTCTTGCCCAGGGGCGTCGGCACGCAGATGTTCACGCTGTCCACATCCGCCAGCTTGCCGAAATCCGTGCTGGCGCTCAGATGGCCGGACTCAACGACGGCGGCCAGGTCCTCGCTGGAGATGTCGATGATGTAACTGTCGCTGCGGTTCACGGCATCGACCTTGGCTTCGTCTAGGTCGAATCCGGTCACGTGAAAACCGGCCTTGGCGAAAGAGACGGCCAGCGGCAGCCCGACATATCCCAATCCCAGGACCCCCAAACGGGCTTCCTTCTTATCCAGTTTGCTGATCAGCTTTTCCATGAACGATCCCCATAACTCCTGAATGATTCCGAAAGTCTCTGATTGTGAATCGCGCAATTGCCTGCGCCCCGAACCGGAACACCGGTTCCTCTCTTGTTTCGGCAATACCGATCGCGGGTTAACCGTAGCCTGCGAACTTCGCCCACCGTAGCCCTTCAATCCGTCGGATTGCGGAACTCCCCCTTGAGGCGATGCATTTCCACCCTAATCTGCTGTAACTCCACCACTTTGTAATACAAACGTCGCAAAACCGAAAGGGTAAAAATGGCCATCAGGACCAGAACACCCCGCGATATCCACGGGTTGAGGTCCTCTCCGTGGGCGGTGAACAGCCCGGCCACCGAACGGGTGAAAAACCCCAGGGTCACGATAAATGCAACGTACAAAACCACGTGAACCAGCCCACTGGAAAAATCCTCCCGACAGCGAAGATACTGCCTCACGGGAAAATCCCCCCCGCTCCCATCGCGGAACCGGGACTCGAACATTTCGGATTTTCTACGGGATCTCTTCGAAATCAGCATCACTGATATCCTGTTCCGTCAGGTCCTTCATTTCGGAATTCGCCCCGGCGGGACCTTCGTCGGGGGAAGCAGGTCCACGCCCGCCGCTACGGGAGCCCGCTGACGAGAGGGAGGCCTTGACCGACAGGTAGACCCGCCGGACCATCAGCCCCAGGAAAACGAAAAGGAGTAGGCGTAAAATGTTCATGATTCACACGGATGGGATGGATGGTACGCCCGACAGGATTCGAACCTGTGGCCTTCTGCTCCGGAGGCAGACGCTCTATCCAGCTGAGCTACGGGCGCACCTTTGGTCGCGGAATTATGGGGCCTGGAGCCCCTGCCGTCAAATTCCATGTGTAAGCGCGGCAGCCCGGCGCCGTCAACCTTTTCCCAGCAACTGACGCGCGTAGGCGACCTGCTGTTCCACCCCTCCTTGACCTCCGCCTTTTTTGCCCCCCAACAGGCGGGCTATTTCCTCCACCCGAGCCTCACCCGGAACGGGCACGACCCTCAGACTGGTCCGACCGTCCTGGACGGCCTTGGTGACCTTGAGATGATGCTCTCCGTGGGCGGCGACCGTGGGCAGATGGGTGATGCACACCACCTGGCCATGGGCGGCCAGCCGCTTCAACAGTTCCGCCACGGGAACCGCGTTGTCCATGCCCAGCCCCGCGTCGATTTCGTCAAACAGCTGAAGAGGGGGTCGGGTTCCCTGCCGTAGGAGAACCGACAGCCCCAGGAATATGCGGGATTTCTCTCCTCCCGAAGCGATCCGCCCCACTTCACCCAGGCTTTCACCACGGTTCGTCCGCGCCAGCAGCTGAATTCGGTCCGCACCCCGGCCGGTGACGCGACAGGGTTTGCCCGAAACTTTCACGGGACTCTGCGGATCCAGGTCCGGCTGGATGAGAAATTCCAGTTCGAGTTCCGGCAGGGCCAAGGGCCGGATGGTTTCGGTCGCCAGGGCCGCCACGCGGGCAGCCCCCTTGAGCCTCCCCTTGCGCAAGGCTGCGGCGGCCCCGCTGAGTTCTTCCCGTGCCCGGTCGCGGTCGGTGGCCAGTTGTTCCAGGTCCGAAGCCGCTTCCTTCTGGCGCGCGATCCGTTCGGTCAGCGAGTCCCGCAAGGCCATCAGGCCTTCGCAGGTCCGATCGTATTTCCGCCGCAATTCCTCGTAAAGGGCCTTGCGCGCCTCCATCTCATCGAGCTGGGCCGGATCTGCGTCGAATCCGTCCAGGAATCGCTCCAGGCCCGTGGCCGCTTCCCCGGCGGCGGCAGTGGCGTCGCGGATCAGCTCCAGGATGGCCTGCAGACGCGGACTCGAATCAGCCAGGGGGCTCAGGGCAGTTTCCGCGGATCCCAGAAGCTGATTGGCGTTGACCTGACCTTCGGCCAGATCCTGACGAGCGGTGCCCGCCGCTTCGAGCAGGGCGCGGGCATTTCTGCCCAGGGCGAGTTTCTCCCCCAGCATTTCCTCCTCGCCGGCCGTGAGAGCCGCCTCCTCCAGCTCCCGATGCTGATACCGCCACATGTCCAGCTGCTCGCGCGCAAACTCCTCCTCGCGCACCCGCTGTTCGTACCGTTCCTGCAAATCACGGTAGAGGTCGATCGCGGCAGCCAATCGGTCCCGGTCCCCTTCGTTGGCGAGCACGGCGTCCAGGAATTCCCCGGGGAAGGAAGCCAACGACAACAGCCGCTGCTGGTCCTGGCTCTGAATGGCCAAAAGATCGCTGCCCATTTCCTCCAGAAGCGCCAGTGACGAAACGAGCCCGTTGATGAGAACCCGTCCCCGGCCTTCCCGACGGATCTCCCTCCGCAGCACCAGGATCCCGTCGGACCCCGTGCGAATTCCCAGGGCTGCCGCCCGGTCCCGCAGGGACGGGGTGTCCGCCAGATCGAAAACGCCTTCCACGAAGGCCAGGTCCTCGCCCTGGCGAATGATCTGCCGATCCGCCTTGCCGCCTGCCAGGAGGGAAAGAGCACCGGCGATGAGAGATTTGCCGGCGCCAGTTTCGCCGGTGAGCATGGTCAGCCCGGGCTCGAGGGTCAGCACCAGATCATCGACCAGGGCCAGATTGCCGACCCGAAGCTCCCGCAGCATCAAAGTTCCCTTCCGCTGCGCCGCCGCGTGCCGCCCCAGTTCAGTTTGTGCCTCATGACCCGATAGAAGCTGCTTTGCGGGAACTTGATCAGGTTCACTTCACGATTAGCTTCCTTGAAGGAAAGACGGTCGCCATTGGCCAGGGTGGTGGTCTTCTGTCCGTCGGCGGTCAGGACGGCCCCTTCACCTGTTTCATGAAGAATAAGCTCTATCGTTGTGTCATCAGCGACGATGAGAGGACGCATGCCAAGGCTGTGTGGGCAGATGGGCGCCACCAGCAAGCAATCCACGGTGGACTGACAGATGGGTCCGCCGGCGGAAAGATTGTAGGCTGTCGACCCGGTGGGTGTGCTGATGATGATCCCGTCGCCCAGAAACCGGCCCAGGGAATCGCCGTCCATCAGGAGTTCCATGTCCAGGGCTCGCGGCAGGGGGCCCATGTTGACCACCAGATCGTTGAGGGCGCTGGCGGTGGCGATCTTCTGCTCATCTCGCCAAACCGAGCAATAGACGCGGGAGCGGACGTCGATCCGGTAGAGGCCGTCCAGGAGCTGCTCCACGGCCTCGTCCAGTTCCTCCAGGGGCACGTCGGTCAAATACCCCAGGGAACCCAGGTTGACGCCCAGCAGCGGCACTCCCGACAGCCCCAGGACCCGTCCGGCACGAAGCATGGTGCCGTCGCCACCGAGGGCGATGACCACGTCCACCTGCTTTATGAGATCCTGATTGGGCAGAATGGAGATGAATTGGGGAATCCCGCCTTCGAGATCCTCTGAGGCGAAAACTTCCACACCGGAAGCGTTGCACCGGTCGGAAATGATCTGGATTGCCCCGGGCAAATCCGCCTTCAGGGGATTCCCAAACAGGCCCAGACGCTTGATAGCCCCTGGTACCGCCGGCTTCGCCCCGCTCATGATGCGCTCTGGGCCCGGGTATGGTCGCTTCCATCCTCAAGCCATACCTGGATCCGGTCCGCCAGACATCGGCCGGTCAGCCCCATGTCTTCTAGAAGTTCATTGCGGGAAGCATGCTCCTGGAACTGGTCCGGGATCCCGATGTTCAGCACCTGCGGCGAACCGGGCAACCGGCGGGCGGCCGCCCATTCGATCACGGCGCCGCCGAACCCTCCGGCCAGGCAGTTTTCCTCGACGGTCACCACGTGGCGGTGGCGGTGCCAGACCGAGTCCAGCAGGGATTCGTCCAGCGGTTTGATGAAACGCATGTCCACCACCTCGGCATCCAGGCCGGCCTTGGCGAGAATCCCCGCGGCTGTCCGGGCCTCATGGACCATCGACCCCACCGCGAGGATGCAGAGATCGTCCCCGGCGACCAGGGTCTCCGCCGTGCCGATAGGCAGCGGAACCGCCTCCCCCTCCAGCGGAACGCCCAGCCCGGACCCGCGGGGATAGCGGATGGACGAAGGCCCATCTTCCCGCTTCAGCCCGGTGGCCAGCATGTGACGCAGCTGGTCCTCGTCGCGGGGCGCCATCACCACCATGTTGGGAATCATGCGCAGGTAGGTGTAATCGAAAACGCCGTGATGGGTGGGGCCGTCCTCCCCCACCACTCCGCCCCGGTCTACGGCGAAGACCACCGGCAGCTTCTGAAGGGCCACGTCATGGATGATCTGATCCAGCGCCCTTTGCAGGAAGGTGGAATAGATGGCAACCACGGGCCTCTGCCCGTCGCTGGCCAACCCACCGGCGAAGGTGACGGCATGCCCTTCGGCAATGCCGACATCGTGGAAACGGCCGGGGCAGCTCTCCTTGAGGGCCGACAGGCCCGTGCCCGAGGGCATGGCGGCGGTGATGCCGTGGATCCTCTCATCGTTGGCCGCGAATTGCGCCAGGGTGTCCCCGAACACCGAGGTGTAACTGGGCACCGTCGGCGGGACCACCTTGATGCCTTCGGCCTTGTCGAACTTGCCCACTCCGTGGTAGCGCTGGCCGTCTTCCTCGGCGAACCGGTAACCCTTGCCCTTGCTGGTGATGCAATGAATGAGGATGGGCCCCTGCATCTTCTTCACTGCCCGCAGGGTCTTCTCGAGGACCGGCAGGTCGTGGCCGTCCAGCGGTCCGAAATATTTGAAGCCCAACTCCTCGAAGAGGATGGTCGGAACCACCAGCTGCTTGAGGCTTTCCTTGATCCGGCCGGCCAGGACCTGGGCCTTGCTGCCGTGGGGGATCTTGCCCAGCAGATCCCAGATGTCGGCCTCGAGCCGTACATAGTGACGTCCGCTGGTGATCCGGGTCAGGTATTTGGAAATGGCCCCCACGTTGGGCGAGATGCTCATCTTGTTGTCGTTCAGGATGACGATCATGTTGGTGCCCAGCTGACCCGCGTTGTTCAGGCCTTCATAGGCCAGGCCTCCGGTCAGCGCACCGTCGCCCACCACGGCGACGACCGAGTTGTCGCGCCCGGTGGCGTCCCTGCCGGCCGCGAATCCCACCGCGGCGCTGATGGCCGTGCTGGCGTGCCCCACCCCGAACATGTCATGGGGACTTTCGGACTGTTTGGGAAATCCCGCGACCCCACCCTTGCTGCGCAGGGTCCCGAACTGTTCGCGGCGTCCGGTCAACAGCTTGTGGACGTAGGCCTGGTGGCCGACATCCCAGACGATCTTGTCGGTCGGCGTGCTGAAGACCCGGTGCAGGGCCACCGTCATTTCCACCACACCCAGACTGGCCCCCAGATGCCCGCCCGAACGCGAGACCGAGGTGATGATCTCATCCCTCAGTTCGGCGCAGAGCTGGGGCATACTGCTGCTGGGCAGCTTCTTCAGATCGTCGGGTCCTGCTATGTCAGGCAGGATGGGAGCCATGAATCGTCCTTTCAACCGGAAATTTTGATGCCAACAAAGATTAACCCGGCAGGTTCCCGAACGCCAGAGCGAAAAGCCCCCCGAAAACCACACCGACCACCACGTGGAACACCTGATGGGTTATCGGGTCCAGGTAATCGGCGACCCTTTGGGGAAACGCCCCCCCTGGCGGCAGGGACGCCACCAGGTGAAACACGGCTTCGCGCTGTAGGCTGGTGGCCACCCGCAACTTCACCGTGTCGTGGATCACGATGACGGCAAACACCAGGGCAAAAGCCGTCTGGCCGGAATCCCAACCGGTCCGCAGGGCGATCGAGGTCAGCAGACAGGACAGGATGGTGGCCTGCAGGCTGGGCAGGCCGCGCCCCTGAGCCATGATGGCCAGATCGAATCGACCCTGGGTGATTGAATATACCACCAGCTTGAAGACCTGGGCCGAGGCCCCGCAGCAGATCACCACGAGCCAGACGGGCCATTCCCAATCGCTATTCATTTTGTCACCGGTCCCGGTTCCACATCATCGCCGTCAGGGCCAGGAGCCGATCCCGGGCTTCGCCGGCAGGCAGGGAAACCTCCAGCTCCCGCAACCCCGCGCGCCCCAGCCGGGTGGTCCTGCGCTGAGCTGCTTCAAGGCCCTCCACGCGCACCCAGGTGGCTTTGCCCGCCGTTTCATCCTTCCCGGCCGTCTTGCCCAGCTGGGCCGACGAGGCGGTCACGTCCAGGATATCGTCCGCACCCTGGAAGGCCAGCCCGAGATCCAGCCCCCCCTTTTCGATCCTGGCCAGGGTCGCCTGATCGGTTCCCGACAGCAGGGCCCCTGTGCAGAGAGCGGCCGCCAGGAGCCGGGCTGTCTTGTCGCGATGGATCCTCCGGACGAGGGCGGCGTCGGCCCCGCACCCTTCGGCGTCCAGATCGTTCTGCTGCCCTCCCACCATCCCCGCAGGGCCAACGGCGCGCCCCACCAGGTCCACCAGGGAACCAGCCAGAGGGCCTCCGGACCGGGCCAGGACGCAAAAGGCAAGAGCCTGCAGCCCGTCACCAGCCAGGATGGCGGTCGCCTCGTCGAAAGCCACGTGGCAGGTCGGACGCCCCCGGCGTAGGTCGTCGTCGTCCATGGCCGGCAGGTCGTCGTGAATCAAGGAGTAGGTGTGCAGCATTTCCAGGGCGCAGGCGGCATCACCAACGGCCTGACGGTCAACCGGAGTCTGGCGGCCATCCCCAGCCAGGGCATCGAAGGCCCATAGCGCCAGGATGGGCCGCAACCTCTTGCCGCCCCCCATGAGGCTGTGCCCCATGGCGTCTTTCAACCGGCGGGGAACCCCGGCTTCCGACCGCAGGAGGCGCCGCAGATTTTTCTCCACGGCCCGCCGCTCGCTCGCCAGTTCCGGCTGCAGATCAGCCGTCTTCATCCAGGCCCTCTTTCCTGGCCATCGCTTCCCAGGTATTTTCCAGCAGCATGGCGATGGTCATGGGCCCCACGCCGCCGGGCACCGGCGTGATCGCCGCGACATGACCCATGAGCGCGGCCGCGTCCACATCCCCCACCAGGCGCGTGCCACTGGGTCGCTCGGGAGCGTCGATCCGGTTGATCCCCACATCCACCACGATGGCTCCGGGTCCGATTTCCGCGGTACCCAGGGCGCGCGGCACCCCGATGGCGGCGACGACCACGTCCGCTTTGGCGGTGACGGTGGCCAAATCCCTGGTCCCAGAGTGGCACATGGTGACGGTGGCGTTGCCGTCGTCCCGTTTCAGTGAGAGAAGAAGGCTCAAGGGCCGGCCCACGATCACACTGCGGCCCACCACCGCGACATTCTTCCCGGATACGGGAAGGTCGTAGTGGCCCAGCAGCCTCAGGATTCCCTTGGGCGTGCAGGGCACGAAAAGGGGCTGGCCCGCCACCAACCGGCCGAGGTTTTCGGGATGGAACCCGTCCACATCCTTGGCCGGATCCACCGAGATGAGCACCCGCTCCTGGTTCATTCCCCGGGGCAACGGCAGCTGCACCAGAATTCCATCGATGGCGGGGTCGGCGTTGAGTTCGGCGATGAGAGCCAGGACATCCTCTTCGGGAGTCGTCGCCGGCAGCCGGTGGGTCACGTGGTGGAAACCGACTTCGTCGCAGCCCTTTTCCTTGTGGCTGACATAGACCGCCGAGGCGGCATCGTCACCCACCAGGACCACCGCCAGGCCGGGCGGCCGGACAGCAGAGGCCACCTTGACTTTCAACTCCGCAAACACCGCATCCCGGACCGGCTTCCCCTTGAGCAGAATCGTGTCCACGTTGTCCCCCTATTTGGCGTAGGAGGTGGCCCGGGTTTCCCGGATCACCATGATCTTGATCTGGCCAGGATACTCCAACTCGACCTCGATACGCCGGCTGACCTCCTCAGCCAGCATGGCGGCCTCGGCATCGGACACCTTGCTGTGATTCACCAGGACCCTCACCTCGCGTCCGGCCTGGATGGCGTAGGACTTGTCCACCCCATCGAAACTGTCGGCGATCTCCTCCAGGTTTTCCAGGCGCTGGACGTAGGTCTCCACGCTTTCCCGGCGGGCGCCCGGTCGCGAGGCCGAAACAGCATCCGCCGCGGAGGTGATGAAGGTGTAGGGCGAGGTCGCCTCGATGTCCTGGTGGTGGCCGCCAACGGCGTTGATCACCGTCTCGCTCTCACCGAACTTCTTGCACAACCTGGCGCCGATGACCGCATGCGGCCCCTCCACCTCGTGGTCGGCGGCCTTGCCGATGTCATGAAAGAAACCGCACCGACGGGCCACTCTTTGATCCAGACCCAATTCCCCGGCGACGACCCCGGCGACGGCTGCCACTTCTGCCGAATGCTTCAGAAGGTTCTGGCCGTAACTGGTGCGGTATTTCAACCGACCGATGTAGTAGTACATATCCGGGTTCACGTTCTGCAGGCCCAGATCGAGGCAGGCCTGTTCGCCCGTTTCCAGGATTTTTTCGTGCATTTCCTTCTGGGTCTTGGCCACGATCTCCTCGATGCGGCCGGGATGAATCCGGCCGTCGTGGATCAGGATCTCCAGGGCCTGCCGCGCCACTTCCCGGCGTACGGGATCGAACCCGGAAATGATGACCGCCCCGGGGGTGTCGTCGATGATCAGGTCCACGCCGGTGGCCAGTTCGAAGGCCCGGATGTTCCGACCTTCGCGGCCGATGATCCGCCCCTTCATTTCGTCGTTTGGCAAATCCACCACCGATATGGTGCGCTCGGCCACGTGTTCGGAAGCGTAGCGCTGAATGGCCAGGCTGAGGATTTTCATGGCCTCGCGGCGGGAGGACCGCTCGGTGTCCTCGCGGACCTGCTGGATGCTTTGGGCCGCGGCCAGGCGGGCGGCCCCCACCATGTTCTCCATCAGTTTCTGCTTGGCCCGTTCGGCCGACATTCCGGCGATATGCTCGAGGGTGGTGTTCTGCTCGGCCAGCTTGGCGAAAAGTTTCTCCCGGTCCGCATCATTATCCTGCTGACGTTTCCGGAGAGTCTCGTCGAGCTGGTCCAGACGGCCCTCCTTCTGATCGATGAAGGCAACCTTCTTGTTGAGATTGTCTTCACGGAGGTCCAGTGTTTCCTGGCGGCGCTGGCTGTCGGCGCGGATGCGGTCGGTTTCCTGGTCGAAGCGGGAGCGGGCCTGGTAGAATTCTCCCTTGGCCTCCAACTTGGCCGCCTTGAGCAGGTCGGTCGATTCACGGCGGGCATCCTCCAGGAGCCTTTCGCGGGTCTGGCTGGCCCGGCCGTGAAGCTTGTCGTAACGAATCCTGAAGGCAACCCAGCCCAACAGGAAAAAAAGAACCGCGGCGGCAATGACAAAGGCATACGCCGGTACCTGCGGCATGGTCACTCCTTCCCGGGTTATGGAGCTTTGAGGGAGGAAATCTTCCAGGGGAATCGAAGGCTGGTGGTGTACGCCCCGCCCGGTCGTGTGAGCCGGAAGCAACTGAACCGTGTTGCTCCAGGTGGGTTTCCTGTTCCGGTCGTCCGTCTTCCCCTAGAGGCATGGCTTCAGACCGAAAACTCCGGAATCCCCTTCGCGAAGTGTTGGCTCACTTGTACGGCGCATCACGTGCCGGGCAGGGAATCACCATCATTACGGGCGGCCGGGCTCTCCCCAACCTCCTGGATCAGGAGCTGGGTGAGCCGAATCGATCTATCCTCGAGCGTGGCCGAAGCTTCCATGCGTTTCTGTTGTTCGCGGAACAACTCGTCGGCTATGTTGACGGCTGCCAGGATGGCAACCCGGTCTGTGGAAACAACGGCTGCGTTGCGGGCGACCTCGCTCATCCTCTGATCGACGAAGGCCGCAACTTCCTGAACATATTCGGGATCGGCGCCACCCTTGAGGGTGTACTCCTTGCCGAAGATGATGACTGTCACACTTTCGGAATCCAATTCGGACCGCTTCCCGCTGAAGGCCGGTCTCCAAAAATCGAAAGGCCAGGGTTACCCCATGGCCTCCAGTTTCCGGAGCAGATCTCCGACCTTGTCCTCGATTTCCTTCCTCTTCTGCTCGTAAACCTCGACGGTGTTCGCCTGCTGGCGGGCCTCGTCGAGTTCGTGTTCCAATCGTCGTTTGGCGTCTTCAAGGTCGGAGGCACAGGCTTCCAATTCGCCGCAACGGCCTTTCAAGATGAGGTTTTCCGCCCTCAATTCCTTGATCAGCGCCACCGCTTCCAGAACTTTTGTCTCAAGAAGGTTGAGATTGCTTGCCACGTCCTGCCCGCCCTCTTCCTTGATCCCGGCCAAAATGAGAATCCCGGATGATTTCGGCGGCAGATCCACCTGCAGGCAGTTGCCGGATATCAGTCCTGGCTTCTCGGTTCTATTTGCAAACGATCGGACAGACCCGCCAGAATCCTGACGATGGCACCATCGACCGTCTTGCCTTTCAAATTACCCTTTTGCGAGCGGAACTTCAAGCGAATTCCAAAGGCGCCCCGGTCCTCGGGAACGCCTTTGCCGCGGTAGATATCGAACAGGTCCACATCACTGATATGTGGGCCGCCGATTTCAACAACCGTATCCTTGATGGCCCCCCAGGCCGTCCCTTCGGGCACCAGCAGGGACAGGTCGCGCTTGACGGCCGGGAACCGGGCAAATGCCTGGTACTCCATGGGTTCCGGGGACATATCTGCCGCACTGAGGTTGATCTCGGCCACGGCCAGGGGCCCATCCAAGTCAAAACGTTCCAGAACGCCAGGATCGACCCTGCCGGCGGTCCCCACGGCTTTCCCGCGACGATCGGTTATGCGCCACTGGGATCCTCCTTGCAGCCAGTCCTCGCAATCGGCCCCGGTCATTTCCAGGGAAAGACGCAAATGGGCGTTCAAGGCCTCGATAACCCCTTTGATTTCTTGCAGATCGCTCGGCAACCCGTCCAGACCCTTCTCGCGCCAACCTGCCACGGCGAATTGCAGGATAACGGGTTCTTCGGGGAGCAGCAGATCGTCCTTCTGCCGATAATCGGTCCTTTTGGCGCCGGCGGGCCAAAAGACCCGGTTGACCTGAAACAGGCGGACCGGAGGTTCGGACCCGGCGTTCAGGTTGCCGCGAGCGACCTCCAGAAGGGACGGCAGCAGGGAGGTGCGCAACTGGGTATCTCCCCCGTGCTTGGGGTTGATGACCGCCAGGGACTGGCTACGCGGATCGTCGGGGGCCACCCCGAGGCCCTCCAGGTCACCAGAGGCCAGGAAACTCGAAGTCACCATTTCGTGGTAGCCGATGGCCGCGAACCAATGGCGAAGCCGGTTGGTGATCGCCTCGTCTGGACGCCGGAGCCCCCCTCCCAGGCGCCGGAATCCGCCGCCGCCCGAAAGGTTGTCCAGCCCGAAACTGCGGGCGATTTCCTCGATGAGATCGACTTCCTCGAACAGATCACGCCGGAATGAGGGGACCTCGACCATCATGTCCACCGCATTGCGGCTGCCGGGGCCCGAATTCCCCATGGGCTGGACCTTGAGCCCCAGGGCCTGCAGATGCTGGGCCGCCTGGTCTGTGGTGATCTCTGTTCCCAGGACCCGGTTGACCTGCCAGATACGCAGGGGAATCGAGGCGGTGCTCTTGCGGTCGGGGTCCTGCCGGTTGGCCCGGGCGGGCAGCACATGGGCCTCGGCCAGGTCCTGGAAAAGCTGCAGGGCACGCCGGGCGGCTTTTTCGACCATGTCCCAGTCCGCCCCCCGTTCAAAGCGGTAGGAGCTCTCGCTGATCAGACCCAATCCCCGGCTGGCCACGCGCACGAGCTGGGGGTCGAAGAAGGCGCTTTCCAGCAGGATGTCGGTGGTCTGTTCGGTCACCTCGCTGTTGGCCAGGCCCATGACGCCGGCCAGGGCGATGGGCCCGCTTTCGTCACACACCAAGAGGGTGCCTTCGTCGAGCTTGCGTTCCTGCTCGTCGAGGGTGGTCACCACGGTGCCGGCCGCAGCGGCCCTGATCGTGATGGTGTCGCCGGTCAACCGGGCACGATCGAAGGCATGCATGGGCTGCCCCAGTTCGAACATCACGTAGTTGGTGATGTCGACCAGGTTGTTGATGGGACGGCTACCGATGGCCCGCAACCGGTTCTGCATCCAGTCAGGCGAAGGACCGATCTTGAGGTTGGCCGCGCCAAAGGCCCCGTACCGCGGGCACTCCTGATAGTCTTCGATCTTGATCTGGACTCCCAGGTTTTCACTGCTGGGCTGGAAACTCCAGACCGGCGGCATGGAAACCTTGGTTCCGTAGATGGCCGCCACTTCCCGGGCCACGCCGATGTGGCTCAGCCAATCGGGCCGGTTTGGCGTCACTTCGATGTCGAGCACCGTGTCACGGTACCCGTACAGTTCATCGGCGGACGTACCGGCAGCCAGGTCGGTTTCCAGCTCTATGATCCCGTTGGAATCCGAGGACAGACCGAGTTCGCTGCCCGAGCAAATCATCCCCAGGCTTTCCACGCCCCTGATCTTGGATTTCTTGATCTTGAAATCGCCCGGCAACACGGAGCCGACCCGCGCAAACAGGACGGTCAAACCCTCCCGAACGTTGGGCGCGCCGCAGACCACCTGGACAGGTTCGCCAGTGCCGTCGTCGACCCGGCACAGGCTCAGCCGATCGGCGTCCGGGTGCTGCTGGCGGTGAACCACCTGGGCGACCACCACGCCGGGAAAGGTCTGCTGGATTTCCTCGATGCTCTCCACGTTCAGGCCCGCCGAGGTCAGCTTGGCGGCCAATTCCTCGGGGGTGTCGTCCCACGACGCGTATTCAGCGAGCCAGTCCAGGCTGATTTTCAAGACACACCTCGGAATTGGTTCAGGAAGCGGAGATCATTTTCGTAGAACAGACGGATGTCGTCGATGCCGTACTTGAGCATGGCGATCCGGTCGATCCCCATGCCGAAGGCGAAACCGGTGTACTTGTCGTCCGGGTAGCCCGCGGCCTTGAAAACGTTGGGATGCACCATGCCGGCGCCCATGATTTCCAGCCAACCGGTCTGCCCGCACACGCCGCAGCCGCTGCCCCGGCAGGAAACACACTGCATGTCAACTTCCACCGAAGGCTCGGTGAAGGGAAAGTAGTGCGGCCGAAATCGGGTGGGCTCGCTGGCGCCGAAGAAGTTGCGCACGAAGGTGTCGACGGTGCCCTTGAGGTCCGCCATGCTGATGTCCGTGTCCACCACCAGGCCTTCGATCTGGTAGAACTCGGAACTGTGCGAGGCGTCGGCGTTCTCGTTGCGGTAGACCCGGCCGGGGAAGATGCAGGCCAAAGGAGGTTCCGTCTGTTCCATGGTCCGGACCTGGACCGGTGAAGTCTGGGTCCGCAGGCAGATCTTCGGATCGATATAGAAGGTGTCCTGGATATCCCGGGCCGGATGGTCGTCGGGAAAGTTCAGGGCCGTGAAGTTGTAGTAGTCCAGTTCGACCTCGGGCCCGTCGTCCCGGGTAAAGCCCATGCCGTAGAAGATGTCGCAGATGGATTCCATCACCGTCAGCAGCGGATGATTCGTGCCGACGGCGGCCGGCGGAACCCCGGGCAGGGTGAGGTCCACCGACATCTTCTCGGCCGACACCCCGCCGCCGATCTCGACCAACCGGGCATCCAACAGGGCGGTCAGGTCCACCTTCAGCCGGTTCAACTCGGCCCCCATGGCGGGCCGTTCAGCCTCATCCACATCCTTGAGGCCGCGCAGCAGGGACGTGATCTCACCCTTGCGTCCCAGCAGGGCGACGCGCACGGTTTCCACATCGGACGGATTCCCCGCCGCCTTGATCCTCTCGGAACCTTCGGACCGAAGCCGGTCGATGGTTTCCTTCATGTCAGGATCCCCTCCGCCGGGCGCACCCGGCATGTTGATGGAACCAGGGTGCGACACGATCCGTGGGGCCACAGCCCCACACCGTCGATACGGATCTACAGGGCGCCCTTGGCGGCCTCGGCCAGCTTGTTGAAGGCGGCCAGGTCATGGACCGCCAGATCGGCCAGCATCTTGCGGTCGATGTCGATCTCGGCCTTCTTCAAGCCATTGATGAAGTGGCTGTAGCTCAGGCCGTTCAGGCGGGCGGCCGCGTTGATGCGGGTGATCCAGAGCCGGCGGAAATCACGCTTCTTGTTGCGGCGATCCCGGTAGGCGTAGGCCAGGGCGCGCTCCACGGTTTCCCTGGCCGCCACGTACTGGTTGCTCTTGCCGCCGACAAAACCCTTGGCCCTCTTCAGATACTTCTTCCTGCGCGCCTTGGCGGCAGGATTGTTTGTTGCTCTCGGCATCTCATTGCCTCCTCTATCTCGGCCCGGTCGTTCAGGCGGGGCCGGACCAAATTGGTGTCAGGTTACTTGCCCAGCATTTTGCGCACCCTGGCTTCGTCACTGGGGGCCAGCAGGCCGCCCTTGCGAAGATTGCGCAGCCGCTTGGGGCTCTTGGCGGTGAAGAGGTGGCCGTGGTAAGCCTTGCTTCTCTTGATTTTTCCGCTGCCGGTCAGCTTGAAACGCTTGGCCGCGGCGCGGTTGGTTTTCATCTTGTTGCCCATGATTGTTGCCTCTCTCTTTATGTCCCGGACATCCCGGGGTTACCGCCGGCGGATTTTGCTATCCGTTCAGCGTCTCCGGTCGCCCGTTCAAAAAGCCCCGTGGGGCCCAAAATCCAAAACGGCTAACGGACTTTTTTCGGTGCGATGACGAACGTGATCAACCGGCCCTCGCGCTTGGGCTGGGATTCAGGTGCGCCGTATTCCTCGACCTCGCCAACGAGGTGCTTCAGGAATTCCATGGCCAGGTCCAGGTGGGAAATTTCCCGGCCCCGGAAGCGCATGACGACCTTGACCTTGTGACCCGCTTCAAGAAAAGTGATGATGTGCTTCTTCTTGAATTCGTAATCGTGATCGTCGGTCTTGGGTCGGAACTGGATCGTCTTGACCTTGACGGTATGCGAAGCCTGCTTGGCCTTCTTGGCTTTCTTGGCCTGTTCGTACTTGAACTTGCCGTAGTCCATGATCTTGCATACCGGCGGACGCGCCGTGGGCGCCACTTCCACCAGGTCGAGCCCCCGGTCCTCGGCGATGGCGATCGCCTCGAGAGTCTCCAGAACACCCAGCTGTTCCCCGTCCTCATCGACGACCAT
>CBDTUS010000036.1:0-24337 GCA_965363725.1 uncultured bacterium | reverse complement strand
CTAATCCATGCCGCCAGTGTTCGTTCTGAGCCAGGATCAAACTCTCCGTTGTCAAAAAATAACAACAGGAAATTATCCCTGCTTTTTTTCGCAATAGTAAACAGTCATCAGCGAGACTGGACACCCGTCAGATAACGGGGCCATTCTCAGGATGACTCGGAATTGCATTCGGGCCATCGCACGCTATTCTGTTGTCAAAGAACTGAACCGAGCAGTCGTAGCCGCTGGTCCCCAATTTGCAGGGGAAAGCAAGATACTCCAACGGCCTCAATGTGTCAACAAGTAAATTGACTTTTTTTGGCCGCTCGAAGCCTGCCCCGCCGAACTAGTGAAAGTCTTGGCTGGCAAGCAATAACCCGGTCGGGGCGTTCCGCCTCAACACGGGCAACGAGGGCGGAATCTATACCCGCAAACCCCTGGAGTCAAAAAGAAAAAGCGGATTTTTCCACTTTTTTTAAATGGGCCTCCAAACGGGCGATTCAAGCCTGATTTTGCCTGTTGCCAGCCCGCTGGCAACGCCCTGGTCGTGGACGTCCGGACACCCCGGGTCCGTGGCCAACGGGACACCCCCCGCCTTTCCCGGCATTCCATGGGTGGACTTCCGGGGGATCTGGACCTAATGTTGAATCCGGACCGGTCTTGATCGGTCCGCTGGATGTGGGGTTACGGCACGGAGGCGCCATGCTTAGATTTCTGAACTACAACATCCCCGCCAGGTGGGTCAAAACGATTCTCCTGTCCCTGCTGGTTCTGTTCCTGCTCTCATTGGGCGGGACCCTGCTGGGGATCAAATATCTCTCCCGAGATCTGCCCTCCCTCGATTCGCTGCAGGCCATCGAGCCTTCGGTCAAGACCGTGATCTTCGCCGCCAACGGCGACACCCTGCGGGAATTCTATACCGAGAACCGGACCATCGTTACGCTGAGCCGCATCCCGGTCCATCTTCAGCAGGCCGTCATTTCGGTGGAAGACCGCAGGTTCCATCAGCACTACGGCATCGACCTGCGGCGCCTGGTGGGCGTCGTTTGGATCAACCTGACCACGAACCGCAGCCCGGGCGGCAGCACGCTCACCCAGCAGCTGGCCCGCAACCTCTTCCCCAAGCTCCTGCCCAGCCAGAAGCGGATCACCAGGAAGTTCCGGGAATGGATGGTCGCGGCCCAGATCGAATCCATCTATACGAAGGATGAAATCCTGGCCATGTACCTCAACCAGATCTATCTGGGCAAGGGGTCCTACGGGGTGCAGGCGGCCGCCCACACCTTCTTCGGCAAGGACGTCTGGGAGCTGGAACCTACGGAAACCAGCATGGTCGCGGGCATGATCCAGAGGCCGGAGACCTTCTCTCCCCTGAACCATCTCGATCGAGCCTATGAACGACGGGCCACCGTTCTCGAAACCATGATCCAGGCGGGTTACCTGACCCGGTCCGAAGCCGAAGTTATCGGGGCGACGGAAGTCCATCCTGTCGAGGGTGCGGCGGGCCCGAAGGCCGCGGCCGGATATGCCGCCTACTTCGTAGAGGAAGTGCGCAAGGAACTCGAGAAAAAGTACGGCGCCACCAAGCTCTACAAGGAGGGACTGCGGGTCTGGACCACGCTGAATCCCCAGTACCAGACCTGGATGGAAGAGGCCCTGGAAGCCCACCTGGTGGCCGAGGAGACCGAACGCAAATTCCCCATGACCCGGGCACGCTTCGACAGCCTGACCGCTCTCGATGAAAGACCGGAGAAGATCGAGTACCTGCAGGGCGCGGCTCTTCTGGAGGATGTCCGCACGGGCGCCATCCTGGGCATGGTCGGGGGCCGGTCCTTCACCGACTACAAGTGGAACATGACCACCCAGGCGGCGCGGCAGCCCGGGTCCATATTCAAACCGATCGTCTACTTGACCGCCTTGCAGAACGGATTCATGCCCTCCTCCATTCTCATGGACACTCCCTTTGTCCTAGACACGGGTGTCAGCCTGTGGCGGCCCAAGAATTTCAGCGGCAGGTTCCAGGGCCCCATGACCCTGCGCTACGCTTTGAGCCGTTCGGTGAACACGCCCACGGCCAAACTCAATCTGGAATTCGGCCTGGCCCCGGTGCTGGAAAACATCCAGCGGCTGGGCTTCACCTCCCCCCTTCCCCGGGTGCCGGCCCTGTTCCTGGGCGCCGGTGAAGTTACCCTGAGGGAAGTCCTGGCCGCCTACAGCTCCTTCGCCAACCACGGGGTCTACGTCAAGCAGCACCTGATCACCCGGGTGGAGAGCTCGCAGGGCGAAATCCTCTTCCAGGTGCGGATCCAGCAGCGGGAAGCCCTCGAACCCGCCGAAGCCTACATGATGACCAACCTGCTCCAGACCGCCCTGAAGGAGGGCACCGGCGTGAGCGCCCGCTGGCGGGGATTCACCAGGTCGGGCGCCGGCAAGACCGGCACCACCAATGAAAGCACCAACGCCTGGTTCTGTGGCTTCACCCCCAGTTTCTGCGGAGGGGTCTGGGTCGGATTCGATCAGGCCCTGCCCATGGGCCGGGGCGCCACCGGGGCCCGCATGGCCCTGCCCGTCTGGGCCAGCTTCATGGGCAAGATCACTGACCAGAAGGGCGAGGAACCCTTCGTACGGCCGCCGGGCATCGTCGAAGAAACCATCTGCCTGAAGTCCGGCATGCTCGCCACCAGCGAATGCGATTCCCTGGCCTCAGAGGTCTTCTTGCCGAACAATTTTCCCCAAGACATCTGCGATCTCCACGGTGGCCAACTGCATGACTTCAAGGGGGTCGACAAGGACTTCCAGACTCTCGACCGGGATGACGACGAGTTCTGAGCCGGCGTAAAAGAGACAGGGTGTCACATCAGTTGTTTGCGCTTAGCCTCGCCCCGGGGCTTCAGATGTGCGCAAACAACTGATGTGACACCCTGTCTCTTTTACGCCGGCCCAGGACGCATGTCGCCCGCTCGCAAGGTCTGCTTGGATTCGCAGGACGAGTGGGCTCTATCTGAAAGGTGGGGCGCATCTGAAGGCCCAGCCGAGGCTAAGCCTCACCTTTCAGATAGAGCCCACTCGTCCTGCGAATCCAAGCAGACCTTACTCGTAGCGGTCGAGGATGAGGTCGTGGGCCGGTACGGGTTCGGGGGAAAAGGTCAGTGCGGCAAGGATACGGTCGGCTGCCGCCTGGGCTTGGCCAGCATCGGAGCAGAAGATCCGCGCCAGCACATCGCCCTTGCTCAATTTGTCCCCCACCTGGGGCAGAAAATCCACGCCGGTGGTCAGATCCAGGGGATCATTCACGGTCAAACGCGCGCCGCCCAGATCAGCCAGGGACAGACCCACCTGGCGGCAGTTCACCCGGGCCAGCCAGCTATCGTGAGGAGCTTCCAGCTCAAGGACCAAAGGAGCGACTTCCAATCCAAAATCTTCACGAGCCGGGTCCAGGACCCCGTCCTGGGCGGCCACCCAGTTCAGCATCATAGCAAAAGCTTTACCGGAGTCCCAAACCTCGCGAACGCGGGCCAGTGCCCGGTCTCGATCCGGTTCCAGCCCGGACACCCGGACCATCTCCGCGGTGAGATCTTCGGTCAGGGCCACCAGATCCGCAGGACCTGTGGTGCGTCCAGCGGGCCGCAGGGTCCGGAAGGCTTCGATGGTTTCGTTGGCATGCCCCACTGCCAGGCCCAGGGGCTGGTCCATGTCGGAAAAGACCACGGACATCCGGCGACCGTACATCCTGCCCACCGCCACCAGAGCCGTCGCCAGTTCCCGGGCACGATCCAGATCGTCCATGAAGGCGCCGGAGCCGGTCTTCAAATCGATGACGATCGTGCGGGGCCCGGCCGCGAGTTTCTTGGACATGATGGAGGCCGTGATCAGAGGAACGCAATCCACGGTGGCGGTCACGTCGCGCATGGCGTAGATGCGGCCGTCGGCCGGAGCAATGGAACCGCTCTGCCCCATGATCGCACAGCCTACCTTCTCTACCAGTTCCAGGAATTCGAGGTTGTCCAGGTGGATCCGATAGCCGGGGATCGCCTCCAGCTTGTCCAGGGTGCCTCCGGTATGTCCCAAACCCCGCCCCGACAGCATGGGCACCATCAGGCCACAGGCCGCTGCCAGGGGCGCCAGCAGCAGGCTGACCTTGTCCCCCACTCCTCCGGTGGAATGCTTGTCAGCGGTAGGCAACGTCAGCGTGCTGGTGTCCAGTTCCTCGCCCGACCGCAGCATGGCGCCGGTCAACTCGGCGGTTTCTTCGCCGGTCATGCCACGGAACCAGACCGCCATCAGGAAGGCGGACATCTGGTAATCGGCAAAATCACCGGCGGTGAATCCGTCCACCACGAAGAGGATTTCCGCGGCCGTCAGTTCCCGGCCCCGCTTTTTGGCTTCGAGAATCTCAAGAATATTCAAGGTGACCCTTTCCTGTCTTCAGATGCGGCCGACCCGGGATCCACGTAGGTCTCGAAGGCGTGCGGGATCAGGTCCGTCAGGACGAATTGCCGGACTTCGCCGGCGGGACCCTGGTCACCGCAAATCAGCACCGTCAGGTCCCGGCCGAACTCGAGCAGGAACTGGCGGCAGGCCCCGCACGGAGCAGTGGGATCGGATCCATCGGCGCAGATCGCCACGGCGGAAAATTCCCGCACCCCATCGGCCACCGCCCGACAAACGGCGGCCCGTTCGGCGCAGATGGACAGACCGAGACTGGCGTTCTCCACATTGGTCCCCAGGTGGATCGACCCGTCGGAGGCCAGCAGCGCGGCACCGACCCGGAATCCCGAGTAGGGGGAATGGCTGCGCAATCGCGCCTCGCAGGCGGCTTCCAGGAGTCGATGGTGGATCTCGTTCACGAAGCACTTCCTTTCCTGATATCAGCCAGGAAACTGGTTCCCTTGCGCGGCGCCGGGCTCCCGAAAAAATCCGCCAGGGTCGCGGCCACGTCCATGAAGCCCTGGCGCGTACCGAGATCCGCCCCACCGGATGTTCCGGCGAGATAGGCCAGCAGGGGCACATGCTCCCGGGAATGATCGGTGCTGACGGTGGTCGGATCGTTGCCGTGGTCCGCGGTCAACAACAGCAGCGTACCTTCATCCAGGACCGAGAGAAAATTCCCCAGCCAGGCATCGAAAATCTCCAGGCCCCGCTTCATACCCTCCGGATCATTGCGATGTCCCCACAGCATGTCGAAATCGACCAGGTTCAACAGGAGAAGGGTATCGGTGTCCCCGGTCGTAGCCCGCAGCCGATCCATCTCCGCCATGCCCTCGGCATTGCTCTTGGAAGGAAAGGTTTCATCGATCCCTACTCCGGCGTAGAGGTCATAGATTTTTCCGATCGACATCACCTTCACGCCGTGTTTCTGCAGGTCCGGCAGCACCATGCCCGCCGGCGGGTCCAGGGCGTAGTCGTGGCGGTAGGGCGTCCTCTCGAAAGCTCCTGACGGTCCCGTGAAAGGTCGGGCGATCACCCGGCTGACCTGATGGGGGGGCTGCAGCATGTCGCGGGAGATCTCGCAGACCCGGTAGAGTTCCTCCAGACTGCAGACCGCGTCGTGGGCCGCGATCTGAAACACGCTGTCGGCCGAAGTGTACACGATGAGTTTCCCTGTTCGCAGATGTTCATCGCCGAGTTCCTGGATGATCACGGTTCCGCTGGCGGCCTTGTTGCCGAGCACTCCGTATCCGGTCAGATGCGTGAACTCGCCGATCACCTCCGGGGGAAATCCGTCGGGATAGGTAGGAAAGGGAATTTCGGTCACCAGGCCCATCAGTTCCCAGTGTCCGGTGGTGGAATCCTTGCCGGCCGACACCTCTTCCAGGCGGCCGAAGGCGCCTGTCGGCGAGACCGCCGGAGCCACCCCCTCGATGCTGTGGAGATTGCCGAGCCCCAGCGACCTGAGGTTGGGAACCTCGAGCCCGCCAACGCTGGCGGCCATGTTGGCCAGGGTGTCGCTGCCGGCGTCCCCGTACTCGGCGGCGTCGGGGGCGCCCCCCACCCCGAGCCCGTCCAGGATGATGAGAATGGCCGTGGCCATGGATGTTGCTCCTTCTCTAAAGGGATTTCCAGTCAAGGGTAGCGTCAGAAAGGGGCCAACGTCAACAGCTTCACCTTGCCAGCGGGGTCCATACGGTTAGAATGTGCGGCATGATGGTTGACCTCTTCGACACCCACGACAGCGGCGACGTCCCCGGAAGTACCGGGGTCGGTTCCGGCTCCGGCTCCACTCCCCTGGCGGACCGCATGCGCCCGGCCACCCTGGACGAGGTCGCCGGGCAGGAGGAGCTGCTGGGAACCGGCGGACCATTGCGCCTCCTCCTGGAGGGTGATTCGTTGCCCTCGCTCCTGCTCTGGGGCCCCCCCGGATGCGGCAAGACCACCTTGGCCCGCCTGGTGGCCGGCCATACCCAGGCCCGCTTCCTGGAATACAGCGCCGTCGCGGTGGGTTCCAAGGAGCTCAAAGCTGTCATGGCCGAATCGGAAAAACTGAAACGGGCCACCGGAAAAAGAACGATCCTTTTCCTGGACGAGATCCACCGGTTCAACAAGGCCCAGCAGGACGCCCTGCTGCCCTGGGTCGAACGGGGCGACGTCACCCTGATCGGCGCCACCACCGAAAATCCCAGTTTCGAGATCAACAGCGCGCTCATCTCCCGCACCCGGCTCTTCGTCCTGGCTCCCCTTTCTCCGAACGCGGTCACCGTGCTGCTGGAGCGGGCCCTGACCGATCCCCGCGGCCTGGGCGGGAGGCTGGACCTGTCGGACGAAGCGCTGGCCATGCTGGCGGAGATTTGCGAAGGAGACGCCAGGGTCGCCCTGGGGCTTCTGGAAACCGCGGCCGCCGCCGTCGATGCCGGCTTTGCCCCGCTGGGTGAAGGAGAGAAACTCTCGGTCGAAAACCTGGGCGAACTGCTGCGGACGCGTCCCGCCCGTTACGACAAGGCCGGCGAGGAACATTTCAACATCATTTCGGCCCTGCACAAGTCGCTGCGCAACAGCGATGTCCAGGCGGCCCTGTACTGGATGACCCGCATGCTGGAAGGCGGCGAGGATCCCCTCTACATTGCCCGCCGCCTGGTGCGTTTCGCCAGCGAGGACATCGGCCTGGCGGAACCCGAGGCCTTGCGACGAACCCTGGACGCGCGCGACGCCGTGCATTTCATCGGCATGCCCGAAGGGGCGCTGGCCTTGGCGCAGGCCGTGGTCTATCTGGCCCTCGCCCCCAAGAGCAACGCCCTGTACCGGGCCTACAAGAAGGCGTCGGGCGAGGTCGCCCGAGGACACAACCCGCCCGTACCCTTGCATCTGCGCAATGCCCCCACACGCCTGATGAAGGACATCGGTTTCGGCGACGGCTACGTCTGCGCCCACGACACCGACGACGGCATCGCCTCCATGAGCTGTCTGCCCGACTCCCTCAGGGGCACCGACTACTATCAACCGGGCAAGCGCGGCTTCGAGACCGAACTGGCCGAACGCATGGAGCAGATCCGCCGGTGGCACGACCGGCGCCGGGCCCGCCAATCAGGGGTCTACGATTCCCAGAAATCATCACCGACAACCGACCCGGGAGACAAGGCATGAAGAGAATCGGAGTACTGACAGGAGGCGGGGACGCCGCGGGAATGAACGCCGCCATCCGGGCGGTGGTCCGCACCGCCAGCCGCGAAGGCGTGGAAGTCGTCGGCATCAAGCGTGGCTGGCGCGGGCTCTCCGAAGGAGCGTCCACCAATCTGACGGCACGCGAGGTGAGCGGCATCCTGTCCCAGGGCGGTACCATTCTGAGGACCTTCCGCTACCCGGAGTTCGCCACCGATGTGGGCGACGTGCCGGTGCGCCGGGCCCTGGACAAGCTCAAGCTAGACGGGATGGTCATCATCGGAGGGGACGGGAGTTTCCGGGGCGGAACCAAGCTGATGAAGGAGTTCGACCTGCCGGTCGTCGGCATTCCGGCCACCATCGACAACGACATACCCGGCACGGACATCTCCATCGGCTTCGACACCGCCCTGAACATCGCCATCGACGCCGTGGACAAGGTGCGGGACACGGCCACCAGCCACGGCCGCATCTTCGTGATCGAGGTCATGGGTCGCGAGTACGGGCTCCTGGCCGCCCAGACCGCCATCGCCACCGGCGCCGAAGAAGTCCTGTTGCCGGAGATCCCCTACAACCTGGACGACCTGTGCCGCAACATCGCCAAGGGCTACCAGAGAGGCAAACAACACGCCATCATCATCCTGGCCGAGGGCGCCGGCAAAGCCACCTACGTCTCCTACGAGATCAGGGAACGACTCAAGCGCAGTGTCCGGATGGTCGTGCTGGGCCACGTCCAGCGCGGCGGCTCCCCCTCGGGCTACGACCGCATCCTCGCCTCGCGCCTGGGCCACCGGGCCACGGAAATGCTTCTCGCCGGCGAATACGGAGTGATGGTCGGCATGGTGGCTAACAAGTTCAAGACCAGCAGCCTGGACAAGAAGTCCAAGGCACCCGCGAAGGCGGTCCTGCGTGACGCGCGCCTGATGGAAATTCTCGTCTGACGAAGTGACCGGAAAAGAAAAGGTAAAAAGAAGAGCGGGCTCCTCAGGGAAGCCCGCTCTTTGATTTTAAGACCGGACCGGATTTCGAACCAAATTCGGAACCGGATTCTGGACCGATTTCAGAACCAAACGGGACTAGATGTCCCGCTCGGAGCCTTCCACGAAGGTGTTGGCGTACTTGAACCAGTTGATCTTCATGGTGCCGACCACGTGGCCGAGGCCCTCGTGATCGATCTTGCGCTTGGCGTACTCGTCCTCGAGCGTGAGCATGGAGAATGATCCGATCAGCGGCAGATCCTGGGACTTCAGCAGGTGCAGCATCCACTCGGCACCGCTGGTCAGCTCGGTGATTTCGACGGCTGATTCGGGGAACACCGCGTACCAGGCAAAGTCCTCGGCGGAAGGATTGGCTCGCGCCGAATCGGCCAGGTCATGTCGGGGCATGTAGACGAATTTATCGATCCCCGTCTGGATGGGCCTTAGGTCGCCGTCTTCCTCCTCGGGCAGGAAGGTCGCACGCGCCTCCTTGATGGGGCCGGACTTCCAGCCGAGATCGGGCAACGGGGCGCCTGGGGTTTCGAGGTCGATCGCGCCCGCACGCAGGAGCGTGGGCAGCGTGTAGCTGGCAGGCACGGGCAGACTGTCGGCCTCCACCACGCCGCCGCGCTTGATGCGCTGGACCACGTAATGGGTCGGGGCCGGCGAGAAGGTCTTTTTGACACCCAGCAGGGTGCCGGACAGGTTCCGGTAATTGTGTTCCAGATCCTCGGCGACCAGGAATTCCAGGAGGTTCCCGTCGCGCACGATGGCGGTGTTGCCCCGGACGAATTCGAATTCGGGAGCGTCGATCTCGAACAGGAACGTAGCGGTCAGGGTGTCACCCCGGGTGACCCTGCGCAGGGAATCGTAGACATAGGGGTCCACTTCTTCCTTTTTCCCGCATCCGGCAAGACCGACAAAGGTCACGAGGAGCAGGCCGAGCAGCATGACCGAAACCCAGCGACGCGTGGAAGAAACACCGAACATGAACCAACCTCCCAGAAGGTATGCACACCGGCCTTGCAGGTGGGAAGCAAGGCGGAATTCGAAAAAACCGGTCTAACAACACCAGAATTCCGAACTTTACGTCCGGACCTATAAACCGTCAACGGTTGCCTTCGACCACATGAAATTGGGGCATCCGGACCCAAAAAGCAAATCCATTCCCGAGGCCTGCGACGGCAGGGTGTCCCCGGCGCAGGGATTCCCGGTGACCGGGCTCTAAATCAAAGACCCGGCAGCCTTTTCACGACATCCAGGACTTCCTTCTGCCCGGTCAGCGCGCCATCCCAGAGGGACTGGAAAACCTGCCAGTGATCCGGCAGCAGAATCCCCGCCGGGGAAAAAACCCGGGCAAAGCGGGCCCGCCGTTCGGCCAAGGGGTAGCCGGGCAACCCTTTTCGGGCCAGTCGGCCATCGAGGCCGACCGCCCAGGCCTCGGCAAAAGCTTCGGCCAACCCCGCCGGCAGATTGCGGCCCCTGACCCGGCCCCGGACCATGTCCTGGGCCGCCAGCAGGTGGTGATGAAGAAAGAGGGCGGACCGTTCCCGGGAAAAATCCTCGGGGTCCAGATCCATGCCGTCACGCGGCGCAGGCATTTGCTCCCAGACCGGGCGAGGCGGCCGGACCGCATCGGCCATGCGGCCGGACCCCTGGAAACAGGCCCCGTGGCAAAACAGGACCAGGATGGGCCGCTGGTCCTCGCGATGTGCGGGACGAAGGCGGTACCAGACATCGTCCTGTCCCGGCAGATCGTCCCCACAGATTCTCAGGCCGGAAAAATCACTGGTCAATTTAAGGGACGTGACGGCGGACTCCGCCAGCGGCTCCAGCTCGGCCGCCAGGGGAGCTGCCTGACCCACAAAGGTTATCTGGAAAGCGGATTCCTCCATGGAGGCCTCAACCCTCCGCGATCATCCTGCCGCCGCCGACCGGCCGCAGCGAGGCGGTGAAATGGCGGAGGGCCGGAGGTTCCCAGATGATCTCCAGGCCCCGCAGCCTGTCCCCCATCTCCATGACCCGAGCGCAGGAATCGGCCACATAGTCGAGTTGGGTATGGGTGTAGACCCGCCGCGGGATGGCCAACCGGACCAGTTCCATGGCTGGGTGGACGATCTCGCCGGTGTCGGGATCCTTGTGGTCGAACATCAGGCTGCCGATTTCCACCCCCCGGACAGCGCCTTCAAGATACAGGGCGGCGGTGAACACCTGGGCCGGAAATTCCGCCTGGGGAATGTGGGGCAGGGCGTTCCTGGCATCCAGGTAGACGGCGTGGCCACCGGTGGGCTTCAGGTGGGGCACCCCCAGTTCGTCGAGCCGCTTGCCAAGCCGTGCGACCTGTCCGATGCGGAAGGCCAGGTAGTCCGGATCCAGAACCTCGCGCAAACCCTGGGCCACGGCGGCCAGATCCCGTCCGGCCAGACCGCCGTAGGTG
Organism: uncultured bacterium; assembly: GCA_965363725.1. Classification (GTDB taxonomy): domain Bacteria; phylum Krumholzibacteriota; class Krumholzibacteriia; order LZORAL124-64-63; family LZORAL124-64-63; genus JAGLCY01. Next base: position 13,351 of record CBDTUS010000036.1, on the reverse strand, counting down.
GGGAAACCCTCCCGCAGGATCAGGAGGTTGGTGACGTTCTGCGCCCACTGGTCGTCGTCCAGGCACAGGAATCCCCCGATGTTCGCCAGTCCGTCCTTCTTCGCGCTCATGGTGCAGCCCTGGCCGAGGGCGAACATCTCCCGGCAGATTTCCTGGATGGGCCGGTCCTTGTATCCCGCTTCGCGCTGCTGGATGAACCAGGCGTTTTCAGCGAAACGGCAGGCGTCGAAGATCAGCGGCACGCCCTTCTCGCGGCAGAAGGCGGACACCTCGCGCATGTTGGCCATCGACACCGGCTGGCCGCCGCCGCTGTTGTTGGTGATCGTCAACATGACGAAGGGGATGCGTCCGGTCCCGTATTTTTCAAAGGCGGCCTGCAGTTTTTCAAGGGACATGTCGCCCTTGAAGGGGCCCTCCACGGCCGGGTCGAGACCCTTGGAGCCGATGCAGTCCAGGGCGATGGCGCCGATGTGCTCCACATTGGCCCGGGTCGTGTCGAAATGGATATTGTTGGGTACCACATCTCCGGGCTTCAGGCTCACCGTGAACAGCATGCCTTCGGCAGCACGGCCCTGATGCGTGGGGATCACGTGTTTGTAACCGAAGATCTCCTGGATGGTGCTCTCGAAGACGGCGAAGGACTTGCTACAGGCGTAGGCCTCGTCCCCGCTCATCAGGGCCGACCACTGCAGATCGCTCATGGCGCTGGTCCCGCTGTCGGTCAGCAGGTCGACGTAGATGGCCTCCGAGGGAATCTTGAACAGGTTGTAGCCCGCCGCGCGCAAATGGGTCACCCGCTCCTCGCGGCTGATCCTCTGGATCTTTTCCACGACCTTGATGCGGTAGGGTTCGAAGGGCAGTTCCATGGGCGGTCCTTTCGCGCAACGGGGTTTTCCCGGACGTTCAACAAACTCGAAACTAGTCATTGCCCCACGCCGAAACAAGCCCCTGTCAAGCCCGGTCGGGACTATTCGGAAGACTCCGAAGGCAGGGGCGATTTTTCCTGGTACAGGATCAGAAGACTGTCCGTGACCCGTACCAAAGATTCGTAGTGCTGGGACTCCGGTTCGGTCCCCAGGCAGAGGTAAGCCGCCCCTGGCAGAGAGGATCCCAAGGGTCTGGTGGCCGAGGTCAGCACCGCCAGGGGCCTCCGGTGCCGGGGCCCCTTGAGGGCGAGATCGTCCATCATGCCGTACCACCAGGCTTCCCAAAGCGGCAACGTCATCAGGGCCGAAAGGGGTTCGTTCCCGTACTGCTCAAGAAACCGCATCACCCGTACCCTGTTGTCTGGCCGCGCCAGAAAGGTGATGCCCCAGGCCGTGGGTGCCACCTGTTCCGCGAAATCATTGAGGGTCGGATCGGCCGCGGGATCCTGCGTCTCGATCCAGGATGTCCACGCCGCGGCGCCTTCGGGGCCCAACAGCCGCGGTGTCATGAGATCCGGCCGGCCTTCCGGGACCGGCGCGGAAGAGGCCGCCTCATCCTCGGCCCCGCCGGGTGGCACGGGGTCCAGATGGCCACCCAGTACGAGATGATCGGTGGCCGCGGCGAGGAATTCCCGCGGACCGGGCAGCAGCAGGCTTTCCAGGCGCGTTTCCAGCACGGCCAGCCAGCCCCGGTCACGGATGGATGATCCCAGATACTCGAGGTCGCCCGGCATGGGCGCCGTCACTCGCAGGGGCTCCATCAGTTTCCCGGATTGATGTTCCAGGGTCACCCGCGAAAGGCACTGGTCGAGGTTGGCGGCGTAGTCCGAAATGAGGACACCCTTGTCCCGCCGCTGGTGGCCGGTCTGCCGATACTCCTGCGGAACCAGGCGCCCGACTTCGGACCACAGCTTGCGCGCCGCGCGGCGTTGGCCGGGAAGATCGACGATATCGTCGGACCGCGGCGTGGTCAGGAACAGATGTTCCCAGGGCTCGGCGGTGGCCACCGGATCCACCGTCATGATCAACCGGCGGCGGCGACCGGTCTGCGCGATCCGGTAGCGGGTGTCGGGGTCGAACCGCTGAGCTTCACACATGACCACCACGGCCATCGAGGGGTCTGCGCGTTTGGCTCCGCCCTCGGCAGGCTCCGGAACCGTAGCATCCCCGCTGGGCACCCGGACATCCAGGGGACCGGAAAGACCGAGGCGCAAAAATTCGCGGCAGGCCATGGCGGCCACCGCTTCGTCAGGACAGTAGATCGTCAGCTCGGGCACCTCACCGCTGCCCTGGCCGGCCTGCAGCAACCCTCGTCCGAGGGCCTCGTGTCTCCCGGAACCGCACACGCCACGGAGAACCAGAAACGATCCTTCCCCCTTGCCCCGCACCGCTTCGGTCACCCGGGTCACCACCGGATCCAGATCGTCGCGTTTCTCAGCACCACCGGCCAGCAGGGAGCGCAGGCCGCGCAACCCCCGACCCGATTCGGCGGGGGGCATATTCCGGCCTTGCCCCGCGGGGACCAGGTCCCCGGTGCCGGGGTAGCGCAAGGCGGCTTCATCCCGCACCAGTTCCCAACCGGCGGAGGCCTGTTTGACCGTCCGGCTTTCCGCCACCGTCAGCAGGTCCACCAAGTGAATAGCCCCTTCACAGGGCGGTCCGATCCAACGCCAGAACCCGAGGGCCACGCCCAACCCCAGGAAAAAACTTTCTTCGTCGCGCAGATCGGTCAACCCCGTTTCGACCAGGAAGCCCTCCCCCGTCTCCAGGGCGCCGGCCATGAGGTCAAAGATGCGGGATCGGAATTGACCGAGCCTGGCGACCAGTTCCTCCATGACCTCGGCAGGGGTGCGTCGGCAGCCCACCAGACGCTCGCTGGAATGGATAAGGCCTCGCGGGCAGCAATAGGTAAGCCCGGTATCGGGAAACAGGGATCCGTGGCAAACGAGATATCCATCCAGAAGGGTGAGTTCCCCTGTATCGATCCGGGCCGGAGGATGGTCCAGGTCGATCCAGTTGAGCAACCCCGGCCGGCTGTGACCCAGCCACAGGGGCAGCATCACCCTCAGGTTTTCCTGCATCTTCTCCAGGTCGTTTTCTATGTCGGCGAAGCGCAGGGGGATCAACAAGGTGTGACCGCCGCCGGACCGACCGGCCTGTTGAGCCAGGGATCCGGCGGCCGACAGGGAATCACCCGCGAGTCGGGCCGCCCACCGCAGCATCACCGCACCTTCGGCTACATCCACCGGGGACAAGCCGGCCAGATCCCCCAGCCAGGCCAGGGGCAGCAGCTGACGGCCAGGCGGCTTTTCCCCCTCCGATTCATCGGGACCGCCCGGTCGGCTCACGACCAGGGTGCGCAAGCGAAAAAGGAGGGCCTGCAACCGTCCCACCACGGTGGTGGCATTTACGGCCCGGCCACAATCCAGGCAGACCTGTTCGGCAGACGGCGCGGGGGCATCGAGGGCAGCAGCTGGTACCGAACCTGTCCCCCCAATCAACCGGGCCCCACAGGCCCGGGCCAGGAAACGGATCCAGGAGTCGGCGGGGTTCTGACTGTGCAGGAGAACGGTGTCGGCCCGGCAATCAAGGATCGATCGCACCGCCAAAGCCGTTTCCTGGGCCTGACGGTCGGCACCTGGTTTCCAGTCGGCCACGTCGCCCGCCACAATGGCGGTCGGGGCATGGACCGCCAGGAACTGGGCCAGGCCGGGATCACTGAAATCCTCGGGCTCGACCCACACCACCGGCGCGGGATCAAAGTTGCCCGCGTCAGCGGACCAGACCGAAATGCCCGCCATGCCGGCGGCGGCCACCAGGTCGGCCGCGCCTTCGGGAACCGCATCGGCCACCAGCAGGATCCAGCTCTCCACCCTACCCCCTTCCCAGGCTTCGGCGACCTGGACAGTCAGCCTTTCCCAGGTAGGGGCAATATCGCCCAGCAGGATATTCACACCTTTGGCCGGCAACGCCGAGGCCTGGACGGCGGCGGCACCAGGACCCGCCGGTAATTGTTCCGCATCCGGATCGTGAGTCATCAACCAGCCGTTGACCACGGCCAGGATCCCGCCGTCCACCGCCTGGCCGCCACGGGGTCCGGAGCCAGGTAGAGAAAGGGCCCGACCCACGCCTTCGGTGGCCCTTCTGACGACCTCACTGCTGCCGGCGGTCGCCGTTCCGCCGGTATCGGTTCCGGAGCCCGGACCCGACGGCAACAGACGCCACCAGCGTGTATCCAGAATGGCCACCGTATCCCAGGGGCCCGCCATCAGGGCGGCCATCTCCAGAGCACATATCTTCCGACGCCAGGCGAAAAAAACGTTCCGTTCGGCATCGGCCCGGGCCCAATCCGCGCGGGAGTCCGATCGTGCCACGGGCATGGTCGCGATCTCGAGGCTGGCCAGTGACGGCACGGCCAGCAGTCCGGACCCGGCCACCGGTCCCGGATCCGATCCGACCGGGGGCAGGAATTTCCAGTCCCGACGAGACAGGGAAATCTCGCCGCTGCTGACGGAACCCCAGAAGGCCGCCGACCGGCCGTCGGCGGGCAACTGGATGAAACCATCGGCCGCCTTGGCCAGCGCCCCCTCGATCCAGGTCGCCTGGCTCGCCAGGGCTTCGGCAGCCTGGATCCGGGCTTCGGGCTGAATACCGCGGTCCGCCAAAAGGAGGGTCGGCGGGCGAACGTCCGTCAGGGACAGGTAATAGGGGCTGCCGAACACCCCCAGCCACGAACCCAGGAGGGACTCCAATTCCGGCCGCAGCCAGGCAGGGCCCGTCAAGAGGGACAGGTGCCTTGCGCCCCGGCTGTGCAGCAGGGCGTGGATCTCTTCCACCCCCAGCGGACCTCCGCGCAGCAGGGCCCAATGGATGGCCGCACTGTCGAGGAAAACCCAGGACGCATCGCTGCCCTCGAAGACACCCCACAGGCTGTCCAGCCGGTCGGAAGTCACCGCCAGATATTCCACCGGGCCCGCCACCAGGCCCGCCTTGCGGACCCGTTGGCTGAACTGGCCGGCCCAGGTGTCGAGATGACCTTCGGGATCGAGCCTGGGCTCCTCCCGATCCAAAGCCGCGACCGCCGTGGCGTACCGATCGTACAGGGGAAAGCGGCCCGCAGGCCGGGGCCGGACCTGGCGGAAATCCAACAGGTCCCCGTTGTGGGTTTCCACCAACCGCAGCCAGTGGAAGATCGGCAGAAGGGCTTCCTGGTCCGGACGGACATCGGTCAGCAGGGCCTCCAGAAAATCCAGGGCCGCCGGCAGGGAATGAACCGTCCCCGAAGGGGGGATCATCGTCACCGGGCCGATGACACCCCCGGAAATTCCAGCCAGGGATTCCAGCCGTTCCGGGCGGTCCAGGACCACGCGCAATTTCTGACGACCGTCGCCCCAGGCGGCCAAGACCGCCGAAGGATCGCCCGTCGTCACGACCGCCAGATCGTTGCGTCCCAGGTCCGGCCGGACGCCGGGGCCCGCCGCCGAGGGCTGCTCACGGTGCCGCGGGCCGCCGCCCACCGACCAGCCGAAGGGATCGGGCCGGGTCCAGAGCAGGGGCAGGGTCCAGGGCCGGAAGGAAGCGTCGAGTCCGGGGCCGCCGTGGGAATCCATGTTGATGAAGGCATAAAGGAAGCGGGACGCGGGATCTCCCCGGCGAGCCAGCTCACCGAGGCCTGCGCGCAAGGTGGGATCACCGGAAGCCACCCGGTTTCGCACAGCCAACCAGGCCAGACCGGCCATCAGGGCGCCGGCGACCGGCCCCTCCTCCCAGGCTTCCAGAAGGGACGAACTGCGGGGCGGTTCCAGATCGGGGTGACCCGCCGACGGATTCCATCCCGCCCGCCAGGGACCGGTCTCGGCCAGGCACCATCCCAGGACCGTGTCCCGCTCCAGGCCCGTCCGGGGCAGGAAGCTTTCCATCAGAGCCAACATGAAATCGCGCACCGTCCACGGAGCCGGAGCCTCTTTCCAGAGGGGATGCACCAGGGACTGGACGGTGTCGTCGAAGGCCACCAGGCGATCCGCGCACGGCGCAAGAAACTCTTCCAGGGTCCCGGCGTCCTGACCGGGACGCCAGCTGGCCACGTCGCGCGGCTCGTTGTCGCTCCAGTACACGATGGTGACCAATCCGTCGTCCGCCGCCGCCACCGAAGCCCAGGCCAAGGAGGCCCCGGCCGTCCCGGTGGGCTCCGGGCGCCGGTAGAGGATCCTCGCGCGCGCCATCTCGAGCCGGTCCTTCAAAGGGCCGGCCTCCATCAGATCATCCGGCTCCAGGGCGGCCAGGGCTTCCTCATACCTGGCCACCGGAAAATGTCCCGCATCCGTGTTGCCGAGAAGCTCGGTCAACCGGACTCGGGCTTCGTCGACCCGGGGACCGATCACCGGGGCCACCCCCAGATAGGCGCGGTATAGTTCGACACTCGCGCCGGCCTTGTCCTGCAGACGGTCCGCGGTCACGGCTTCCAGCCAGCTTCTTTCCTCTTCCAGCCGACCGGTCGAACCGAAATACCGGGGCTGCAGCAGGGCCAGGAGCGCCTGCGCCCACTTGTCGGCCCCATCGGTCCCGGCCACCAGGCTGCCTTGCTCCCTGAACACGTCGCACAAATCGCCGCCCTGACGTGCCAGGTGCAGGCGATCCTCTTCGGTCAGGGGCAGGTCGTGCCGGACCAGGTCGAATTCGAAGGTGCGGCCCGTGCGGCAGGCTGTGCGAAAAAGACCCTTGAGAAGAGGCACAGCCGAGGAGGGTTCCTGGGCGAAGATCCGGCTGCGGGCCACCAGAAACAGGGATGATTCCAACACGGGCTGATTGGCCGCCGGATCGTCCTCGGGGCGAAGCTCCGCGACCCGGATGCCCTCCCGCACCACGGGCTCCCCCAGGCGCAGGAACCGGTTGCGAAAATCGGCGGTGCGCTGGGACCAGCGGCCCGGGGCCGTCATCTTCCGGTCCTCGCGTTGCGCCGCCTGGCGAAACAGGCCCTTGAGGCCGTCGGTCATTTTTTCGGAGAAGAAAACCCGGCCAGGTGAGCCCGCCCGTCGGCTGGCGGCCTCATGGAAATAGTGTTCTGCGGTGGAAAAATCCCCCTGATCCAGTGCAGCCTCGGCCGCAGCCAGGATGTTCCAGTAGTTGGCGGGGTTGTTCTGTTGGTTTTCCATGGCGGGAATCTACCACGGATGGACGTAGGAAGGGAGGAGGAATGTGTGCCCTGGCCGGGGATTGCCCGACCGGATCAGTGTGTCAGAACGACCCTGGTCGTCAAGGTTTCTCCGGCCCCGCGCAGGGCGGCCAGATAGGTCCCGGCAGCCAAGGGGCGACCCTGGCCGTCCGCGCCGTCCCAGCGGATCAGGCCGGAGGCCTGGCCGGCCGCCAAAGTCCGAACCCTCCGGCCGCGCAGATCGAATATTTCCAAACGGAGACCCGCCGACAAGGAAACCCCCGAGATCCGGAAATGGAATTGACCGCCTCCGGGATTGGGATAGACCTGAAGCCGTGCGGCCGCGGTCACCGCATCCGGAACCGGCGACAGGGAAGGTCGCAAAGGGTACGCCCCGCTGTTGCGGCCATCGGACCGGGCCGCCAGCCACCCGGTGGCCGAGCCCCGTGGCTTCTGGACGGGCATGATGCCCACCAATTCCCCCAGCACATCAACGCGGAGCTGGGCGTCCTCCGCCAACGGAACCAGCAGTGTACCCGCGCTGCCGACGGGTTCACTGACCGACCCGCCCAGGGTGAGACCCTGCCTTTTCGTCAGGGGTCGCGTGGCGGGATCTTCCCGAAACCAACCCGTGCAGGAACCGGGCATCGATGTCAATCCGATCAGGATTTCGGTCCAGTTCAAACTCACCAGGGACTGGACATCCGCCCCGCCTCCGCCCCGGAAATCCCAGGCCACCGGAGCGGGCAACAGGAAATGGTCCAAGGTCAGGAGTCCCTGGGAAGTGGAGGCCTTCACCCGGAACCCCGGCAGTGTAGTGGCCGCGACCGAGCCGCCGGAGTAAAGGGATCCCTGTCCCAGCACCCATGCCGCCTGATCACCGAAAAGTCCGTTCTCCGCCAATCCCGTCAAGGTCACTCTCAGGTCGTCGGTCTGGTATCCCCCCGCCACCACGGCGGGGGACAGAGCCAGCCAGCCCCCGCCCTCGGGAGCGGGAATACCCATCCCGTTCCCGGCCAGCGGCGTCCCTTGTCCGGAGAGGACCCGCAGGCTCACCTGGCCGGTCGACCCGTCGCGGGTCGCCAGATAGATTTCGTGCAGCCCATCTTCATCCAGGTCGCACAGGACCGGAGCCACTTCGAGAGCCACACCAAGATCCACCGGCCAGCCGGGAAGCGGATTCAGGTCCGGGTCAAGAGCCGCCACGAAACCATCGGCGAAGGCCACCACCAGCGACTCCCCCGTCCCGGGCAGAAGTTGGCCCGCTGCCGGAGCCAGAGGGAGGTTGTGGTTCAAGCCGGTCTCGGCCTCGAGAACCGGACCGTGGGACCAGGCCCGCACGTTCCCCAGCTTGTCCACGACCGCGACCAGGCGTTCGCCGCCTCCGGTCTCGAATCCCACGGGAGCGGTCAGGGACCGGTTGATGGTCAGGTTGACATCTTCGTGGACTCCGCCGGCGGTGAAGAAATAGACGGATCCGAAGTCCGAAGCCACCACGATCTCGTCGCCGGGGATCCCGTCCAGGTCCCAGACCAAGGGTTGAGTCAGCCCTCCCTGACTGGAACTGTTGGGGAACACGAAGACCGGCCACCCGGGACGGAATTCACCTGCGCTGTCGAAGACGTTGAGGGAGCGGGCCGCCAGATCCACGGTGATCCGCGAGGGAATCACTAGGGACGGACCGGGATAGCCGGCCAGATAACCTGAATTGGGCGCCCCCGTACCCAGGCCGGGAAGGACGGCGGAACTGCCCTGGACCTCGAAGGAGTCGGCTTCCCGGAGTTTCAGGACCAGGATGCCCTGACCGGATTTTCGTTTGACCGCCATGACCAACCAGCTGTCGAAATCTGGCCGCAGATAGGTGAACTCCGACACGCCGGGGCCACTGGCGTCCTGGCGCCGCACCAGGTCGTGGGTGGCCGGGTCGTCCAGCCAGCGCGGATCGGCCACTTCGAGAACCACGTCCAGGTTTCCCGAAGGAACGACCTCAATGAGATACCGGACACCTGGGCTGGTCACCAGGCGGCGGGCGACCACCGGTTTGCTCCAGTCCATGGTCAGGGTGTCGGCCTGATCGAGTCCGGACCTCAGGGGTCTCAGGACCGCGTCAACCGCCGCGTCGATCCGCAGCAGACCCCATCCGCGCGCGGCGTCGGGACCCACTGGATAGGACAGGGCTTCATGGCCGGTCCCGTCGGGATTTTCGGCCAGGACCACGGGCGCGGCGGTCATTTTCAGGAGCGAGGTCCGGGTCAGGACGGACGACCGGTCCGTGGGCAGGATGACGCCGTTCTCCAACAGGCCTTCATCCAGCAGATGAACCGCGCCGGCCACATGGGCGGCCGCCAGGCTGGTTCCGAACCGACCGCTGTAGGTGTCGTTGGGTTCGTTGTCGGCTGCGGTGATACGTCCCCCGCTGGGCAGGAGTCCCCCGCCGGGCGCCAGCAGATCAGGTTTGCCCGGAGCGGTCAACCCGCGGCCGCTGAAGGCCGACAGGGCTCCTGAATCGTCGACGCTGCCGGCGGTCAGGACGTCCTGAAGGGCGGCGGGATAACCTGGGCCAACCGGATCGATGCCATGATTGCCCACCGCCGCCACCGGCAGCATCCCTGCGGCCACGAAGGCGTCCATGGCCGCGCTGATACCCGCGTCGACTTCCCAGTTGACCGCCGTCAGGACGGTATGGATGCGATAGGTTTCGCGGTGATCGAGGGTCCAGGCGCAGGCGGCCAGAAAATCGCCCGCCCAGGTATGCCAGGTCTCGTCGAAATCGTAGAATTTAACCACCGTCAGTCGGGCGCCGGGCGCCACCCCCCGGTAGGCTTCATCGACCGTCCCGCTGCCGGCGACCACCGACGCCAAAGCCGTGCCGTGGTGATGGTAGTCCCAGGGTCCCGCGGCCAAAGGGAAGTCGTCCGTCACGTCATGCCACCCGACAACCTTGTAGCCTTGGAACAGTGGCCAGCCTCCCTCGGCGTCGGCCCAGTCCCCCGAGTCCCCCACCCCGGGCGGTGGGCCATCGATATTATCGTCGGGAGCGTCCCCCAGATCTCCATGGGCGGTGTCGCATCCCGAATCCAGGATGGCCACCGTGGTCGACCAGTCATCCCCTAGTTGCCACGCACCGAAGGCCGCACGGTCCGCACCCATCAGGGGTCTGCTCTCCAGCAGGGCGGGAATCCCTTCCCTATCCAGCATGAAGCGGCCCGCAGGGTGATCGGCAAGGAAGGCACGCAATCCCGGTTCATCGAGATCCAGGACACGGACCCCGCCGAAATGATCCAGCGCATGGATGATGCGACAGTGACCGGAAAGGGCGGCAGATCGGACGGCCGCGGTCACACCGCCGGCGGTGACACCCAGGCCGATAATCCGTACGCGCCCCTGGCGCCAACTGCCCTCGGCCGGGGTGAAGTGAGCCGGCAAGGGGTCACCAGGTTCACCGGTGACCGCTTTGGCGGCCGCGCGATGCGACGCGGAGACGGACCGCTCACGCAATTCCACGAAGGAGGCCCGGCCGTCGAGCCAGGCGTCGAGAACATCTTCCAGGCCGTTACCGTCGTGGTCGAGCTCGCGGTCGAACCGGGCGGCGAAACCTGCCGAGACTGCCGAGAGGGAGGGAAAAAGGACTTGGGCCCCAACCGCCGGCGGGATCCCCACCAGCATCGGAAGCAGCAGGGCGAACCCGATGCTCCGCGGGGATCCCAACCGACAGATCCAGGCAGCGCGAGGGGCCGGATGGCGGCTCGAGCGGACGAGGGAGCCATCTGAGGCCGTGTGGCGGGCCGGTTCTGTGCGGTTGGCGAGCATGTCCGTCCTAAGGATGGAATGTGACACCCCGGAATTCCCTCCGGGGCAGGGCCGTCAAACAGGGTTGACGATCCCTACGCAACCGCGCGGTCGAGGTTTCGACCCGGAATACCGCTGGCGGTCGGGATGGTGGGGTAGCTTGTGGTGCATGCCCAATCGCAGGGCCTGTCCGAATCCCCTGAAAGTAAGGAGTGCCATCCCGGCCCGCAATACCGGACAGCGGCTACCGGTCAGGGCCGGAGCACGGATTTCCTAACCCACCCCCACCAGATGCCTGATCTCCGCCCCCGTATGGTCGCCGCCAGGCACCACGGCCACCACATCGAACCTGTAGCCGCGGGCTCCGGTCCCGGGGTGTTCGGCCAGCCACAGGCGGGCCATCCGGCGCAGCCGGTTCAATTGGAGCCGGGTCACCCAGGCCTCGGGAGGGACGGGCGATCGCGGACTTCGCGTCTTGACCTCCACAAAGACCACCAGGCCGCGTCGTGTCATCACCAGATCAATTTCACCACCCGGCCGACGGAACCGCCGATCCAGACACCGGTAGCCACACATTTCCAGGAACAGGCGGGCGGCGTCCTCCCCCCATTCCCCCAACTTGTGTCCGGCGGCCATGGCGCCAATCGCTTTCCAGGAGGAGGGGGCGGCGGGCAACGGGATATTTCGGTGGGCAATGCAAGGAGGATGCCCCGTCCAGGGGGTCAGAACAGGTGGCCCTGATCCAGGTCCGCCACCGGACGATAGCTGAAGCGGTGCAGGGGGCAGGGCCCGAGGCGCTCCAGGGCCTGCCGGTGGGTGGCGGCCCCGTAGCCCTTGTGGGAAGCGAAACCGTAGCCGGGATAGTGGCGGTCCCAGGCCGTCATCACGCGGTCCCGCAGAACCTTGGCCACCACGCTGGCTGCGGCGATGGCGGCACTGGTCGCGTCCCCCTTGACCAGCGCTTCCACGGAAAAAGGGACCTCCGGAACCTGCAGCCCGTCCACCAGGACCAGGTCCGGCACCGGGTCCAGACGAGCCACCGAGCGTGCCATGGCGGCCAGGGTCGCCCTCAGAATGTTGGTTTGGTCGATTTCCATGGATGAAACAGCACAAGCGCCCCAGCTAAGGGCGCTTGCCTGGATCTTCTCATAAAATGCTTCACGCTGACGGGGCGTCAATACCTTGCTGTCGTCCAGGCCCTCGGGACACCAGCCGTCGGGCAGTATGACCGCGGCGGCAACCACGGGACCGGCCCAGCAGCCGCGCCCCGCCTCATCGACGCCCGCAAGCAACCGGCGGCCCCGGCCGGACTTTTCCCGGTCGAAACGCGCCAACGGCCCCACCTGTGGCGGCACGGCGCCTACCGGCGGGCTTCGCGGATCCTGGCCTTGCGACCGGTGCGGCCACGCAGGTAGAAGAGCTTGGCCCGACGAATCCGGCCCCGCTTCTTCACCGTGATCGAGTCCACGTTGGGGGACTCCACGGGGAAGATACGCTCGACGGCGATACCGCCGGAAATCTTCCGCACGGTGATCGAGGCCTCGAGCCCGGTGCCCTGCCTGCTGATCACCGCTCCGATGAAATTCTGGATTCGGCTCTTGCCGCCTTCCACGATCCGCACGGCCACGTTGATGGTGTCACCGATCTTGAAATCCGGAAGATCGTCCCGCAGGCCCTCAGCCCGCATCTGTTCGACGATGTTCATCACTGCCTCCAGTTCATGCCTGCCCGTCATCGTGCTCATTCACTCGGCACGCGCTACGGGTCGGCGTCCAACTCGACTATCTATCCTTGCCGCTCTCCGTGTCCGGATCCGCCAGATCCGGCCGCCGGGAGCGGGTCCTTTCGGCGGCCTGTTCGCTCCGCCATTTTTCGATGTTCCCGTGGTGCCCGGACAAGAGAACGTCGGGCACCTTGAGACCGCAGTATTCCGGCGGCTTGGTGTACCACTGGCAATCCAGACCGCCGCCGCGGGATTCCGTAAAACTGTCGTTGCCTGCCGAATCGCCGTTGTGAAGCACACCTTCGATGCGACGGACCAGGGCATCGGCGATCACCAGGGCCGGCAGCTCGCCCCCGGTCAGGACGAAGTCCCCGATGGAAACCTCGCGGTTGATCACCAGCTCCCGCGCGCGTTCGTCGATGCCTTTGTAATGCCCGCAGACCAGGATCAGTTCGCCCTTGTCCTGCAGGTCCTCCAGAAGCTCCAGGGTCAGGGCCTCGTTGAAGGTCTCACCCTGCGGCGTGGTCAGGATCACGGTGGCGTCGTCGCGTTCGCGAACCGATTCGACGGCTTCGACGATCGGCCGCGCCATCATGATCATGCCCGCCCCGCCTCCGTAGGCGGTGTCATCGACAGTGCGGTGCTTGTCCACCGCGAAATCCCTGATGTCGACCACTTCGTACCTGACCTGGCCCTGCCTCTGTGCCCGTCCCGAAATGCTCGTTTCCAGAACCGTCCGGACCATGTCCGGAAAGAGGGTCA
>CBDTUS010000035.1:0-24689 GCA_965363725.1 uncultured bacterium | reverse complement strand
CCAGTGGTACGGCGGGTCGGAGACTTTCGAGGGGGCCGTTCCCATCGATCTGGCCGAAGGCGAGTTCCGCCCGATCACTCTGGACCTGGTGGAAGGCGGCCGCATCGAGGGGAATGTGTTGAGGTCGGACGGGACTCGTCCGCGTTGGGCCGAATACAGCCTTTACGACGCCACAGGTGAACCGCTGTGTGAGGGCTGGACCCAGTGGCGGGATTTCGACGAGGGCCGATTCCGGTTTCGGGGCCTGGCGAACGGGGAATATTTCCTGGCGGTACGCGTGGCGTATGATGAGGTCTGGTGGTATCCGGGCACCTTCGATTTCGCCGAGGCGCTGCCTATCTCCATCGAAAACCACGCCCCGGTGACGGACGTCGACTGGAGGCTGCCATGAGCGCCGCCGGACACCTCTCCCGGATTCGTCGGCTGGCGGTCGGGGCGATGCTCATGGCTTGGGCCGCTTTGGGTCTTCTGGCCTGGGTCGGCTGTGACGATCCAGTGGATCTTTGCGAACCCGGTGTGCCCAGTGGCGTTCTGCAAGGCCGGGTCCGGTCTGGGGGTCTGCCGTTGGAGGCGACGGTTATCGCCCGGTATCTGGATGACGATTTCCAAACCAGCGGGGATTTCAAATCCGTGCCCGACGCGTCCGGCTTCTATTCGCTCGATCTGCCCCAGGGTCGGTACACCCTTCAACTGAGGCTAAACCGGGGCCGCTATGAATACTCTCACCTCGGCTTGAGCTATGGCCAGTTCCCTCCCGATACGTTGGAGGTCGATGGTGCGAACTCCCTGCTGAACATCGATTTCGACCTGGGCGGCGTGACGCTGGACTTGGAATTTCCGGACTACCTGCAAGGGCAGGACGGGGGGTTGTTCCTCTTCAGGTGGGAAGAAGGCGAATGGGTGGATGATGATTCCCTGGTGGATTCCGGCTTTGGGGAGATTGCCGGCGGTCGGCTCGAAGTGACTATTGCCGGGGTCCTGCCCGGGGAATACAGGGTCCAGGCTGGCTTCGGGTGCGGGTCCCGCTATTGTTCGGATGACAGCTACGGGGAAGTATTCTGGATGCCAGGCACACACGACATCGAGGAATCCTCGCTCTATGTGGTCGGCCCGGATTCGGTATCGACGCTCACCGGCTCCCTTTTCGGGGAACCGGCCCGTCTGGAGGGCAGGGTTTCCGGCGCATGGCTCTCCCTGGGCTTCGAGGAAAACCCCCAGTTGTCGTTCGTGACCGAAGACTCGTTGCTTACCCTCAGAAGGATGTGGGTTGCCGAGGACGGATCCTTCTCCGCGGGGTTCCTCTTACCGGATCCCGTCAAGCTGATGGTTTCCCAGGGAGGGATAGACCATTGGATCGGGGGACCGGGTTTTGCGGAAGCCACGGTTTTTTCGCCCCAGCCCGGCGAAACGATTTCAGGAATCGAGTTCGTTCAATGCGGGATTCATCTGGTGGTGGATGATTCGGGGTTGCCCCTTCACGGGGGGAGAGTCCGGGTTTACGACGGGACCGGCAGCAACCTGGTGACCGAGGTCCCCAGCTATGCCAGAACCGACCGACACATTGCGATCCCGAACCTATGGCCGGGGGAATACCTGATTCACATCACGCCGGACTATTGGTCGATGGGCTCCACGGAGTGGAGGCCCCAATGGTTCGATCGGGCGGATGATGTCGCCCAGGCCCAGCCCGTGGTCCTGGCCTCGGCGGGTGAAGTGGCGCGGCGGGATGTGGTAATGGAACTCGGAGGCAAGATACTGGGCAGCGTGACCAGAGAAAGTGATCCTGTCATTGGTTACCGGCTTTTGGTCTATCCGGCCGACGCGGATACCACCTGGGCGGAGGACCACGTCTGGCAGGAAGGCTTTGCCATGATGGGTCTGCCGGACGGCGATTATGTCATTGCCGCGGTGCCCTGGCTCACGGAGCCCAATGATCCGGTCTGGTTCCCGAGCACCCTGGACCGGGCCGAGGCCCAGGTCATCGAAATCCGCGACGCCTCGGTGTTCGAAGGCGCGGACATCATCCTTCCTTTCTAGGGCGAATCATGTCAGAGCTGCCGGAAGTATATTTCTCCGAGCGCAATGATTGGCGGGATTGGTTGGCCGCACACCACGCCGACACCGCGGGCGTGTGGCTGATCTACTTCAAGAAGCACACCGGAACTCCCCGCGTCGCCTATGGGGACGCTGTCGAGGAGGCGATCTGTTTCGGCTGGATCGACAGCACCGTTCGCCGCCTGGACAGCCAGCGGTATGCCCAGAAATTCGTGCCGCGCCGGGTCCGCAGCAACTGGTCGGGGCATAATCGCCGCCGGGCCGAAAGGCTCATGGCGTCGGGGGCCATGACCCCGGCCGGGATGGAAAAAGTCGAGGAGGCACGTCAAAACGGCGCCTGGGAAAAAGCGTTGGCAGACCGGGTGGACCGGCCGGTGCCGATGGAGCTGAAAAAGGCGCTGGCGGCCGACAAAAAAGCCGGGGCCGAATTCCGCTGCCTGGCGCCCGCGCAACGCAAATATTTTGTGGCCTGGATCGCCGAGGCCAAGAAACCCGAAACGCGCGTGCGTCGGGCCGACAAGGCGATCCAGATGTTGTTGTCGGGAACAAAACCGGGAATGTAGATGGGCCCTTCGTGGCGCCTGGGCGGAGACTCGGACTAGCGGTACAGGGCCTTGATCCCGCCCCAGCTCGCCGCCGCGACCGGCACCTGGTCCTCGGCGAGCACCACCTCGATCATGTCGGTGATCGCGATCAGATCGAATCCCATCGAGCCATAGCGGATCTCCAGATTCCGGTCGAGCACGGCGTTGTAGGGCAGAGCGCCCGCGCCGGGGAAAAGCCCGAACAGGGTCCAGTCGGGCGCCATCCAGATGGGGTAGGTCACGCCCTGGGCCGCGGCCCAGCCCTGGACCAGCGGTGCCAGCTCCATGATGTCCACCGCGATCACCGTCAAGTTGTCGTTTTGGTAGACCTGCCAGATGTCGTTTTCCAGATGGCCTGCCTCTTCGTTGCAGCCGGGACACCAGGTGGTGAAAAAATTGAGCACGATGATGTCACCCAGGTGGTCGTAAAGCGAGGCGTCGACGCCGAGCAGATCCGGCAAGGTGAAATCATCGGGGACGTCGCCCACTTCGTAGGCTCCGGCTACGACCGGCAGGATCCACAGGATCAGGAACAATCTCCAGGCACCATTCATGTCTCACCTCACCGCAAAAGGGTCAGCTTGCCGATTTCGGAAAATTGGCCCGCCCGGATCCTTGCCAGATAGAGCCCGGAGGGCAGATCGCGCCCGTGGTCGTCGGTCCCGTCCCAGGCTATCACGCCTTGGCCGGCATCGAACGGCCGGCCGGCGATCAGGCGGCGCACCAGGTTTCCCCGGGCGTCGTGGATGTCCAGGTGGACGGTGCCTCCGCGCGGCAGTTCAAAATGGATCTCGGTGCGCGGATTGAAGGGATTGGGCCGGGCTTCCAGACGAAGACTCAACGGCGGGTCCGGCAGGTCGTCCACCGGGGCGGGGTCGGCCAGCAGCTGGTCGATGATGCTGGTCATCTCCTCAGGATCGTACTCGGTGTTGAAATAGGCCACGCGCCCAGCCTGGTCGATCACGTAGTCCAGCGGAAAGGGCGAGGTCGCGCCGCTCTGCCGGTACATGTTGTAGGAGGATTGCGTTTCCAGCAAGATGGGAAAACTTACCTGGAACGCGTCCAGGAACACCTGCAGGTCCGGGTCCGAGCTTCCCTGGTCGTAGAGCCCCAGCACCATCACCTCGGCCGGGTCGTATTGTTGCCGAACAGCCGCTTCGAGGTCCGAAAACTCCGGACCGCAAACCGGTCACCAGTTGGCAAAAAATGCCATGACCACCACCCGTCCACGGTAGTCTCTCAGGGATTGCCAGACGCCTTCGGTGTCGAGGTGGGAAAAATTGGGAGCGACATCACCGACCGCCAGCAGGAGCGGGCTGTCCTCGGCCTGAACCGGAAAGGAGATGGTGGCCTCGTCCGTATCGTCGGAGTCGATCCGGATGAAGGTGGCGTCATAGCCCGGCGCGGCGTGGACAAACTGCAGGCCGATCTCCTGGGTGCCGCCCGCCGGGATGAAAAACGGTCCCGCATCCAGAACCGTGAAATTGGTGCCGAAATCCTCGACGCCGTGCACCCCCAGCGTTCCGGCGCCGGTATTGCCGATGGTGAATGAGGTGTCGACCACGGTGCCGACCGGAACGTTGCCGAAGTTGATGGATTCCACGCTGACCTGGATGTCGCCGCGCGTGCCGAGGCCCGGGCGGTACAGGCGCAGCCGCGACCAGTCGGCCACCACCACCAGGTCGGACCGGGCGTCCAGCCCCATGGCGCGGACGGGCGTGTCTTCGCCGCCGATGCGAACGGGCGTGGACGGGAGGGTGATGTCGAAGGTTTCCACATCGTCCCAGTCCGCTACGTAGACCAGGTTGCCGGCGATGGCCGCGGTGATGGCCAGCCCCGAGGTGTTGGCGGTCCCGAGCAGGACCGGGGCGGCAGGATCGGCCAGGTCGAAAATATCGATACCCGCGCTGCCGGTGCAAACCACGGCAATCGTGCCGCTGACGGCGACATCCACCGCCGAGCCGCTGGTCGGAACGCTGGTCAGATGGACCGGCTGCCAGGGATCGGCGATATCAACTACCGCCAGGCCGCCCGCGCCATCGGCCACATACGCGTACGAGCCCGACAGAACCACGTCCCACGCATTGACCAGGCTGGTGACGGCCGCTGCGGTCACCGGCAGCAGGGGAAAGGCGATATTGACGACCTCCAGCCCCTGATCATGCCGACAGGCGTAGATGATGTTCTCGGCCATGGCCGCGCCTTCATAGGAATGTCCGGCTTCGCCATGCAGAGCCAACAACCGGGGATCGGTCGGATCGCCCACGTCGAGAATCGCCAGCCTGTCCTCGCGGGCGCCGCCGCAGGCCAGATTCCCGTTCACCGCTCCACGGTAGTATCGATTGTAGGGATGCCCTGCGGGTTCGTACCGGCCCAGTTCCAGGGGCTGGTCCGGGTCGCCGATGTCGAATATCGCCAAGCCGCCCACCCCGAAGACGTAGGCCTTGTCTCCGACGAGCTCCACATCCTGCAGCTCGGAGAACCAGGGCGGGGAGTACCATCCGGCGTCTTCGAGCAGGTCATTCTGGTCGAGTGGGAACTGGGCATTCGCCGTCCCCGAGAAGAGAAGAGCCAGGAAAATGAAGGAACGGAACATAGATTTCCCCCGATGGATCATGAAGAACGCCTTTCCCCGAGTATAGGAAGGTTGACGGGATCTGCCAGAGGTGGAGAAATGAAGTAGAATATTGGCGAAAATAAATTTGAAGAATTCCGTGCCCCGTGCGTCTACCTGATTGACCGCCGGATAAACACCGCCGGCACGGAAGGACACGACGGAGATGACGATGACCCCAATCACTTCCACGGACCTGGCCTTTCGACACCTGGTCGACCAGTACCTGGAAAGGGTCTATCGGTACCTGCGCAACCTCACCCGCGATGAAGAAGCGGCCCGGGAACTGGCTCATGAGACTTTCATCGGGCTGCGCGGCCGCCTCGACGCGGGCGAATCCCCTTCCGAAGCCTACGTGTTCACCACGGCGCGTAACACCGCGCTGTCGGCCTGGCGCCGGCAGCAAAGTGAAAATCGTAAACGTCAAAACGCCAATGCCGAGCGGGACGCCGCCGGCGGCACCTGGCACGCCAACACTTCGGCCGAATCACCGCAGGGAGAAGCCGAGCGGCACGAGTTGCGCCAGGCCCTGGAGGCTGCTCTGGCCACCCTGCCGGAGGAACAGCGGTCGGTGTTCCTGCTCTCGGAAGTCGAAGGCCTGAAGTACGACCAGATCGCCGAGGCCCTGGACGTTCCCGCCGGAACAGTCGCCTCCCGCAAGCACCAGGCCTCCCGCGCGCTGCGCGCAGAACTGGAAAGGATGGGCCATGCACTGCCCTGAATTCCGCGAAGTCATGAGGTCGTTCCTTGACGGCCAAGTCGACGGCGCCACACGCAAAGAGGTCGGCCTTCACCTGGCTGAGTGCGCCGAATGCGCCGCCCTGGTCGAGAACGACGGCTTCTGGGACGACTCGATCCGGGCCCATCTGGATCACAAGCTGCCTGCGGGTTTGCGCGAGGACATCCTGGGCGATCTCGATCACCTCAGCGGCCGCAACCAGTGGCGCATCGCCTGGTGGGCCATCAAGCGGGACCTGAAACAGCCCAAGGGGATGCTCCAGGCCGCCGCCCTGGCCGCGGTGATGATCCTGGCCCTCAACTACCTGCCATTTTTCCGTTCGCAGGAAAAGGCATTCAACAATTCCGGTCCCATCGTCCAGGTCGGCGAAGCCGAAGCCTGGTCACCCGGCGAAACCGTACCGACCGCCCGGCTCACGCTGTCCGGGCGTCTCATATAGGAGGCGACGTCATGTTCCATCGTATCTCGATCATCGGCCTGGTA
The DNA here is from genome assembly GCA_965363725.1 of uncultured bacterium. Classification (GTDB taxonomy): domain Bacteria; phylum Krumholzibacteriota; class Krumholzibacteriia; order LZORAL124-64-63; family LZORAL124-64-63; genus JAGLCY01. The sequence continues at coordinate 18,214 of CBDTUS010000035.1, read as the reverse complement.
TTGATGCTGGCCGCGGGGGCGGCCAGCGCCGCCGGCCCCGTCGAGGTCCTGCTCAAGGGTCACGATCAACCCCTGACGGGGTTCCTGCGCCAGATCAGCGATTCGCGATTCCTTCTGCAGGGCGAAAACGTCTATCACGAATTCCCCGGCAACCAGATTCTCACCGTCGACGGGAAGGACGACATCCCCAAGTCGGTGGGGGGCGACAGCCGCCTGATCTTTTCCAGCTTCTACGAAAAGATCCTGCCCAGCGGCGACGTGGAGGTCTGGTCGTACAACCAGATCACCAACGACGGCGTGCTCATCCTGACGGGCACCGACTGGGGGGCGGCCGCCTGGGAGGAGGAGCAGATCCGTTCCATGGAGGTCTACGACAGCTTCAATCACAAGCTGCCGATGATGATCGTTCCGCAGGGCGACGGCACCTTCAAGGTGAAGGTCAACTTCGTGGTTCCGGTGGCGCCGCGCGAATCCCTGGGCCTGACCCTGAAGACGATCCGCAAGGGGGCGGTCAAACAGGAGGGCGATTCCTGGTCGTACACCTTCAATGTCGGGTTCAACGAGGATCGCTACCTGACTCGCAAGATCGAACTGCCCAACGGAGCCGAGATCAAGGAAACTTATCCTGGATCCCGAGGAGTGGAGATGGACGGGCGGACGATCCTTCTGTCCCAGCGATATTATCCGGCAGGGACCGAGGATCCGCTGATGGTGGTCTTCACGATGCGTTGAGGCCCGATCCCGGTGGGAATAAGGGGCCCCCGGGGGCCCCTGTTTTTTCTTATCATCATGCCGGCGTGACAATTTAAGCCAATTTCTGACCGGTCCGACTCCAGACACAATTTCGAAGGCACAAAAAAAACATCGGCAAAGAGGGGAATCATGCCTGATTACCGCTACCGTGGCGCCCGGTCCGCGGTCCTGCTCCACGAGCAACAAATCCGCCTGTTCCTGGAAACCTGGAAAAAGGCGAAATCGTCAGGCGTGGTCCTTCCCGTGGTGGATGATCCGGACTACGCCTCTCTCGACGCGATCCTGGGCCACGTCCTTCGCTGGTCCGGCAAATACCTGACCTGGATTTGTGAACAGTTCGGCTTGCCGGATCCCGCCCTCCGGCCCGTGCCCGAAATCCACGATCTGGCTGCCGAGGCCGCTGGTTATGCCGATCATGTCCTTCAGGGCTGGGAGTCCCCTTTGCGCGACATTCCGGAGGAACGATTCTTCAAGGAAATCTATCCGGCTCCCTGGGGAATCCCCTATTGTATCGACGCCATGCTGGAACACGCGGTCATGCACCCTGTCAAACACCGGTTCCAGCTGGGGGAATGGATGGGCGAAGAAGATCCCAAATAGGAAGATTGGTCCTGGTCTTCCTGCCCAAGGGTTAGATTGTTCCACTGTATTTGTGTCCGAGTTCCATTCCCAGCGGAAAAGCCCCTCGGGACCCAAAAGCCCCTCGGCCGGAAAAAACCCGCCGGCGGGTCAGTTTGTTGTATTTAATTTAATGTCAATTAGTTATACAAGTTCATGTTCCCGAACGCCCCAGCCAGTCGGGTTCATATCAAAGCGCCTCATCGCAACACTACGGCTCCCGGTTGGCGTTGGTCTCGAGGTTTCCGTCGCAGAGCATCGACAGGTCGCAGCGCATCAGGATGAGATCCTGCAAATTGCCGTCGAGGTCGCGGACGTGGTCGGGCAGGACGTATTCCTCGCGGAATCCCAAGCGGCGGAAGATGTCCCGCGCCGCCGCCTGCGGGCGCAGCATACGCACGTTGATCCGGGCCACATCGTGGTTGTTGGCGATGACGTAGAGCAGGCGAGCCAGCACGGTTCCCAGTCCGGAGCGGCGGAAATCAGGCGCCACAATCAGGCGGATCTGCGCGATCTTTTCTCCCCATCCGTACCGCTCGTGTTCGAACGATCCGTCGGCGACGATCACCTCGTCATTCACCGCCACCAGCCGCTCCACCTCGCAGGAATCGTTTTCGCGAATGCGCGTCCGAATCACCTCAGGGTCGGTCACGTCGCGACGCAGATAGCGGCGCTCCTTCGGGTCCAGCCCGTTGAAGAAGGCGAGGGAGGCGTCGGCGTCCGCCGGCATAAGGGGCCGGATATGGACGGTCCTGCCGTCCTTCAGAACGATGGTGCGTTCCATGATTTCCTTTCCGGTTGGCCCGGCCGGGGTCAGGAGACCAGGGCCGGCGAATCACCGAGCAGGGTTTTCAGACCGCGCAGCACGCGGTGGAGGCAGGCGTCATAGCGCCTCGCCACTTCGGGCGTCAATTCCAGGCCGAAGGTCATGTCGTCGACGATCTCCACCGCGAACACGTGGATATCGTCGTCCTCGGGCAGGGCCAGGCCCAGGCTACGCCCGAAGGCCAGGGCGGTGGCGAAGTTGGCGTCATGCACGTTGCACAGGTGGGCGGTTTCCCGCAGGGCGGCCGCAGTGAACCGGTAGCAGGTTCCCGGCTTGCCGCCCCTGGTGTGGATGGCGTCCAGGACGATTGCCTTTTCATACCCTTCGAGATAATCCAGGAGGTTCAAACCTCCGACGCTGCACTCCTCGACGACCACCACGTCCGGTCGACCGCACAGGGCCAGGTTGACGTCCCTCGCCAGGCGTACGCCCACCGCGTCGTCGCTGAGAATGGGATTTCCCATCCCGATGATCGTGGTTGTCGCTTGCACACTGCCTCCTAGTCGAGACCCCGCCTGAAGGTCCGCACCGTTTCGCCTCCCTGCACGATGGCCACTTCCATGGGCATCTTGCCGGGCAGGCTGTGGGTGGCGCAGCTGTAGCAGGGGTCGAAGCTGCGGAATGCCATCTCCACCAGGTTCAGCACACCCTGGTCGGGTTCGATGCCCGGTTTGATCATCGTGGCGGCCACTTTTTTGGTGACCATGTGGATCGCCGCATTGTTGTTCGTGGTGCCGACGATGAGGTTGGCGCTGGTGCACATCCCGTTCTCGTCGCAGGTGTAGTGATGGGTCAGGGTGCCGCGCATGGCCTCGACGATGCCGATCCCTTCACCGGTGATTGTGTCGGGAATGACCCGGTATTCCTCGCTGATGATCTCGGGGTCGTCGCAGTATTGCTGGAGCATCTCGGCGTTCTGGACCATCTCCACCAGGCGGGCCCAGTGCGACGCCAGCAACGCCTTACAGGGGCGGCCGCCCAGGGTGGCGAACATCTCTTCGTACGCTTCCTGGGCTTTGGGTGTCGCCATGCGCTCGGCCACATTCAGTCGGCTCAGGGGGGTGGCGGTGTAGAGGCTGGATTCGAGCCCTTCGGTGAACCCCTGCCAGCCTCGCTGCTTGAGGAACGGAAACTTCAGGTAGGTCCAGGGCTCGACGTGTTCCGCCACGTGATCGGCGTATTCGTCGGGTCCATACATGCAGATCTCGTTCCCCTCGAAATCCACGACCCGAACTTTGCCTTCGTAGAAATTCGGCGCCAGGTTCTCGTCGACCAGCCCCATGTTGTGGACGTCCAGGGTGTAGGGCCCGTTCAGGATGAGGTCCACGTAACCCTCGTTGCCCAGCACCACGTCCCTGAACAACTGCAGCGAGAACTGGGTGAAATCGTAGAGGTTGGCCACCAGCGGCCGGATCTCTTCCAGCTCGGCGGCCTTCAGTCCCTTGGAAACGCCGCCCGGGATGCACCACACCAGGTGGGTGGTGCGTCCCCCGATGATCTGCTGGATGCGCTGCGCCTGGCTGCGGGCCTCGATGACCTTGCCGCCGACCTCGAGCCCGACCTTGGCCACGACACCGAGAATGTTGCGTTCAGCGGGATCGGCGTCGGGGCCGCACACGAAATCTGGGGCGGCCAGAGCGTAGAAATGCGCCGTGTGGCTGTGGATGTAGTGCGCGTGGTAGTACATGTCGCGCAGCTTGTGGGCCAGCGGCGCGATCTGCCCGCCGAAGCAGCCGTCGACGGCCTTGGCGCTGGCCATGTGGTGGCTGGCCGGGCAAACGCCGCAGATCCTGGTGACGATGCGCGGCAACTCCTCGATGGGCCGACCTTCGACAAACCGCTCGAAGCCGCGCAGTTCGGGGATCTGAAAGTAGCAGTCCTCGACCGCGCCATCGTCATCCAGAAAGATCTGGATCTTGCCGTGGCCTTCGAGCCGCGTGATGGGATCGATAGAGATTTCCCGGCTCATCACTGACTCCTTTTGCTGCGCTGAAGGGTGGAGGCCGGCAATCCGAATCGATAGGCGTAACCCATGACGTCAGGGATCTCACCCAGCACGCGGGCCATTTCGTCGGCGTCGCGGCTCTCGACGATCGAACTGATGGCGCTGATGAACTTGGCGCCCTGATCCTTCACGTTGGGCGGCGGGCCATAACACCCGCGGCAGGGCATGCCGCTGTCGGGGCAGCGCACGCCGCAGCCCGCTCGGGTCACCGAACCGGCGCAGACGATACCCTGCTCCAGCAGACACTTTTCGGGATCCTGGATGATCTGCCAGGGCCGGCGGAACCGGGTGACCTTCTTCTCATCCTTGATCCGCTCGCATTCGTCGCACAGGGCACGGTCGCTGGCTCCCACCACCGAGCCGACCGGCGGCAGTTCCCCGGAGGCCACCGCCAGGAGCACCGTCTTGATCTGATCGGGAGCAGGGGGGCATCCGGGCACGAAGTAGTCGACGTCCACCACGTCGGAAAGGCGGCGGACCGCGCGGTGGAAGTGGGGGATTTCAAGGGTTCCGGCCGCCACCTTCTTCTCGGTCACCGGCAGCACCACGTTGCCTTCTTCGATCGAGGGGTTGTCGAGGTAGGCACGCTGGAAGATCTCCTCGCGGCTGCACTCGTTGGCCAACCCCGGAATGCCTCCGAGATGGGCGCAGCTGCCGAGAGCAACCATGACCTTGGCCTTCCGGCGCAGCAGCTCGGCGATCTTCTGGTTCTCGCTGTTGCGCACCGCGCCGTTGAACAGCACCAGGTCCAGTTCGCCGTCGGCCATGGCTTCGACGTCGGCGTACTTGGCGTCCACCGCGATCGGCCACAGCCTGATGTCGGCCAGGGCGGCCACATCCAGGATGAAGGCGTCGGTGTCGAGCACCGCCACGTCGCACCCGCCGCAGGCGGCTCCCCAGTAGATGGCGATCTGCAGCTTCGTTTTTTCGACCGCTTCAGCCATGGGTCACCTCCGGCTGGAAGGGGGGCTCGGGACAAGGCCCCGGCGCCCGGGTCAGGCTAGGCGGAAGTTCCAGCGGCCCCAGTTCCCTCAGTTCCGCGGTCATGGTGTCCACCAGGCGGGCGAAACGCTCGCCTTCGCTGGCACTGACCCACTCCAGGCGCAGCCGCTTTTCATTGATGCCGTAGGCGGCGATCAACCTCTTGAGCAGCTGATGGCGCCGGTAGGTCTTGTCGTTGCCTTCGAGGTAGTGGCAATCTCCCGGGTGGCAGCCGCAGATCATCACCCCGTCGGCGCCCGAGGCGAAGGCCTGGAGCACGAACGTAGGGTCGACACGGCCCGAGCACATGACCCGGATCACGCGCAGGTTGGGCCGGTGCTTGATACGCGCGGTGCCCGCCAGATCGGCGCCTGTGTATGAACACCAGTTGCAGAGAAAGCCGACTATGGTTGGCTCGAACTCCATGCCAGGACTCCTTCGATCTGTTCGAGGATCTGTTCGTCGGTGAAATGGCGCGCCGAGATAGCCCCGCTGGGGCAGGCCGCGACACAGGTGCCGCAGGCCTTGCACAGCGCGCTCTGGATACTGCTGCGGCTTTCGTCAGGGTCGTAGGTGATGGCGGTGTAGGGGCAGAGCTCGTTGCACATCCGGCAGCCGGAGCAGAGGTCGGCGTCCACCTGGGCGTACCGCGCATCGACCTCGACCTTGCCCTGGGCGATGTAGCCCAGCACCATGGCCGCCGCGGCGCGGGCCTGGGCGACCGAGTCGGGAATGTCCTTGGGGGACTGGCAGCAGCCGGCGATGAACACACCCTCGGTGGGCGTCGAAACGGGAGCCAGTTTGGGGTGGCTCTCGATGAACCAGCCCTCGATGTCCTGGCTGATGCCCACCGTGCGAGCCACCTGATCGCCGTCCTGCCTGGCCTCCATGCCCACCATGAGGACCACCAGGTCGGCGGGCACGTCGATGGTCTCGCCGGAGAGCCGTTCGCGCACCTGGATCAGCATGCCGCAGTCGTCGTCCGCGGGGGCGGCCCGGACGACCGGGTAATCCTCCTTCTCGTACATCAGGAACATGGTTTTCAGCTCGGACGTGCGGCGGTAGAGATCCTCGCCCCCCTTGCCGAAGCTGACCATGTCCACGTACAGGTCGGTGACCATGGCTTCAGGTAGGGCCGATTTGATCTCGTGTCCGTACTTGAGGGCGGTCATGCAGCACACCCGGGAACAATAGGGGTGGTATTTGGCGTTGCGCGACCCCACACAGTGGACGATGGACACGTAACGGGGCTCCCGGCCGCCGGCGGTTTCGAGCCGGCCGGCACGCAGGCGCTCCTCGAGTTCGAAGCTGGTGATCACGTCCAGGTGTTTGCCGTAACCGAGACGTTCGATGCGGGTGGCGTCGAACTCGCGGTACCCCGTGCAGACCACCACGCTGCCCACCGGCAGCTGGGTGCCGCGGCCATCCTGGTGGGTGACCGTGGCCGTGAAATTGCCCACGAAACCCTGCAGATCGGTCAGGGTTGAACGCAGGTGCACGTCGATCCGCGGGCTGGTCTCGGCCTGGACCATCTTTTGCATCAGGATGTCCCGGGCCGAATCCAGGTAGGGCGCGGTCAGGTCGACCCGGCCCACGTTGCCGCCCAGGCGGCTTTCCCGTTCGATCAGGTGGACGTGTTGCCCGGCCTCGGCCAGTTCCACGGCCACCGTCAGCCCCGCGATGCCCCCGCCCAGCACCATGGTCGCCGGCGTGTAGGGGGCTTCCTGTTTTTCCAGGGGCTGATGTTTCGCCACCCGGCGGATGGCGGCGTGGGTCAGGTCGGCAGCCTTGGCAGTGGCCTTGGCGGGGTCGTCGTGAACCCAGCTGCACTGCTCGCGGATGTTGGCCATCTCCAGCATGTAGGGGTTGAGTCCCGCGGCTTCCAGGGCCTTCATGAAGGTCGGCTCGTGCATACGCGGACTGCAGGCGGCGACCACCACGCGATCCAGGCCGTGTTCCTTGATGTCCTGGGTGATCATTTCCTGCCCGGGGTTGGAGCACATGTACTTGTAAGTCCGGGCGCAGGCCACCCCGGGAAGGTCGGCCACGCGGTCGCAGATCAGGTCGGCGTCGACCACCTTGGCGATATTCGTCCCGCAGTTGCAGATGTACACGCCGATGCGGCATTCCTCATTCATGCGCGCCCTCCTCAGGCGATCTGGGCGGCCGGTTCGGGCCGCGCCTCTGATTTCTCCTCCGCCAGCAGGGCCTTCTCGCGCAGGGTCGAGAAGTACATCGCCAGCGGCCGGTAGGCCATGTGGGACCATTTGCTGAACGGCACTTCGAGCACCAGCATGGGCACCACGCCCATCATGTGGGCGATGTAGGCCACGTTGGCCGCCACCGGCCACCCGCCCCGGTGCAGCAGGTGCTGGGCGATGCCCGTCACCGTCACCACCAGCAGCAGCAGCAGGAAGATCCAGTCGGTTTCGTGGCTGTGTTTGTAATGGGTCCAGGTTTTCCGCAGGCGGCCCACAAGGGCGTAGATGGTGGTTCCAACCAACCCGGCGGCGGCCACGTAACCGAAGGCGTGGACCTTCCAGTCGATGGCCGGCCCGTGCTGCACGCGGTGCAGGAAGAACATGATCAGGATCAGCATGGTCAGGTAGCTGAGCATCAGCACCAGGTGCACGGCCCAGGGTCGTTTGCGGTCGCACTGGCTGTAGCGCCTCTGGGTCATGAAGTGCCACGGCACCAGGAAGAACTGCTTGAGGTACTCACCCGGCGGGATGCGCACTTCCTTGTCGGCTCCGACCGTGAACCACCACATCCGCACGCAGTTGATGCCCAGCAGCACCACCAGCACCCCGGCCATGATCCAGTCGAAGACATGGACTTTTTCCGCCGGCAGAAAGGCGCCCGGTCCATCGTAGACGTCCAGGCTGCCCTGGGTCAGGCCGAAGAAGGTGAGCCCCAGCCCGGTCAGCAGCGCCACCAGGACGATGGCCAGCAGTTCCGCCTTGGCGCTGCGGTAGAAAAGCCCGGAAATGCCGGTGAAGTCGTAGCGGGCGGTCAGCCAGCGGCGCATGCTCATCATGGTCTCGCCGGGTTCGGCGCCGCGCGGGCATTCCTCGGAGCATTCGCCGCAGTAGTAGCAGAGCCACGGCTCGAGGTTTCCCTGCAGTCGCGACGAAAGGCCGAGCTGGAGGTACCGCATGGACTTGCGGGGAAAGACGAACACATCGCCGGAGAACGGGCAGGTGGCGCTGCAGTTGCCGCAGTGGTAGCACTTCACCACGTCCTGGGCGCCGTACTTCTCCAGTTCGTCGATCAGGTGTGGGTTGGCTCGGATGGCCATGGCTCCTCCTGTGTTTTGACGTCGGCGAGACGCGCCGCGCTGGCGGCGACCTCCTCCTGGGTAACCGTGTCGCGGCCGACCCGGATCGAACCGCTGATGATGCTCCCCAGCACACGCGCCGCGACCGCCGAGGCCTGGGCGACGGTGTCGGGAATGTCCTTGGGCCCCTGACAGACGCCGGCGACGTGGATGCCCCCACGGTTGGTGGCCGTGGGGTCGGTGTTGTAGTTGAGTTCGGTGAACCAGCCGTCGCTGCCGGGATGGATGTCCAGGACCTGGGCCAACCGCTGGGTGCCCTTGGCAGGCTCGAGGCCCACCGCCAGCAGCACCATGTCGACAGGGAATTCCCGAATGCGGTCATGGACCACGTCTTCGCCGCGGATCACCATGCCGTCGTCACCGGGTTCGATGCGGGCGGTGCGACCTCGGACCACGAACACGCCCTCGTCCTTGATGCGCTCGAAGAACTCCTCGTACCCTTTGCCGAAGGCACGCATGTCGATGTAGAACTGGTAACAGGCCGCGTCGGGGAGTTTTTCCTTTACCAGATGGGCGAACTTCAGGGAATACATGCAGCAGACGCGCGAACAGTAGGGGTTGTGGTTCTGATCCCGCGATCCGACGCAGTGGATGATGGCCACGCTGCGGGGGGCCGGGCCGTCGGTGTCGAAAACCCACTCCTCTTCCTTGGTCTTGCGCTTGCGGCGCGCGGTGCGCATCACGATGCGGCCGCCGGTCGGTCCCGAGGCGTTGGTCAGGCGCTCGAACTCCAGGGCGGTCAGCACGTTGGGCATGACCCCGTAGCCGTAACGTTCGATGAGCTGGGCGTCGAAGGTGTCGAATCCGGTGGCCACCACGATGTTGCCCACGGTAACTTCCTCGGACCGGGGCTCCTCGTCCAGGTGGATGGCGTCCTTGGGGCATTTTTTCACACAAGCCCCGCACTTCTTGCCTTCGGATTTGACCCACAGGCAGTTGTCACCGTCCACCACGTAGGAGTTGGGGATGGCCTGGGGAAACGACATGTAGATGGCTTTGCGCTCGACGATCCCCTCGTCGAATTCACTGGGTACCCGCACCGGGCAGACGTCGCGGCAGGCGTGACAGGCCACGCAGGCGGTCGGATCGACGCGGCGCGCCCGGCGCAGCACGCGCACCTTGTACTCGCCCGGCGAACCGTGGACGTCCTGCACCTCGGAACAGTTGAGGATGTCGATGTTCTCGTGCTGTCCCACCGAAACCATCTTGGGCGTCAGGATGCAGGCGGCGCAGTCGAGGGTGGGGAAGGTCTTGTCGAACATGGCCATGTGGCCGCCGATGGTGGCGGCCCGTTCGACCAGGTGCACCTTGTGGCCGGCGTTGGCAATGCGCAGGGCGGTTTCGATGCCCGCCACGCCGGCACCGATGACCAGGGTGTCCGGATGGACCGGCACCCGGGCGGGGGTGACGGCCAGCCCGAACGGCACCCCGTAAACGGCGCAGATGACGGCCGTCCGGGCCGCCGCCTCATGGTCGTCGGTGGCCGCGCCGACCTCGCCGAAAGAGGCCAGCCGGACGGCGTCGGGATCGCCGCCGGCCATGGCCATGGCGCGCGTGAAGACGGGTTTGTGATTGCCGGGGGTGTCGCCGGCGATGACGATGTCGGTCAATTCCAGACGCAGGATCTCGGCCGCCAGGTCTTTGGGATCCGGACGGGCACCGGCGCCAAGGTCCTCGACAGCGACAACGTCAGGGAAATCCCGGGCGAAGGCCATGACCTGGGCCAGGTCCAGCCCATCGAGCCGGCCGGTATCGGCGTGCGAAAAGAAGACACCGATCTTTTTGGGGGACGCGCTAGAGGGCATGATGGAGCGGTCCTTTCTCGAGCGTGCTGGGCCGTGCCGCGAGAATCCGTTTCCCCTCAAGGTGCCTGCATCCTGCGTTGCCAGGTGTCCCTGCTGTGGTGTGGCCCTTCATCCTTGAGGTCAGCGAACCCTCGGGATATATCCAATCCTCTTCAATAGCCTAGCGAATACCTGTTATCGGTTCAAGCGAAAAGATTAAAAAATTAACGACCTTAACTACTAAATTCCGGTGTTAAAGTAGATATTTGGAAATATACCCCAAAAAAAAGGCATATTGAGGGGTAAATACGTTAATAGGAAAACATTTTCATTAAACTAATTTTCCGCTCAAAATACTGTTATTAAACAGTTTAACTTGTTTTCCCCAAAAAGGGGCACCGACAGTGTTTGAACCCAGGGACCCCATGGGGAACCCCTGGATCATTGATATCGAGAATTATTCGGAATCGGTAACGACCAGTCCGACGTACAGGGGAGTCGAAAAGCCGCGGCTCAACCGAACACTTTCTGCAGTAGCGCGGTGGTCCGCGCGGCAGGATCATCTCGAATCTTTTGCTCTTCCTGTTCGAGAACCTGGAAGATCCCGTCTACCGTCCGGTCGGTGATGTACTCGTCGAGGTCCACGGCCTCGGGCTTGGGGACGGGCAGGAGGTTGTAGTAGGAGGTGAGGTCCTCGTAGATCCGGTAGACCCCGACCTCTTCCATCTTGGTCATGACGATGGGCTGGAAACGTGCCTGCAGCGCGTCGCCCGTCTGGCGGCGAAAGTAGTCGGTGGCGGCTGTTTCCCCGCCGTTGAGAATGCCGAAGGCGTCCGAAATGGTCATGCCGGTGATGGCGTCCCAGAACACGGATACCGCCTCGCCCGAGGCTTTTTCGGCCGCCCGGTTCATGCTGAGTTCGAATTCGTCGACGTGGGAGCCCAGACCGATCTGGCGCAGGGCGTTCGCCGCGCCGTCGTACTGCGCGGGAAGCGCGACTTTGATCAGGGGATTCCTGTAAAAGCCATCGATGGCCGAGGTCGCGTCAGTCGACCGCTCGGTGCCGATGCGCAGGGCTTCCCTGAGGCCCGCGGCGACGGTTTCGTCATCTAGGGGCTGATCCAGGATCCGGCCCAGGTCGCTGGCATTGTAGCCGGCGCAGCCCATGGCCAGCAGGCAGGGAAACGTCAGAATGATCAGGTGACGGAATTTCACGGCGGAGCCTTTCCTGTTGAGGTAATACACCGATTTTGCCCCGGATGAGGGGGTTTGTCGACCCCAATGCCATCGCCCGGCGCCGACCTCTATTTGAGACCCCACCCCCACTCTCTGCTATCCGCCCCCCGGGGGAATCAAGGGAAAGCCTGAGCCATGGCACAGCGCTTGCGGTCTCCAGCCTTGAATAGACATGACTCGGTTGAAACGGCCCCAACAAGGCGTTTTGCGGCAGTGCCACGTGGCAGGTTGCAATGATCATCCGGGGAATGATGGCAAAAGCCCTCAAGCGAGGTAGTGGCTGGTGATGAGTCGAATTAAACAAATTTCGGTTTTGGCCCTGGTGATGACGGCGCTGTTGACTGTGGGTGCGGCCAAGGACGCCCTGGCCTTCGACCACCTGGAAATCACGGTGGTGAATCCGCACATGGTGGCCGGCAGGCCCGCGGTGACCGTGGAAACGGATTTCAGCGTGAATGTGCGCGCGGTGAACAGCGACGGTTCGACCGACGTGAACGCCGACTTCATCCACGCTCAGCTCATGTCGCCCGACGTGGCGGCCGTGCTGCCTTCGGCGCATTACCTCTCCGGGGGTGAATTCCAGTTCGACAACGTACGATTCCTGGCGGACGGCCAGCCCGTGCGTCTGCGCGTGATCGACGCCGACGACGGGTCCGTGCCGGCGGCGGACGTCTCCATCAACTGCTACAACTACGTGCATCATTTCGACCTGGGGATTCCCGGGGGCGACAAGTTTGTCGATCAGGTCATCAACGTGACCGTCACCGCCCGTGACGTGAACGGCGTGGCGGTCCTGAACTTCCGTGACGACGTGACCTTCTACGCCCAGGTGGGGCACTTCCCCACCGGGCCCACCGCCCTGCTCAGCGGCGGGGACTTCGCTCTCGGCGTGGCCAATTTCCCGGTCACCTTCTGGGGCACCGATCCCATCACCCGCGAAAACGTTTTGACGGGCACCAACTCGGTTGTCTACCCGGGACAGGCCACGGCAGCGGTGGGCTCGGCCACCGTGACGCCTCTGCGCCCCGGCCCCCTGGACGGCGTGGTCATGCTGCTGCCGGGGGAAGATCTGACTCCCGGTGTGAGCCCAGGTAAGACAGGCGACCCCAGCTCCCAGACCTCCGGCCAGAGCTTCGGGGGCATCTCGGTCTACGCCACGGACCAGCACTGGAACCCGGTCGAGGGCGGCGGCCTGCCGAACCTCAACTGGGCCAGCGACGACCCCAACGGCGGGGTCGTTCTGCCGGCCGGCGGCCCCATGGGCGGCAACCCCGAATCCTCCCTGAACTCGACCCTCATCCGCTCGGGCATCACCCGGGTGACGGTGACCGCCAGCGGTTCGGTCAGCGGGACCAGCCGCAGCGACGTGGTCATCAATCCCCAGGGACTCGACCACTTCGAATTCGACACCGGCGTGTGGAACCCGTCCGATCCCCAGGTGACGACGATTCCCTTCAACATCCGGATCATCGCCCGGGACGCGGCCAACAACATCTTCCCCTTGAACGGTGCGGTTAGTCTGCGCGTCAGGATCGGCGCAGCGGACGAAAGCGCCGACTACATCCTGACCAATAGCTCGAACTTCGTGAACGGCCGCCTCGACGCCCTGGTGCAGGTCACCAAGCGCGGGTTCAGTGCCTACCTCGTGGTGGATGCGGGCGTGGTGGGAACCTCGCCGGGCTTCCAGGTCAATGCGGGTCCCTGCGAGAAGATCCTCATGTCGTTCCCCGGAGAGAACTGGGTCAACGGCTTGAACGACGAAAACTTCAGTGGCAACCAGGGCACGCCCAACGCGGTGACCGCGGGCGACATCATCACCAGCATGGAGATCCGCCCGGTCGACCGTTACAACAACCTGGCGCCCGGCAGCCGGAACGTGACCTTCAGCTGCCCTTCGGGCTGGTTCGAGATGCCGGACTACCCCGGCAACGTCATGACCATCAGCAACGCCACCGACGCCCGGATCGTGCTGCGTTCGGCCGACCAGGCCCAGTACCTGCAGGCCGTGTCGAGCGGCATCGATCCCAACAACTCCAGCGCGGTCCAGGTATCGCCGGACTCCTACGCCCGCATGGTCGTCGAGGCCCCGGGCGAAACTCTCGACCCCGGCATCTTCGATACCATCGAGGATGACGGCAAGGTGGGGAACTCCTCGGTGCAGGACGCCGGAGTGCCCTTCGACGTGCGTGTCTTCGCCACGGACGCCTACTGGAATCCGATCAGCGACCTGGATCCGGCCCTGCCCGTGAACATGGACTTCTCCAGCAGTGACGGCGCGGCCGTGCTGCCGGGCAACCCGCAGTCCATCGCGGACAACGCGGGCGATTTCCAGGTGACCTTGATCACCCTGGCCGACCCCAACCACCAGACCGTGCGGGTCGACGACAACGGCAGCGCCGTGACCGCCTTCGCCTCGATCCCGGTCAAGGCCGGGGTCATCGACTATTTCGATATCGGCATCAACAACCGAACCAATCCCACGCCCAACGACGTGCTGTCGGACATCCCGGACTTCCGGGCCGGCTCCCTGCTGCCCAACGTGACGGTGGTGGCGCGCGACGTCTTTGGCAACCACGTGAACGACTACACCGAGAACGTGACCCTGTACGTGAACCACGGTTCGGGCATCCTGAACCCCGTGTCCATCGATCTGGGCAACGGACTGGGCAGCGGCACCTACCAGGGCAGTTGGCGCGGTCCCATCCAGATCACCCGCACGGGCACCGACGTTCGCCTGTACGCGCGTGAAGACACCTACGCCAATACCGACAGCAGCAACACCTTCGTGGTGTTCGCCGAGGCCCAGGACTACGCCGATATGGTCATCCTGCTCCCGGGCGAGACCCACACCCCGGGCATCGCGCCGGGCAAGGTGGGCACACCGCTTCCGGTGGTCGCTGGCGACCCCATCGTGGCCACCGTGATAGCGACGGACGCCTGGTGGAACCAGGTCCCGGTGCAGCCGCAGATCCACTTCACGAGCGACAACTACTTCCAGATGATCACGCCCAACGACACGCCGCTGGATCCGGAGGGCAGGGCCAACTACGACCTGTTCCTGCGGACGGCGACGGCCCACGCCCTGCGCGGCGCGGACCTGATCACGCCGGCCATCGAGGATCTGAGCACCATCGAGGCGACGCCGGCGATTCTGGACCGGCTCATGGTCCTGCTGCCGGGCGAGGCGGCCCAGCCGGGCGGCCCCGAGCCGGACGGCAAGATCGGCACACCGGTCCCGCAGACCTCCAGTCTCGAGTTCGACGTGCGCATCCGCGCGGTCGATCAGTTCTGGAACCAGGTGAACAACAGCAGCGAGCACGTGTGGATCGCCAGCAGCGACGATTCCATCACGCCGACGAACCCGCTCAACAACGGGCAGCAGCTCGTCGCCGGGGAAATCACCATGCCGCTGTTCTTGACCTCGACCGGTTTCGTCACCCTGGCCGGCAGCGCGCTGGACCATACCGATGTCACCGGCCAGCAGGTCACCGTGGAGCTGCAACGGGGTGCGACCTATCAGATCACCACTCCGGCGACGGCCTTCGTGGGTCCGCCCCAGACTTTCAGTTTCGACGTGAGCCTGGTCGACGAGAACGGCGACCCCATGCCCACGGCCAACAACTGGTTCAACGTCAGCGCCCTGCGCAGCAACCTCGAACCGGCCAGCAGCACCCTGCTGATCACCAGCGGCCAGCTCTCCAGCGGCACGGTGACCATCAGCGGGCAGGCCTACGACACCGTCGAGGACATCGTCCTGCTGGTGACCGACACCGCCGGACGCTCCAGCTACAGCTCGACCATCTCCATGCTGCCCAACGGCCTGGAATACGTGGTGACCGTGGACACCGAGACTCAGCCGCGGGTCGGCCCTCCGGCCGCTTTCCCGGTGGGCGTGGTTTTGCGTGACGTGGACACCCACACCATCGTCGACGCGGACCGGCGGCTCAACGTCGCGGTCATGTCGGCCCTGGGCGGGGTCGGTCTCGGCACCGCCGGGACCACCAGCCAGCGGCTGGACCACGGCGTCATCAATTTCCAGCAGACCTACACCCGCGCCGAGAACATCTACGTCACGGTGACGGACACGACCGGGCTTTCGGGCTCGAGTCCCGTGTTTGCCATCCTGGCCGACGGTTACAAGCGGCTGCAGATCGTAGCGCCGGGCGAAGTCACCGAAGCGGGCATCCCGGCCTTCGAGGGCTCCGGCAAGAGCGGCACTCCGGACGTTCAGCGTTCGGGCGAACTTTTCCCCGTGACCGTCCGATCCGTGGACCAGTACTGGAACCTGGCCGACACCACCAACAGCGGGACCCTGCGCCTGGTCGCCAGCGACAACAGCTTCAGCGACCCGGGCAATCCCCAGGAAAACTACGTTCCCTTCGTGAACGGCCGGCGGACCTTCTACGGTTATCTGACCGACGAGGGCACCGTTTCGGTGACCGTCTACGACGAGGACGATCTGGCCAGACCTTCGCAGTCGAGCCACATCCCGGTCGATCCCCCCTATGAATACGAGATCACCGTGCCGGCGACCGCTTCGACGGGCCCGGTGCCTGGTTTCCAGGTCACCATCAAGCTCATTGATCCGGTGTCGGGCAACGTGGTGCCGACAGCCATGAACCGCGTGTTCCTGACCCCGCTGCTGCCCAACCGGGGCGCCGCCAACGGCACCCTCGGCATCGACCAGACCCAGCTCGTGGGTGGCGTGGCGGTCCTGAACACCCAGAGTTACAGCACCGTGGAAGACATCATCATCCGCGTGACCGACGACTTCGGGCGCGAGGCCTTCAGTGATGTCATCGCCATGGATAGCGGTGGTCTCTACTTCTCGGTGACCATTCCGGACACCGCCGTGGTGGGTCCGCCATCGACCTTCCCGCTGGTGGTCGAGCTGCTGGACAGCAACACCGGCGAACGGGTCATGACCCAGGACCGGTTGTTCAATATTACGGTCATGAGCGCCCAGACCGGCCTGGTCGGCACCGGGGCGATCGAAGTGGTCCAGGGCATTCTGGCGGGCGGTATACAGACCATTCACCAGGCCTACAGCACGGCCGAGGAAATCTTCGTCCAGGTCGCCGACGACACCGGGATCACAGGGATCAGCAACACCTGTCTGGTGATGGCGGACGGCTTCAAACGCATCCAGCTGGTGGCTCCTGGCGAGACACCGCAGCCGGGCGCCCTTTCGGGCAACGGCAAGGACGGCGAGCCGCTCACCCAGCAGGCCGAAGTGCCCTTCATGCTGACGGCGCGGGCGGTGGACCAGTACTGGAACCTGGCCGACGACGTCGTCGACGGCGCCATCACCCTGAGCAGCTCCGGGGGCCAGCTCGATCTGGTCGATCCCGCCGACGAGGGGGCGCCGTTCATCAACGGCAGCCGCGACGTCGAAGTGGTCCTGGGCAATCCGGGCATGGTGGCCGTTTTCGCCACCGATCCGGAGCACCCGTCGGTCAGTTCGGGCCGCGTGGACATTCCGGTCAACGAGGCCGTGTACCAGATCATCCTGCCGGATCCGCCCACGGTGACGGCGGGACCGCCGTCGACCTTCACCTTGACCATCAGGCTGGTCAATCCGGAGACGGGCGAGCGGATCGACGCCGGCGGTGACTTCGAAATGACGGCCCTGCTGGCCGACCGCAGCGGCGCCCATGGCTCCCTCGGTATCGAAACCGGAACGCTGGTCGGCGGCGAGGCCGTGATCAGCGGTCAGCACTATGCCATCAGCGAGCAGATCGTGGTCCGCGTGCGCGACGACCGCGGCCGTGAGTCGTTCAGTGATCCGTTGACCGTGGTGCCAGAAGGCGTGATGTACGCCATCGTGGCCCCCGATACGGTCATCGCGGGTATGCCGTTCGAGATGTCGGTCCAGCGGGTCGACATCGTCACGGGCCAGCTGGTCACCAGCGACGATCGCAACTTTGCCCTGACGGCGTTCAGCGGCAACTCGCCGCGGCCGGACTGGGGACTTAATCCCGCCGGTGTCCTGGCCGATTCGGTCGGCACGACCAGCGGGGGGATCCACACCTTCTACAGCCAGAGTTACGACCGGGCGGAGAATATCTACCTGCGCGTGACCGACGGCACCGGGGAACTGGCCTACAGCGGCGTCATCGTCGTTCTGCCGGCGCCCGCGGCGGTGGTCGATCTCTGGGTCGAGGATATTCCCGGCCATGAGCTGGACTTCCCTCTGCGACCAAACGATTCGGTCATGGTCCACGTGCGGACCACCGACGCGGTGGGCAACCCCGTGCGCGACGTGCCTCTGGAGGTCCAGGTGATCAACGGCGACGGCGGACTGGGCAGCACCAAGGCCCAGATCTTCGCCATGATCGCGGACATCGCGGGCCGTGGCAGCGTGGAGCTGTCGGTCCACGAGTTCGGGACCCAGGACATCCGCCTGCAGGCCGTCAGCGGCGAGCTGCTTTCGACGGTGATCCTGCTCGAAGTCATCGGGCCGCCGGCCACGACACTGTCCCTCGACCCGGTCGGGGCCCTGTTCCGTGACGGCTACTACGTGACCCCGAATACCGAAATTTCGCTGTCGGCGGTCACGGAGGACCCCGGCGGCATCCAGGCCATCTTCGTGGACGTGGACATCCTCGATCCTCCGCGCCCGACGGATATCTTCACCGGACCCTTCACCCTGGCCGACCTCGGCCCCGAGTACC
>CBDTUS010000034.1:0-24793 GCA_965363725.1 uncultured bacterium | reverse complement strand
GGGCAACTACTGGAGCGACTACCAGGGATTCGACCAGAACCGGGACGGTATCGGAGACACCCCGCACGAGATCCATGCCTACGCGGATCGCCTCTGGAAGGATGCTCCCTACGCCCAGTTCTTCAAGGGGTCTCCCCTGTTGGAAACCCTGGATTTTTTGGAGCGACTGGCTCCCTTCACCGAGCCCCGTTTGCTGGTCAGGGACACGGCACCTAAGCTGAACAAAGAGGAGGCGGGCATGGAGACCAGGGGCGGAGCAATCGCCGCTCCCTGAATCGACGTGCCCGACATAATGGAACAGAAGAAAACATCACCGGCATCGGCTCCGACCAAATCAAGTCGTCGCAAATTTCTGCGGTCCCTGGTCATGGCCGGTGGTTTGGTGGGAGCTTCCCTGCTGGGCGTTCTGCCGGCCGTGCGTGGCTGGGTAAAAAAATTGCGACCCCCGGGCGCCCTGCCCGAGGACGAGTTCCTGGCTTCCTGCATCAAGTGTGGGCAATGTGTCCAGGTGTGTCCGGTCGAAGCGATCAAGTTGTCCGACCTCACCGATGGCGTCGGCGTGGGGACACCCTGGATCGATCCCAGGCGGCAGGCCTGTGACTTTTCCTGCGATGGCCTGCAGTGCGTGCTGGCCTGTCCGACCGGAGCGCTCACCCACCACCTCAACTACCCCCATGAGGCCAGAATGGCGGTCGCCCGTGTCGCCCGCCCGAAAGTTTGCCTGGCGACGCGCGGTGAAGGATTCCGGGGTTTGGCTCGCGGGGCTGATTTCGAAGGGGTTCTCCGCTACGAGGAGATCGACCGCTGGAACCCGGTCCCGGTCAGGGAACATCCCTATGACCTGGAGGTCTGCGATCTCTGTGTGCGTCAGTGTCCCATCGAGATTCGGATCGCCCAGTGCGACGCGGGCAACCCTCCCGCCGGTGATCCGAACCAGTGTCCGCCCCGGCCCGCCATCCGCCTCGTCGAAAACGGGGTTATTGAAGGGCGCAGGACTTTTTCGCCAGAGGTCCTGGCCGGCTGCGTCGGCTGCGGGGTCTGCGAAATGATCTGCCCGGCCGAACCTTCCGTGTTCGACATGGACCTTTCCCAAAGGGGAGGCCACGCGTGAAGGAATTGGTGAATTCGATTGCGGTCCTGTTGGGAAAGACTCCGACGAAACCCTCGCCCGAGGAGATTTCGGCTCAGGCCCGGGCGGTGCATGAAGGGCAAGCCGAAAAACTGACTCGTGAGTTGCATGTGCATATCCGGGCCGAACGGGCGAAGAAGGCGGCTGGTGCCAAAAAATGGCGCCGCCGACGCTGGGCCGTCCTGATCGGGGTCAATCTGCTGTTCGTCCTTTCCTATTGGCTGGATATTCAACTGGTGGAAGGGGCCCTGACCGGGTCGCGGTTCGTGGGATTCCACATGGCCGATCTCAACGCCGCTCTTCAGGTGATGCTGGCCTACAAGCAGGTTCTGATCAACCTGCTGATCGGGGTGGTCACCATCCTCATCCTGTGGTGGCTCCTGGGGGGGCGCACTTTCTGCTCCTGGGTCTGTCCCTACCACCTGCTGGCCGAGTGGGCGGAGATGCTCCATCTCAAACTCGTCAAAAGGAAGCTGGTCAAGAACCACCCCTTCGACCGGCGGGCGCGTACCTGGCTGTGGCTGACCTTCGCCCTGCTGGCTTTCGCCATGAGCTACACGGTGTATGAAACCATCTCCCCGACGGGGATCCTCAGCCGAGCCCTTATCTACGGCCCCGGCCTGGCCTTGGCGTGGGTCCTGGCCCTGCTGCTGTTCGAAATTCTCTATTCGCGGCGGGCCTGGTGCCGGTACGCCTGTCCCATCGGCCTGACCTACGGGCTGGTCGGCGCGGTATCGCCCCTGAAGGTGACCCACAATGTGGGCAAGTGCTTCAACGACGGCGCCTGTCGGCAGGTGTGTCTGGTGCCCCACGTGCTCGACAGCACGATCAAGGGAAGGGCCAAAGAAGTGGACACCGACCTCGGGGCGGACTGTACCCGCTGCGGCCTCTGCATGGATGTCTGCCCCACCGATGCGCTGTCCTTCACCTTCAAGGGACTGGGTAAACTCAAGTGATTCGTTTCGAACAGCTGCAGAAGTCCTTCCGCCGAACCCATGTTCTGAAGGGCCTGGACCTGGAAATAAAAGCAGGTGACCGCATCGCGCTGGTCGGGTCCAACGGTGCCGGCAAGACGACGATGATCCGCTGCCTGCTGGGCGAGTACACCCATGAGGGCGTCGTCACGGTGAATGGGCTGGACCCGCGTGCCCATCGTTGCACCGTTCTGGGACGCATCGGGTTCGTGCCCCAGTTGCCGCCGCCCCTGAAGATGGCGGTCGGCCCCTTGATCGATTTCGCGGCCCAGCTGTGCGGCAGCGATCCCGCCCGCATGACCGAGATTGCCGAACGACTCGGTTTGAACATCAACGAGTTGAAGCGCAGGCCCTTCGTCAAGCTTTCCGGCGGAGAAAAGCAGAAGCTCCTTATCGGCATCGCCCTGGGACGCGAGGCCGATCTGCTGGTGATGGACGAACCGGCGGCCAACCTCGATCCGGCAGCCCGTCAGGTCTTGTTCGCCCTGCTGGCCGAACGCCGCGAGAGTGTCTCGATGATCATCTCCAGCCATCGGCTGGATGAGGTGGCGGCCCTGGTGAATCGGGTGGTGGAACTGGACCGGGGCCGCATCGTCCTGGACGACCACGTGGACGATCAGGTGGACATGGCCAGCGTGCTCGAATGCACGATCACCCTGGCGGAGCCGAATCCGGCTTTTGCCGAGGCCGTCACCGCGTGGGATTTTTCCGCGGGGGAGGATGGCAGGACCTGGCGCGGCCGGGTGGCAGGACCTGACCGACTCCGCTTTCTGGGGATGTTGTCGCGGTACGCGGGGCTGCTGCAGGGAATTGAAATGAAGGAGGTCCGCCGTGAAAATAGTGCCTGACCTCCGCCTTTTCGTCGGAGTTGTTCTCCTGGCCCTTTTGGCTGCCTGCTCGGGCGGACAGGAAACCGGCCCGGGCGAAGTGCGCTGGGACAAGGTGTCCTGCGAAAGGTGCATCATGTCCGTCAGCGACCGGCACTTCTCGGCGCAGGTTCGCGGAGGGCCGTCCGAACGAAAGACCAAACTCCACTTCTTTGACGATTTCGGGTGCGCCGTCCTCTGGCTGGATGAACAACCCTGGCGTGACGATCCTCGCACGGAGATCTGGGTCACCGATTCGGGAACGGGGGAGTGGCTGGATGCCCGCGCCTCTGGGTTCCGAACCGGTTTCATCACCCCCATGGATTTTGGACTTGGAGCCGTAGGTGGTTCTGAAGCCAAGGAGGGGACCCTGACTTATGACCAGGCGGTTCGGGTAGTTCGGACACGTGAGAACCGTCAGGGCCAGGCGGGCGGTCCATAGGGCTGTGGCAATCAAAAAAAAGGACCTGCCTTGAAGCAACTTTTCCAGATGGCCCGGGCTGATATCGCCGAGTCGCTACGGGCGCGGTGGTTTCTTGTCTATGCGCTTGTTTTTGGCGGCCTGATGGTCGGCCTGTTCGCCTCAGGGCTGACGGAATCTCGCATCATGGGCTTCACGGGCCTGTCCCGGATGTTGGTGACGTACCTGCAGATCACCATGGCAATCCTGCCCATATTCATGCTCATTACCACCGTGCGTTCGGTGGTTGGTGATCGCGAAGCAGGAGTATTCGAATATATCCTGTCCCTTCCCGTGGGAATCGGATCCTGGTATTGGGGCAAACTGATCGGCCGGTACCTGGTGGTCTTTCTGCCCGTATTTGGCGCCATGGCGGCGGCGGTCATCTGGGGCCTGATCCAGGGCGTGGAGATTCCCTGGTTCCAGGTCCTGTTCTACACGGGCCTGCTCGCCTCGCTGGCCTGGTGTTTTCTCGGCTTCGGAATGCTGATCTCCACCCTGTCCCGATCGACGGACGTCGCCCAGGGGGCGGCTTTCACCATCTGGCTCTTTCTTCTTCTCTTTCTGGACCTCATCCTGCTGGGGGCCCTCATCCAGGAAGGCTTGCCGGCGGAATCCGCAGTGGCGATCGCCCTGGTCAATCCCCTGCAGGCATTCCGGACGGCCTCCATGCTCCTTTTCGACCCCCAGCTGGTCCTCCTGGGGCCCTCGGCCTACGTGATCTTGGACAACTTCGGCCAAAAGGGTTATCTGGCGTGGGCCATGACCTATCCCATCCTGCTGGGGATGGTGAGCGCGGGGGCCGGGTTCTGGATCTTCAGGCGCGGTGACTATTCCTGACCTCGGGTCTCGCAAAAAAAATTCGATGTTAATTTTCTGAATGTATCTCAAAATTTCGGGTTCCCAAAATGGTGGCAACAGGAGGCGACATGATCATCCTGCGCGTGGCCCGTCCCACGGACGATCTCGAAGGCACCGTCCGGATGTACCGCGACGGACTGGGCCTGGAGATCCTGGGCCAGTTCGATGACCACGACGGCTTCGACGGCGTGATCCTGGGAAAATGGGACCTGCCCTACCAGATCGAGTTCACCCACCAGGCCGGGCACCCCGCCGGCCTCGCGCCATCCAAGGACAACCTCCTGGTTTTCTACCATCCCCAGCGCAACGCCTGGATGCGGGTCTGCGAAAAAATGGCCGCCGCCGGATTCCGTCCCGTCGCGTCCTGGAATCCCTACTGGAACGCCCGGGGCCGGACGTTCGAGGATCCCGAAGGGTACCGGGTGGTCATCCAGAATGCGGAAGCACCCTTTCAGGGTGGCAGTGGGACAGGCCCTCTGGAGGGCGCGGTGTCAAACCGATTATGATATTCAACATCGCCCGAAATCCTTTTTTTCACTGGGAGTTACTGGTACCCTGTTCTAAGTTTGACAGGCACCCTGTCCCTGGAGGATTTCCGTGACCGACCAGAAAAATCCCGCCCCCCGGAAAAAGCGTCTGCCCGCATCCTACTACAACCTGATTTCGATGATTGGCACGGCCATCGCGGGCATCAGCCTGTTCCTGATCCTGTTCATGATGGCCCTGGAGTATTTCGCGGACTCCCACAGTCCCTATGTGGGCATCATTGCCTTCCTGATCCTGCCGGCCTTCCTGGTCATCGGTTTGGCGATTGCGGCTATCGGAGTCCTGCGACAGCAGCGCCGCCGTCGTCTGGGACTGTCGAGCACGGAGCAGCTGCCCAAGATCGACTTCAACAACGCGACGCACTTCCGGGCTACGGTCCTGGTGGGCGGGGGCTTCGTCCTGTTCCTGGCCCTGACCGCCTTCGGCAGCTACCAGGCCTTCGAATACACCGAGAGCGATGCCTTCTGCGGCACGGTCTGCCACGTGGAGATGAAACCCGAGTACACGGCCTATTCGGTGTCGCCTCATGCGAGGGTCGGCTGCGTGAAGTGTCATATCGGGTCGGGGGCCGAATGGTTCGTGAAAGCCAAGATTTCCGGTCTGTACCAGGTCTACGCCGTGTTGTTCGACAAGGTGCCCCGGCCCATCCACACGCCGATAAAAAATCTGCGCCCCTCGCGGGACACCTGCGAGCAGTGCCACTGGCCGGCGCATTTCTACAATGACAAACTGGTCATCAACGATTATTTCGGCTACGATGAGGACAATGCCCACTGGAAGCTGCAGATGCTGATGAAGATCGGCGGCGGGGGTGAGGATGGCCCGGCCAAGGGTATCCACTGGCACATGAACATCAACAACACCATCGAATACGTGGCCACGGATGAGAAACGCCTCGAAATTCCCTGGGTTCGTTCCACCAGGCCCGACGGAACGGTCAGGGTCTTCCGCAATGTCGATGCCGATTTCAGCGAAGAGGATCTGCCTGATCACGAAATCCGCAAGATGGACTGCATCGACTGCCACAACCGCCCGACCCACCACTATAATCCGCCGGGCACTCTCATCAACCGCGCCATGACCTTGAATCAGATCAAGGACGACCTGCCGGACATCAAATGGCTTCTGGTCGAACTGATGAGCGAAGATTACGAGACGACCGAGGATGCCCTGGCGGCCATTGAAGAGGGTGTTAATAAACACTTTGCCGAGGATCATCCCGACCTTGCAGCCTCCCGGGCCGATGACATCACCGCGGCCATCAGCACCGCCCAGCGGCTGTTTTCGGTCAACATCTTCCCTGAGATGAAGGTGAGCTGGAAGAACTTTCCCGACCATATCGGGCATCTGAATTCGCCGGGATGCTTCCGCTGCCACGGTGGACAGCACCAGACCGATGAAGGCGAGACGCTGTCGCGCGATTGCAACGTGTGTCACACGATCGTTGCGCAGGAACGCAAGTCGGGAGAGACCCTGGTTTCGCTCGACAGCGTGGAGTATGTGCATCCCGAGGATATCGGGGAGGAGTGGAAGGAAACGAACTGCTCGGAGTGTCACGGGGAGTAGGGGTGGTTTTTCGGTCCTGATCTGCATATTGCCGGTACCATGGAACGGGGGGCAGCGACATCGTGTCGCTGCCCCCCTCGGCATTCCGGCCCCTCCGCCATCCTTGGCTCCGGGACCTCCATGACGTCCATGGACTGGCAATATGCAGATCAGGACCGAAAAATCACTCCTATCCTACGCCACCCGGTCAGTCGGAAATCTCGGTCTCTACTTCCTCTTCGTCACCTTGGTCATCATCTTGGTCGTCATGTTGGGCCTCAATATCCTGGACGGCTTTCACCAGGCGTTGCACGGCGGGCATGTCCATGGTCCAGTCCGCCCCGTAGTCGGCGTCCTCAATGGTATAGGCAATGGTGAAGGGGATGGGGTTGCCCTTGACGGCGGCGTATTCTTCGTCCTCGAGCTCTTCCATCCACTCGGT
Source organism: uncultured bacterium (assembly GCA_965363725.1). Lineage (GTDB taxonomy): Bacteria > Krumholzibacteriota > Krumholzibacteriia > LZORAL124-64-63 > LZORAL124-64-63 > JAGLCY01. Next base: position 17,970 of record CBDTUS010000034.1, on the reverse strand, counting down.
CACCCAGGTCAGGATGGACATCAGATCGCCGGTGACCACCTGCTGGCAGAAGGGGCCGGCGGCCGCGGCGGCGGCCGCGACTTCGGGGATTGCGGCGCCGCGCCGTTGTCCGGCCAGCTGGATCATGTGGGACAGGTTGGACGTGTTGGGGTCGGCGCTGAAAACCAGATAGTCGCCCCGGGCGGCCATGTTGACGTTGGGGGTGACCTTGCGCAATACGGCAATCATCTGCTCGGCCTGCATGCTGCCGGCGCCGCTCAGGTGCGGACTCCGGGGCTCCTGGGAATACCCCGCCAGCTTTTCCGCATCGTAGGTGACGGTCCAGCTCCGCACCTCGACGCCCGCCACCTTGCCGGTGGGCATTTTTTTCAGTCCGAGGCCGATGTCGGCCGCGGTCAGGCCGTCGAACAGTTCCGCGAACCGGTCGAGGGCGGCTGCGGCGTCAGGGCATTCCATGACCATGTTGGCGACCACCATTTCGCCGTCCATACGGATCGACGCGGCCAAAGGGTTGGCGAACAGGTCCACGGAATCCAGGTAGGACTGGACCCAGGCGCGGTAGGCTTCACCCTGCTCGGCCTCCATCTTGGCGATTTCCTTCTCCGTGGTGGCGATGTAGAAGGGCCGGAAAATTTCAAACTGCCGGGTCTGGTCCAGGGCCATGGCCTGCAGGATGTGGCCTCCCGCGGGTAGCAACCGGGTCAACTGGAGGGCCTGTTCGAATTCGGGCTGGGGTCCCGGGTCCAGGGGGCTTCCCTGGTGGACGGAAAATCCTGTGACAAGGGTCAGGGCATCGTCTTCGATCTGCAGGGCCATGTCGAGTCGGCGGGCCGAATCCATGATGGCCCTGGCCATGTCCTGCATGGCCCGGATTTCTTCCGCATTGACTGCTGGGGGAGCCGCATCTTCTGCGCCGCCGGCCGTGTCAGCGACGGCGGGGGAATTGCCCATGGAGTCGAGGCCCATATCCGCCAGAGGGCGGTAGGATTGAAGAACCGCGTCCAGGTCGAGCGTGGCGGTGACGAATCCGGCCTTCAAGGCCGCCGCGAGTTCAGGAGCCCGGCCCGAAGGAGTAAACGCCGGGTCCATGGAAAAGGCCACGTAGTCGCCCTCGAAAAAGTGGAGCATTTCCTCGGCCTCCATTTCCTCCTTCACTTGATCGTTGAACGATTCGCTGAGCGGTACGATGAAGGTGATTGGAGGTTTCTGCCCCCCCATGAGCGCCGGCAGACCCATGGCCACCGCCAGGGGCCGATCGAGGTCGGCGTATTCGGCGAACTGGGGCAGCTCCTTGCTGAGCATGCCGACAATGTCGACGCGCTCGGCGCTGTGGCCGTCATCCATCATCTCTTCGATGGCCCGCCATTGACGGTCCAGATCGTTCACCGAGGTGACGGCCATGATGAACACCGGGTCGGCGGGCATGAGTTTCTGCATGTCCGCTGGCATCTCGAATCGGTTCTCGGTACCCCAGGCCATCCCCGCGGCCAGCAGGACCAGGATCACCGTGATCAGGACGCGCTTTACCATGCCACTCTCCTTAGTAGTCTTCGGGTTCTTGGACGGTGCCGGAATCCTGCTTCGGCAACAGGAAGCGGTCGGGATGCTGTTCAATAATGGCGCGCAACCAGGCTTCGGGATACCCCTTTTCCTGCACGCGGCCGTTTGGGTCCTTCACGTAGCCGTCATTGTACTTGGTCAGCAGATATTCACCCAGGTCGCGCCACTTGTCGACCACGGCCTCGGCGTGGGTGACCGAGTAGTCGGTCAAGTAGCGTGACATCAGGGCGGGATCGGATCCCGCCAGTTCGACAGCCGTTTTTTCCACGGCCGGCTGCAGGTCCAGGAAGTCGCCCTCCAGCTCGGCCTGGACGATGGCGATATCCTGGATCATGTATTCGTATTTCAGATTGGCGAAATTGGACACAAAGTTGAAGACCCACCAGGCCGAATCCCAGCCGAACTTGCCCAGACTCCCGGTGTTGAAGGATTCTGGTACCGACTGGATCCCGCAGTACAGGGGCACATAACAGGTGAAGTAGGTGTCGTCCACCCCGTACCAGGTCAGGCCGCCGACCGCATCAGGCAGCCAGTTCCGCGACTGGGTGACCATGGAAAAGCCGGTCTGCTGGGTGGAGATGGGGCGTTCCCAGGTGTAGGCCTGGCCATCGACTTCCCAAGCCATGGGGCGCCAGCGGTTGGGGGTGCCGAAGGGCCCGGCGTCGACGCCCTGGGTCATGTCCAGTTCGGTGCCTTCGTAGTGGTCGCGCATCAGGTCGAAGACGTCGGCCACGGCGAGCTTCTTTTCGGGTTTGATCCAAAGCGGGAGGGGCTCGGCGCCCTCGACGCCGCGGTGGTAGTCCATGGGCCAGTCCTGGGAGGGAGCACAGCGGCGATAGAGGCTCCACACCCGGGTTTCGGTGTAGCGCAGCTGCTGGGGAGTGGTGGGGTGAAAGGCTTTGCGCCAGCTGAACTGTTCGCCGCCGTCCGGATCGTACCAGCCGCTGTCCGTGGCAAATTTTTCCATGCCCGGGGAAGCCAGGCAGTTCTCCTTGTCGTCGCGATCGAAGGTGTCGATGCGCCCGAGATTCGCATGGGCGACCACGTATCCCTCCGGCACGCGCAAGGCCACCCAGTGGGCGCCGTCTGCGCCGGGCCCGGGCCCGACCATTTCCACAACCCAGGCTTCGTCGGGGTCGCCGATGTAGAAGGATTCCCCGCTGCTGCGGTAGCCGTGTTCGGCGACCAGATTTCCCATCACTTCGACGGCTTCGCGACCCGTGGCGGATCGCTGGAGGACCAGCCGCATCAGGGTCCAGTAGTCGAGCATGCCCTCGGGGTTGACCAGTTCCTCGCGGCCGCCGGTGGTGGTTTCGGCGATGGTCACCTGGTGCTCGTTCATCAGTTTGACAACCTGGTAGGTATGTGCCGGCAAAGGAATTTCTCCGAGGGTCTCTCCCGACCAGTGCGTGAGTGTTTCCATGGCGCCTGGTTCGTGGTCAGCGGCCGCGTAGAGGGCCAGGTGCGGATGGAATTCCCCGTCGCAGGTGTAGGTGACCATGACCGAGCCATCGACGGTGGCGCCTTTGGTGGCGATGAAATTGGTGCAGGCCCCGGCGGGGCCGGTCCCGGCCCAGGTCAGAACAAAAAAGGTGACAGCTAGAAGATATCGGTGCATGGAGTACCTTTCATCGATTGGCGCCTGTCAATTTCAAGCCCGGCAAAAGTACCATGGGCCGAAGAATGACACAATACGGCGACCTTGCGGTGAGGGGTGGACATTTCCCGTGGGTATTCCTAAGATCACCAGCCTGAAATCGAATCGACCGTTCAGACCAAGGAGCACTGATGAAATACCTCAGGATCGCCCCCATCACCCTGGGCCTGGCCCTGCTGCTCGGCCTGGCCGCCTGCGGTGGCGGCAACAGCCAGGACATGGAACTCGGTGGCATCAACACCGGGGACATGCTGGACGGCCTGCTGTCCCGGACCATGCGTGCCCTGGGCGGCGTCAACAGCATGGAGACCGCCGAGGCGGCCGTTCCCCAGCTGCAGGCCATCAACGATGATTTCGACGACCTGATCTACCATGTTCCCAAGATGTCGGAAAAAGGCCGCGCCGAAATGTCCAAGAAGGCCCAGAAAGCTCTGCCGGAAATCGAGAACATGGCCGCCAGAATCAACGAGATGGGTGGCCTGAAAAAGATCCTGGGCCCGTCGATGAACGCCATGGTCGAAAAAATCGCGCTTCTGCGGTAGCCTTTGGCAAAATTGCCCAACCCACTCCGGAGGGAAACCCATGAAGATCCGTTTGAGTCTCACCGTCATGGTCGCGTTGTCCATCATCGCTCTGTTTGCCGGTTGCGGCGGAAACAAGCCCCACGAACTGGAAAGGGGAGGATTGAGCGCCGGCGACCTGATGCAGAGCCTGCTCGACCGGACCGCCGCCACTCTCTCGGGAGTCACCTCCAGGCCGACAGCCGAGGATGCCCTGCCCGTTCTCGAGGGAATCAACGAGGAATTCGAGAACCTCCGCAAGACCCAGGGTGACCTGTCGGACCAGGGCCAGTCCGACCTTTCCGAAATGGCCGCCAGGGCCATGCCGGGACTGAAGGACAACTGGCGCCGGATCAACACACAGAGTTACGGAGATATTCTACGGCCGGTCGTGGAGGAAATGATCGGGACGCTGACGGAGATGCTGTAGGAACTTGGAACTCCATCTGGAGACAGGGGCCCCCTGGGGCCCCTTTTTGATTGTCCGGAGCCCGGTGGTGGCCGGCCGAAACCGAGGATATGATCTTGTTCATTTTTGAACACGATCATGTATGTCATCGAATAACCAATCGGAAAAACCATATGTTGCCGGGAAAGCCTGCCGGCATTATAACTGTCAAAAATACAACATGTTATGTGTCGTTGCCTGAAAATTCCGGTTCGGGCACAGGGATTGATATTGATGGTAATCAAGGGCACTATAGACGAAAAACATGTTAGGATCCACCCCATGGCCGGGTCGAAAAAAGGGCGGTGCGGCGATCCTCTCAGGGCCCTTTCTCGAGTTGACGGAGAATATTGGGTACGACCAGTTCGAATGCGAGAGGTAAGGCCGTGAACACCACCACCATCAATCACAATGATCTCTACCGTTTTCCCTGGACGCTGGCCGACAACGCCATTTCCTGGCTGGAGCCGACGGCCGAGTGCAATCTCCAGTGCGACGGCTGCTACCGGGAAAACCGGAAGGACGCGCACAAGCCGTTCGACGAGGTGATGTCCGACCTGGATGTGTTCCAGGCCCAGCGCAAGTCGGACTGCATTTCGATTGCCGGCGGGGATCCCCTCTTGTATCCACAGATCGTCGAACTGGTGGCCGAGATCAAGGGTCGGGGCTGGAAGCCCATCCTCAATACCAATGGCAAGGCCCTCGATGAACCATTGCTGAGGCAGCTGAAAGAGGCGGGTCTGTTCGGGTTCACCTTCCACGTCGACAGCGGCCAGGGGCGATCGGGCAAGTGGAACGGCATGAACGAGCTGGAGCTCAACGAACTGCGGCTGCACTTTGCCACCATGGTGGCCGAAATCGGGGGAATCGCCTGCTCCTTCAACGCCACGATCTACCAGGAGAATCTCCAGTACGTGCCGGGGATGATCAAGTGGGCCCAGGACCACATGGACATCGTGCAGACGATGGTCTTCATCTGCTTCCGACATATTGTGCCGGACATGCCCTTCAAGTGGATGGCGGGGGACCAGGAGGTTCAACGGGACGAGGTTCTTTACCATTCGGACAAGAACCGGATCATTACCATCGGCTCACGGGAACTGGTGGCCAAGGCCCGGGAGGAGGTCGATCCCGACTTCATGCCCTCGGCCTACCTGAACGGCACCCATGATCCGGCGGCCATGAAATGGCTGATGACCCAGCGCATCGGCAACCGCAAGCGGATTCACGGCTACACCGGGCCGAAATTCGCGGAACTGGCGATGTCCCTGTACCACCTCAAGACCGGGCGCTACCTGTCCTATGTCTCTCCTAACGAGAGTCGGCACGGGCGCCGGGCCATGCTGCTGTTCTCCCTGTTCGATCCGCACACCCGCAAGGCCCTGCGCAATTGGTGGGGGTCGGTTTTGCGCAACCCCCTGCGGATGTTCGAGCGGTCCCATCTGCAGACCATCATGTTCATCCAGCCCGTGGATTTCATGGCCAACGGTGACCAGAGCATGTGCGACGGCTGCCCGGATATTACGGTCCACGACGGGAAGCTGGTATGGTCGTGCCGCATGGAGGAGGTCACCGAATTCGGATCGTTCCTGCGGACGATCCCGATCGGGGATGAAAACCAGGTGGTTCAGGCACATTCGGGGGAGGCCTAGTGGGCGGGCCGGACCCTAGTGCAGGATGATGATTTTCCGGACCTGCAAGCCGACCTTGCCGTCCTGCTCCTCGAAGGAGAAACGGCTGAATCCGGTGGGCCGAGTGCGAACTCGAATCCGAAGATCAGGAAATCGACAAGCCGGCATGGGTCGGCGAGGAAGTGACCAGTGACCTCGCTCAAAGCCACGAGCTGAGACGGAATTCTTGTGATCGAGACCGACCAGAGGAGAAATCATGTCCCCCCGGAACCCCTACAACCGCAAGGCCGGCCGGCCGAAGCCGGAGCGTCTGCCCACCCGCGAGGAAATCGCCCGGGGCGTCCGTGACATGAAGGGTCCGGGGAAACCCGGCTTCAACTACCGTGAGCGGTCGCTGGAAATGCACGGCATGATCTGCGCCAAGTGCGCCCGGGAGTTCACGGCCGCCAACCGTCGCGAGTTGACCGTCCACCACATCGACGGTGACGACAACAACAATCCGGCCGACGGTTCCAACTGGGAAAATCTCTGCATCCACTGCCACGAGGCCGAGCACAGTCGGGGGCTGTTGGGAGATTACCTGCGGGGCGACGACTAGGCGTCGGGGACCGCCCAAAGTCGGAGGGTGTCCGCGACGATGTCCGCCGTCTGCTCGGGAGACAGCTGGCAGAACGGCGAATTGTCGATGGTGGTGTCGCGGTTCTCCACCACCAGCACGGAAGCGTCTTCACTCAGGGTGTGGTTGTGCCAGGTGCCTCGCTTCACGTTGTAGATTTTTTGTGGGACCATGTCCACCGCGTGAATGATGCCCGCCGTGTCTTTTCCGTCCCCCACGAACAGAATGCACTGCCCCTTCAGGAGCACGAAGACCTCGTCGGTCTCGTCGTGCCGCTGCATTTCCTTCAGGTTTTTCGGCAGCAGGTGGTCAATGAAATTGAGCAGGGCGACGCGCCATCCGCCGAAGTCCACCTGGGGGTGGAAACCCTCGTCCCGGCAAGTGTGGACCTCAAGGAGGGATGGATCGATGGGCAGGGGCGAATCCTCCATGGTCGGCTAGTTGCCCCCGGCAAAATTGATGAGCATGTTTTTCAGCGCGTTATATTTTGCCGTATCGCCCAGGTTGTTGTCGGTGAGGTTGTAGGTGCCTACTGCTTCGTTGTCCTCGTTGAGGATGATCACGTCCCGGAAATTTACGGACCACAGGGACCATACGGGCTGCTCCGGCACTTCCTGCAGCCAAGGAAGATCCTTGCCCTGACAGGCCCCCAGGTTGCCGCTCTCGTGACCGGCCTGGTTGACCCCGTGGATCTGAACTGCTACTGGTAGATCCAGGGCGTCGAGTTCCTTCTGCATGTTGTCGAGCCGGCCGAACTGGCCGACGCAGTAGCCTCAGGTGGCGTGCCCGAAATACCAGGCCGATACCTTCTGGAGGTGGTCGCGCGGGGAGACGACCTCGTCGAAGGTCGTGCTGGTGGGGTTGACATCCGTCAGTGAAAAGTCGGGAACCTGGCCCGGCCCGGGGCCGGGAGCAGTGACGGGGTCATCGTCCTTGCAGCCTGCCAACAGGATGACGGCGCAGACGACCGGAAGAAGAACTCTGGTCCTGACGTGCATATATAAACTCCAGGCTGATGTCACACCCAACAACAAGATTTCGCCACAAGTTAACCGGAAATTCCAGGTTGAGCCATTCAGTCCCCGGCGGTGCCCAACACTCCCTGATCCCCGAGCACGGCCACGACCGCCTTGGCGCAATCCTCAGCGCTGAGGTTTTCGGTCGCAAGTTGAAGCTCGGGCTTTTCGGGAACCTCGTAGGGGTCGGTGATGCCGGTGAACTGCGGGATCTCGCCGGCCCGCACCTTCTTGTACAAACCCTTGGGATCGCGGCTCTCACACACTTCCAGCGAGGCGTCGATGTGCACCTCGGTGAAGTTGGCGCCCCCGATGATCTCGCGTGCGTCGCGGCGGTCCTTACGGTAGGGGCTGATGAATGAGGTGATGGCGATCACGCCCAAGCTGTTCATGAGCCGGGCCACCTCGGCGATGCGCCTGATATTCTCGGTGCGGTCATCGGCGCTGAAGCCCAGGTCACGGTTCAGGCCATGGCGCACGTTGTCGCCGTCGAGCACCACGCACAGGCGGCCGGCCTCGACGAGCTGCCTCTCCACCTCGTAGGCGATGGTCGACTTGCCGCTGCCGCTCAACCCGGTCAGCCACACGGTGTGGCCCTTCTGGCCGAGCATACCCTCGCGGTCTTCCCGCCTAACCGTTCCCCGGGCCTCGGCGATGTTCTTGCTTTTGGGGCCGACGGGCTCATCGCGGACAACGCGGTCGATGATCATGCCGGCGCCCACGGTGACGTTGGTCACCCGGTCGATGATGATGAACGAACCGGTGGCGCGGTTGCGGTCGTAGGGGTCAAAGGCGATGGGCCGGTGCAGGGTGATGTGGGTACGGCCGAATTCGTTGAGCTGCAGCGTGTTCGCCTCGCCGGCCTCCTTGCGAAGGTTGTTGACGTCCATCTTGTAGCGCAGCTCGGTCAGCACGCCGGGCACCAGGCTGGTGGCCTGCTTGATGAGATAGGAGCGCCCCTGACGGGCGGGCTCCGCATGCATCCACACCACCATGGCTTCGATCTCGTTGCCGATGTGGGGCACGTTGTTCACGGGCGCCAGCATGTCGCCGCGCGACACGTCGATTTCGTCCTCGAGGGTCAGGGTGACGGCCATGGGGGCGAACGCTTCGTCGACAACATCACCGTTCTGCAGGACCGACTTGACCCGGGACGTCTGCCGTGAAGGCAGGCTCATGACCCGGTCCCCGGGCCGCACCACGCCCGAGGCCACGGTGCCGCTGAAGCCACGGAAATCCAGGTTGGGCCGCAATACGTACTGTACCGGGAAGCGCATGTCGATGAGGTTGCGATCACTGGCGATGTTCACGCTCTCCATGTGGTGCATGAGGGTGGCGCCGTCGTACCAGGGCAGGTTCTCGCTGGGCGTGACCACGTTGTCACCGTGGAGAGCGCAGATGGGAAAGAAGTGGATGTCGGCGAACCCCAGACGCGAAACGAAGGCGTTGTAGTCGTCGCGGATCCGGTCGTAGATCTCTTGGGACCAGTCCACCAGATCGAGTTTGTTGATGGCCACCGCCACGTGCTTGATGCCCATCAGGGAGCAGATGAAGCTGTGGCGCTTGGTCTGGGTGACCACCCCGTAGCGTGCGTCGATGAGGATGATCGCCAGGTCCGCCGTCGACGCGCCGGTAGCCATGTTCCGGGTGTACTGCTCGTGGCCGGGGCAGTCGGCGATGATGAACTTGCGGCGGTCGGTGGAGAAGTAGCGGTAGGCCACGTCGATGGTGATGCCCTGTTCGCGCTCGGCCTTGAGTCCATCGGTCAGCAGCGCGGGGTCGAAGTCCCCGTCGGTGGTGCCGTGGATCTTCGAGTCCCGGGTGACCGCGGCCAGCTGGTCCTCGTAGATCATCTTCGAATCGTAGAGCAGGCGGCCTATCATGGTGGACTTGCCGTCGTCCACCGATCCGCAGGTCAAGAGACGCAGGAGGTCCTTGGTCTCGTGCTTGCGCAGGTAGGCGGTGATGTCGCCGCGGAGGAGGTCTTCGTCCTGGATCCTGTATTCCTGGTCGCTCAATGCTTTTCCTTCTGGTCGTGTATTTCGATAGCTAGAAGTAGCCATCCTTCTTCTTCTCTTCCATGGAGGCGGCACCGTCGAAATCGATGACCCGTCCCTGACGTTCGCTGGTCGTCGTCAGCAGCATCTCCTGCACGATTTCCTCAATGGTCTCGGCCTCGGACTCCACGGCTCCCGTCAGCGGGTAGCAGCCGAGGGTGCGGAAGCGGATTTTTCGGCGCTGGGGCACTTCGCCCTCGTTCAGGGGAAAGCGGTCGTCGTCCAGCATGATGAGAATGCCGTCGCGCTCGACCACGGGGCGCTCGGCCGCGAAGTACAGCGGCACGATGGGCACGCCTTCTCGCATTAGGTAGAGCCAGATATCCAGCTCGGTCCAGTTGGACAGGGGGAACACGCGGATCGATTCGCCTTTGTTGACCTTGGCGTTGTAGAGATTCCACAGCTCGGGCCGCTGGTTCTTGGGGTCCCACTGGTGGAACTCGTTGCGGAAGCTGTAGACCCGTTCCTTGGCCCGCGATTTTTCCTCGTCGCGCCGGGCGCCCCCGAAAGCCGCATCGTACCCGTAGTGGTCCAGCGCCTGCTTGAGGCCGTCAGTCTTCATGATCTGGGTGTGTTTCTCCGAACCGTGGGTGACCGGGCCGACCACGTCCTTGCCCTCGGGGTTGATCCACACCTTAATGTCGACGTCGTACCGCTTGGCGATTTCCTCGCGGAAGCGGTACATGTCCTGGAATTTCCACTGGGTGTCTACGTGCAGGAGCGGGAAGGGGATCTTGCCGGGCGCGAAAGCCTTGGCCGCCAGGTCCAGCATGACGGAGGAGTCCTTGCCGATGGAGTACATCATGACCGGGTTGTCGAATTCGGCGGCCACCTCCCTCATGATGTGGATGGACTCGGCCTCGAGCTGTTTGAGGTGGGACAGGTTGTAGCTGGCCATGGTGGTCCTGGGGTTCGGGTCGGAACACGGAAAATGGGGCGATAGTGCCACCCCAAGGTAGTCAAATGGGGTTATCGGCTCAATGTGATTCAATGTTGAGGGATCTTGTCTCCGCGCCTACTTGGGTTTAATGTAGGCAATCCATTGTTCGCAATTCAGTTATCGCTTTCCCTGGGTGGTATAATGAACTTCCAGAACGCAGAAATGCCCGCTGGGGCCGCACTCGCCGGTTCTACGCCGACCATGACCAAAGAGACCATCATACCCGGTATTCTCGCCAACCACATGGCACCCAAAGGGAAATGCGGCCTGCTGGTGGTGGAAGAGGGTGCCTGCCGGTTCGTCTGGGAAGACGAGCTGGACAACCCCCTCGATTGCGACCCGGACCACCCGGTGGTGATTTTCGCCGAACGCTTCCACCACGTGGTCCTGACCGGCCCGGTCAAATTGCGGGTGGAATTCTACACCTTGCCCGTGAGCATGGGGGATCTGGATCCCAGAGCCGTTCGCCCTGGGGATGATTTCATCTGAGGATACGAGCCGGCAACCAGATGCTAGTTACCCGGCCACCCCAACAACAACCGGTTCTTGGGCGTGATCTCCTGGGGAATCCGCGCCGTCTGGACCCGGTACCCGGCCTGGCGCAATCTCGCGACCCGGGTGGCGTCCACGGCCAATGGCCCATCCATCCAGCCGGCGAGATTTCCGGTGTCGCACAATTCCAGGTCATGGCAGCAGGGCAGAACGGCGACCCGGTTCCGGGTCTCGATGGCCAGATCCAGCACCCGATCAGTCAAAACACCGCAGGCATGGACCGATGCCACCAGGGCCCCTGGGGGAATAGCCGTGTTCTCGATGCGGTCCTCGACATACCGGACTCGCCCCTGAAGCCGGGGCCAGTGCTTTTCCATGACCGTCATGAGCGTTTCATGGCTGGGGGGCTGCTGGATATCGACGCAGGTCGCCGTTGCGGTGGAATTGTCCAGCAGGATGAGCAGCATGGAGAGCAGCCCATGGCCGGCGGCCAGTTCGGTAACTGGACCGCCGCGCATTCCACGCCGGACGCGTTTGGCCGTTTCCCAGGCCTCGAACAGCTCCTTGCGGGGCAGGCACTCGGCTTCACACACGGCGCGGGCGACCTTGGCCAATAAGGTGTCGCCGGAAAAATGCCCGGTATTGCCCCGAAACAGGACACTGCGCGACGACTTGTCCAGGTTGTCCAACACGGGCTCCTTGCCTGCCTATTCGCCCGGTTGGTAGGCGGGATAATCGGTGAAGCCGGCGGGGGTCTGCTCAAGTGTGTACCAGGACGCCGGCTCCGAGAGCGGGGCCTCCGGCCAACCGTTTTGCCAGCGTTCGGCCAGATCGGGGTTGCTGATGTAGGGCCGACCGATGGCCATCAGGTCCGCCGCACCCCGGGAAATGGTTTCCGCCGCGGAATCCTTGTCGTAACCGCAGTTGCCCATCAGGGTGCCCTTGAAAACGGCGCGGAATTCTTCGAGGGTCATGGGATCGCCAAGATCGTGGAACCCGAAGGCGAGGCCGTCCACGAGGTGCAGGTAGGCCAGGTTGTAGGCGTCGAGTTCCCGGGCGGCGTAGGTGAACGTTTCCCGGTAATCGGGCGAACCCATGCCGTTGAAGGCTCCATTGGGAGCCAGGCGCACGCCCACCCTGTCCGGTCCCCAGACCGCGGTGACGCCCTCGACCACCTCGCGCAGAAGACGGAAGCGGTTCTCCACGCTGCCGCCGTAGCTGTCGGTGCGCTGGTTCGTTTTCGATTGGAGGAACTGATCCAGCAGGTAGCCATTGGCGGCGTGGATCTCCACGCCATCGAAGCCCGCTTTTTTGGCCCGCTCGGCGGCGCTCACGTAATCGGCCACGATCTCCGGCAATTCGTCCGTGGCCAGGGCCCGCGGCGTTTCGTATTCCTGCTTGCCGTTCACGGTGTGAACCCCGTCGCCCTCGATGCGGACCGCAGAAGCGGAGACCGGCTGCTCACCGTTGTGGAAATCGCTGTGCGACGCGCGTCCGGTGTGCCACAGCTGCAGGTAAATCCTGCCGCCCTTGGCGTGCACTGCCTCGGTAACCTGCCGCCAGGCCGCGCCCTGTTCGTCGGTGTAGATACCCGGCGTGTTGAGGTAGCCGTTCCCCTGTTCGGATACCGTCGTCGCTTCGGTGATGAGCAATCCCGCGCCGGCGCGCTGAGCGTAATACTCGGCAATCAGCGGGTTGGCCAGCCGCTCGGGACCGGCCTTGCAGCGGGTCATGGGGGCCAGGACCAGGCGATTGGACAGAGACAGGTCGCCCAGGGTGTGGGGAGTGAACAAGGGGGCGGTTTCGGGCTTCTGGGGCATGGATGGGCCTTTCGGTTGCCGGGATTCCAGGGGGCGCGGTTGGGTTTGGTTTCAGGACATGGGGAACATGGTAGATGGAAGGGTGGGAAACCGCACGGAATTGGGTTGGGGTATCGTTTGCCTGATTGGGATGGTAGGATTGAAGTCGGAATTTGATTCGAAAGGGTATTGATTGAATTCGCTGGTACTGATCGACACCCACTGCCACCTGAACATGCCGCCGCTAGCGGACAACGCCGAAGAGGTGCTGACCCGGGCCGCCAACCGCGGCGTGGCCCGCGTCATCGTCCCGGCCTACGAAGAATCCACCTGGCCCGAGGTGGCCGCCCTGGGAGCCCGCCCAAACGTATATCCGGCCTTCGGTGTCCACCCCTGGGTCGCCCACCAAGTGCCCTCGGGGGCACTTTTGAAGGAATTCCAAAAAAAGTTGGCTACCCAACTGACTTCGGAAAACGCCATAGCCGTCGGCGAAATAGGCCTCGACACCAAGGTCGAGGATTGGGGCCTCCCGGAACAACTCCCGGTCCTGGAAATCCAGCTGGCCCTGGCCGCCGACCTCGACCTTCCGGTCATCCTCCACTGCCGGGGCGCTTTCGAAGAACTTCTGACCGCGGTGAACAAACACCAAGGCCAACTCCGCGGCGTCCTGCACGCCTATTCCCGCGGCCCGGAACTGGCCGAGCGATTCATCGCCGCAGGCCTGCACATCGCCTTGGGTGGAGCGGTGACGCGCGACCGGGCCAAGCGGGTCCGCCAGGCCGCGGCGCGCCTTCCGCTGGACAAAATCGTCCTGGAAACCGATGCTCCGTCGATCGGGCTGGACGGTGTCCTGCCCGCCGACACCGAGCCCGGCCATGTGCGCGACATCGCCGAAGCCGTGGCCGCCCTGCGGGGCGAACCCCTGGACACCATCGCCGAGGTCACCACCGCCAATGCCTGCCGACTCTTCAACCTCCCTGCCTGACCCGTCGGCCTTTCCGCCGCGCCACTACCGGACTGTTCTGTTTTAGGGGAAATAGCGGTTCCGGCTCATTCGTGAGGCCACCGTGACGGTATCTGGAGGGCAAATAGGCGGTCTCGAAAAGGGGGTGTTGTCTTCACCCCCGGATTCTATTCACTCCTTGATGACTACGAGTTTTTCAGAAGACATGTCGGCCATGGTGTAGGGAATGCCGCCGATGCCCAGCCCCGAGGTCCGGCGTCCGGCAAAAGGCATCCAGTCCACGCGAAATGCTGTGTGATCATTGATCATGACCGCGGCGGCTTCCAATTCCCGGGAAAGCCGCAAGGCCCGACCGATGTCCCTGGTAAACACCGCGGCTTGAAAGGACACCGGCAGAGCATTAGCCAACGCCACGGCCTCGGCTTCATCATCATACCCATAAATATTGACCACCGGACCGAACACCTCTTCGGTTGAGATCCGGGTTGTGTGTTTGGGCTCCGCCAACACCGTCGGGGCGTATACGCGGTCGCTCAGCCGAGTCCCGCCGACCAAACATCGGGCCCCTTGTTCCACCGCTTCCTGTACCCATTCCTCAACCCGATCGACTTCGGCCGGCCTGATCAGGGGGCCCACCTCCGTCGCCGCGTCGACGGGATCACCAACTATCAAGCCGGACACCTTATCCGTGAGGACATCCTCCAGATCCTGCTTGATTCTATTGTTTACAAATACACGCTGCACCGATACGCACACCTGTCCGGCGTGGTAGTACCCTCCCTTGACAAGCAAAGGCCCCAGAGTTTCCAGATCGGCGTCGTCGGCCACGATCACCGGGGCGGCGCCGCCGTGCTCAAGAGCACAGCGCGTACCCGGAGCCAACTTGCTGCGCAGGCTCCAGCCCACACGAGCGGAGCCGATAAAGGTCAAAAAAGCCACACGGGGATCGGTCACCATCCGTTCGGCCACCGGGATCTCGCAGTTGCAGGCCTGGCACCAATCCGGGGGTAATCCCGCTTCATGGACAAGTTCCACAAAACGCATACAGCTGAGGGGAGTGGGTTCCGCGGGCTTGACGATCACCGGACATCCCGTGGCAATGGCGGGCGCCACCTGATGAACAATGAGATTGAGCGGATGGTTGAAGGCGCTGATCGCAACCACCACGCCAACCGGTTCCCGGTAGGTGAACGCGGTTCGTCCGGCACCCGCCGCGGTCAAGTCCATGGGGATTTGCTTCCCCTCCAACCTGCCTATTTCTTCGGCGGCCAACTCCACGCTGTTGATGGCCCGCCGAACCTCGACCCGGGCATCGGTGAGGGGTTTGCCGCCCTCCCGTGCGATCAATACGGCGAATTCCTCGGTTTCGACAGCCACAAGTTCCGCCAGCTTTTTTAGGATCTCCCGCCGTTCATGGGCCGGCAGCCAGGTGCCGCGATCGACATGAAGCCTTGAGGCGCGCTCCAACATCGTGTTCACCGTGCCCCAGTCCTGCAGTTCCAGTTCCGCCATGAAGTCGCCGTCATAGGCTTGAACTACCGTCATGGTCTTCCGGTCAGACATGGTTGGATTCTCCTCAGATCAGGCAGACTCTCGCCGCCAGTTCATCAATCAGGACTCGCTGATTCTCGGAATAGTCCACGGGTACTTCGACGAGGTGAACTCCTCCGGCGGCAAAACACTCATTCAGTCGGGGAACCAGATCGGCTGTGGCTTCGATCCGGTGTCCGGTGGCCCCATAGCTGTCGGCGTAGGCTACAAAATCAGGATTACTGAATTCCAGCCCCCAATCCGGAAAGCGGCTGACGGCCTGTTTCCAACGGATCATCCCGTAACCGTCGTCACGCAGGACCAGCACCACCAGATCCAGCTTCAGGCGGACGGCGGTTTCCAGTTCCTGACTGTTCATCATGAATCCTCCGTCACCGCAGACCGCCATGACCTGTTTCCCAGGATACAGCATGGCGGCCATCATCGCCGACGGCAACCCCGCGCCCATGCTCGCCAGGGCATTGTCCAGCAGGATGGTATTGGGTTCATGGGTGCGGTAGTTTCGCGCGAACCAGATCTTGTACATCCCGTTGTCCAGGGCGATGATGCCATCGCGGGGCATGACTCTGCGCACATCGGCGACCACCCGTTGGGGCAGGACCGGGTATGACGGATCGTCATCACTTTCAACCATGTGCTCCAACACCATATCCCGGACCCGCATGAAATAGCTGAAATCGTGGGTGGGGACGGGCTTTATCTTTTCGGCCAGGCGACCAATGGTATCGGCCACATCCCCCACCAATTCAAACTGCGGGAAATAGACTTCATCCACCTCGGCGGAAATGAAGTTGATGTGGATGACCTGCTTGCCGCCGTCTTCCATGATGAAGGGAGGCTTTTCCACCACATCATGCCCGACATTGATGACCAGGTCGGCGCGTTCGATGGCGCAGTGCAGGTAGTCTCCGTCGGACAGAGCCGCTGTGCCGATATAGTTAGGGTGGAAGCCGCCGATAACGCCTTTGCCCATCTGGGTATTGAAGAAGGGAATTCCAGTTTTCTCAACCAGGTTTTTCAGGGGTTCGATGATCCGTTTTCGGTTGGCGCCGGCTCCCACCAACAACAGTGGCCGTTCCGCTTGCCGAATGATATCGGCCACACGATCCAAAGCCTCATCGGATACCAGGGGTCGGCTGGGTGGATTGACCGGAAACAGATGGGATTCAGGGGATATTTCGGCCGCAACATCTTCGGGTAATTCCAGCAGCACGGCTCCAGGCCGTTCTTCCATGGCCAGTCGGAAGGCCTCGCGGACGAGGCTGGGTATGGCGTTGACGTTGACAATTTGCCGGGCGAACTTGGTGATGGGCTTCATCAATCCCACCACATCGACGATTTGGAAGCGACCCTGTTTGCTCTTCTTGATGGGTTTCTGACCGGTGATCATAACCATGGGCATGGCCCCCAGTTGGGCGTAGGCCGCCGGGGTTACGAAATTCGTCGCCCCGGGTCCCAGCGTGGCCAGGCAGACACCCGGGTTACCGGTCAAACGACCGTAGGTCGCCGCCATGAAGCCGGCGCCCTGCTCGTGCCGGGTCAACACCAACTGGATCGAGGAAGTCCTCAGGGATTCCAGAAGGTCGAGGTTTTCCTCACCGGGGACCCCGAAAACATACTGCACACCCTCATTTTCCAACGCCCTGACAAATAGGTCGCTCGCTTTGATATTCTTCAATTCGGACATCGACAACTCCTGTTTTTGGTGATGGCAGGCTCCTCAAACGATTTTCAACCATTGTTGAGGGACCAAAGCGCCCAAGTCCTGGTGGAAGCACCGGGAATGGCTACCCGGCCCCGCCACTGAGTGAGCGTTTAAATTCTTCCAGAGGTTGGTCGGCTCCGGGGAAACGATCCTTGAACGTGGCTCCGTTCTCCAGGTTCAACACGCCCCGCGGACATACTGCCGAACAGACCCCGCACCCCACACAGGAGGCCCGGACGATGTTGGCGCCACGCTGCGCATAGGAGCGAACATCGATGCCCATCTCGCAGTAGGTCGTGCAGTTTCCGCACGAGATGCACTGATCCCCGTTGGTGGTGATCCGGAATCGGGACAGGTAGCGCTGGAAAATCCCCAGAATGGCCGCCATCGGACAGAAAAACCGGCACCAGATGCGACTGCCCCATACCGGGTACGCGGCCACGCCCACCAGCCCGGCCAGAATCGAAGCCACCAGGAATCCATAGGCCTTCTTGAAGTGGAACGAAGCCGGCCCGAGCAGCCCGCCGCCCGTGGCGTCATTGATCCACAGCAGCGCCGTACCCAGGGTGACCACGACCAGGACCGAATGAATGGACCAGCGTTCGAATTTCCAGGCCGCAGTGCTGGAATTGGAAAGATGACGAAAGGGGTCTCCCGCGGTTTCGGCCAGGCCGCCGCACCCGCACACCCAGGAACAATACCAGCGCTTGCCGAAGAAGAAGGTGAGCACCGGTGTGGCCACAAAAGTGGCGGCAACCCCCCAGACGACCATGAAGGTGCCCAGGCCGCCGGGGTGCTGAATGAGATTCCGGATCTCACTCGGATAGAGATACTTGGGCTGGAGGGGCCAGAAGTAGCTGAAATAGAAATCGGGCTGGTTCAACAGGCGCAACCATGAAGGCAGCAGAAAGGCCACCAGAAGCTGGAAGAACATCAGGGACAGGGTGCGGATCATTTGATAGCGGCTGTGACGG
>CBDTUS010000033.1:0-25042 GCA_965363725.1 uncultured bacterium | reverse complement strand
ACCTCTACCACAAGGTGCGGATCAACTACTATCCGCCCCGCGGCGACAACAAGGAGGGCTGGGACAACATCGACATCTTCGGTTGGTGCGGACGTCCCATGCAGATCAAGATCGACTTCCTGTGCCGGGACTCCATCCTGGCCGCACCCCTGGTGTTGGACCTGGCCCTGCTGCTCGACCTGGGCAGGCGAGCCGACATGCCCGGTGGCATCCAGGAGTGGTTGTCCTTCTACTTCAAGAGCCCCGTCACACCCGAAGGCCTTCAGCCCGAACACGACATCTTCATCCAGCAGACCAAGCTCAAGAACACGCTGCGGTGGATGATGGGCGAAGAGGTCATCACGCATCTGGGACGGGACTACTACGAGGAATAGAGGGACCGGCCATCACCGCCCCCCTCTTTACGCGAGCCGGCCCCGGAAATAATCCGGGGCCGGCTTCATCTTACCGGCTTCGGCCGGGGCGAGGTACTACATGAACTGGAAGATCGACGTGATGCCGGTGGGACCGCTGCAGATGAACGCCGTCCTGCTGACCGCTGAAGGCCCCGCTGGCCGCCAGGCCATCCTCATCGACCCGGGCGCAGAACCCGACCGCCTGGTGGCGGCGGTAAAGGCCTCGGGCGCCGAACTGAAGGCTTTGCTGGCCACCCACGGCCATTTCGACCACATCGGCGCCGCGGCAGCGGTGCAGGATAAATATGACCTGCCCTTGGTCTGCCACGAAGGCGACCTGCCCCTGGTCGAACAGATGCCCGACATCCAGAACGCCTACGGCTTTCCCGCGAGCCCCGTTCCCCGGTGCCAATTCGACCTGGCCGACGGCGACACCCTGCCATTCGGCGGCGGCATCATCGAGGTGCGGCATGTGCCCGGCCACTCCCCGGGCCAGGTCATGTTCCTTTTGCCCGCGCCGGACGACGGCAGCGGGCCGGGCTGCGCCATCGTCGGGGACTGTCTTTTTGCCGGTTCGATCGGCCGCACCGATCTGCCCGGCGGTGATTTCGCCACCCTGGAAAAAAGTATCCGGGAGCGCATCTACACGCTCCCGGATGACACCATCGTGGTTTCGGGCCATGGGCCCGACACGACCGTCGGCCGCGAAAAATCGAGCAATCCCTTCGTCAGGGCCTGACCCTGGCTAGGAAGACTTTTCGGCTTCCTTCTCCTTGGCCAGTTCTGCGGCCTCCCTGATTTCCACCTTCCTCTTTTCCAGCTTCTGGTGTTTTTTCAGGAATTCCTTCTTGATCCAGTCCCGGTACAGCGAAGCGCCCAGGCAGCCGGAATCATAGGCGTAGATGCTCTGGAAGTTGGCCGGGGCCTCTTCGATCTTGATGTTGTTCGTGATCACGGTCTTGAAGACGTCGGCCGCCGGGAAGACCTGCCCCAGTTCGCGCCGTACGGGCTTCTGGAGCGGGGTCCGGCCGTCCTTCTGCGTGATCAGGACTCCCAGCAGCTGCAGCCAGACGTTCTGCCGTTCCTGAATTTTTTCGATCAGGAGTTTCATCTGCCGCAGGGTGGGCACGGCCAGCCCGCTGCACTGCGAGGGGATGAGGGCGTAGTCGGCCGCCACCAGGGCATTCTGCGTCAGCACGCCGAGGTTGGGCGGAGTGTCGATGATGATCCAGCCGTAGGACGTGGCCAACGATCCCACCACCTTCGACAGGCGGTCGTTGATCTGGGTCTTGGCCATGCTCTCCAGGGAAGGGTTCGCCGGCAGAATATCGATGTTCTCGTCGTAGATGGTGGAGGCCACCCCGTCCTGGGGCGTGATGGCACGTCGCAGGACATCGAAGATGCTGCGGGCCGGCGGCTCGCCGTCCAGCTTGCCCAGCAAGGTACTGGTGGCGCTTCCGTGGGGATCCATGTCGATCACGAGACAGGATGAAGTGACATCGCTGTACCGGGTCAGACCGGCCGCCAGATTGATCGCGGTCGTCGTTTTGCCCGTCCCGCCCTTATGATTCACAACTGCAATGATATTACTCATTTAACAATCCCTTGGGGTTTCACACGGCTTTTTTTCTGAAATTCAACGGTTAAGGAATATAATCCCAATCTCTTGCTGGTGAAAGAAAAAAGGCTCTCAAACCCTGTTTTGTCCTTTAATGGAGACAATAAATTGCGGATTGGTTAGAACGAAGCCTGAACTCCGATCAGAAACTCATAAAATGTCAGGTGGTCCGTCGGTTGAAAATCGATCTCAGGGGGTTCGAAGGTGTCCGCCGGCGGCACGTAGTCGCCGGTGGAAAACCCCGTGCGGGAGGCCCGGGCCTCGAAACGAACGGCCCAGATTCTGCCGAACGAATGGAGATAGCCGATCCCCAGGCGCCCGCCCCAGTTGGTCTGCTCCAATTCATCGGAGACCGCGGGACCCAGGTGACTGAGCAGAATGGTCCCCTGGACAAATGGATAGGAGGCGTTCCGATTCAACCGGGCCTCGATCCCCAGTCCCACGTTGACCACATCCATCCGGTCATACAGGAAGACGGCGCCTGTCTGGCCCACCAGGGCCTCGGCGGCGACGTCCATGCGGGAATAGCCGAAGTCCGCCCTCACCGCCCAGACAGGGCTCAGGTCACGGGTCAGAAAAAGCCCGAAGCCGAAATTCCGGTCCAGGGAGGCGGTGAAGCGGGAGGACTGGAACCGGGTCATTGAATCCCAGGGGACGGGAGGGCCATCGACGACTTCCACCCGAAAAAGATCGCTGCCTCCCACGATGCCCCCGGTCATCCCGACATGCCACTTGGTTTCCCCGAAGACGGCCAGCCTGGCCGACGGCTCCTCCTTGACCGACTCTTCTTTTTCCGGTGGCGGCGGAGGCTGGTGCCGCCCGGTATCACTCCGGGTCTGGGCCCACCCGGGACCTGCGGTCAGGCCGCCCAGAATAGCCGCCAGAACGGCGGCATACCCAAAAATCCGAACGGGAAGTCGTCGGCCACTCATGGATTTCCTAGGGTTGGGGACGTTGCAGGGCAAAGGTGCTGGTCACCGCGTCAAGGCGCCGGAAAAAGCTCATCTTGTCCATGCCAGGGGCGTATACCAGGAGGTCCAGACAGAAGATTCGGCCCCGGTCGGGATCCGGCACGAAATAACTCCAGAAGGCTCCCCCTCCGGAGAACTTGTTGCTGGTCCAGGCACCTTCGAGCCGCACGCAGGAGATGCCGCCGATCTCTGCGGCCGACCAGACGAAGGACGAGGGCACGATCTCCTCGTGATGGAGTTTCTCCCCCATCTTGATGCGCATATCTATCAACCGATCGCGGTCCTTGAGCATTTGGGCGGGATCGTCGCTCTTGTGCCAGGATAGACTGATGCCGCGGGAAGGGCCGGTGGCCATGAGTTCCAGGCCCGGAAATCCCTCGGGCTCGAGTTGGTTCTGGGTGAACTCACCGGGGATTTCCATGAAAAATCCGAACCGGTTCCAGTAGGCGTCCATCTGGGCGGTGTTCAATCCCTCATAACGGTAGCGCCTGAGGATCCTGTCCCGGCTGCTGTCTTCGAAGAGTGACCGGATCTTGTCGGCGTTCTTGATCAGGATGCTGCCCAGGTTGTTCCGGTCCCGAGAAGCCACCACCACCACCTGCTGATAGGTGGACCAGGGGTCGGCCACCTTGACGATGCCCCCGCCGCCGGCGGTCAGCTTTTCCCACGCCTCCTTCGACATGAGTTTGCGGGCATTCTTTTCCCCGTCACCGCCATCTCCGATCCTCACCAGGAACAAGGCGTTCTTGTACCCCTTGGCCAGCTTCCAATTGGTGGGTCCGAAAAAATCAGGTTTGAAGATGGTCTCGGGCCTGATGACAAACACGAATTCCGTGTTCATCTTTTCCAGGAAGCGGTCGGCCACCGGGCGAAGATTGTCAGCGGACAAGACAACGGCCAGATCCCCATAGGATCCGGCCGCCATCAGGATTCCCTTTTCACTGTCCATACCGCACCCGGCCAGGAGCAGGCACGGTACCAGAAGAAGGCCCGTCAGAAAACGCATCAACGATACACCCTTCACATCGAAAGTCCGGGACAAGGCCCGCAGGGACTATTCCTGCTCTAGATCTAGGGCATGGGTCCCGATGGTGTCAAGGTGCGTCCGCATCCCCTGGATCATCCGCTGCTGCAGGAACAACCTCTGGTTCAACTGGTTGTTTTCCATGCGCAGGCGCTGGATGGTGCGCAGGTCGTTGACGTCGTGGCCGGACCAACCGCGATCGAACAATCCCTGGCCGCCGCGGATCGATCCGCCGGCGGACACCGACCGTTGGATTCCGGTGTTGTAGAGCCCGCCCCTACGGGGCTGAGTCATGGTCAGGGGCAGGCGGTCGGAACCTCCCGCGCCGCCGGGTTCGATGCCGGCCAATCCGGTGACCCCTGCCGGGTCGGCCGCCAGGTCCGGACTGCCGGAATTGCCCACTGGGCCGACAAACATGGCCAGGGCCAGGACGGCCGCCATGCCCACCGCCGCCGCGGCTCCGAAATTCCGGAACCAGCGCCATTTGTCCTGATCGGTTTCGGCCCAGGGATAGGCTGATTCGCCGACGGCCTGCTGCAAGGCCTGGTTCAGGCGCAGCTGGAGTTTCCATTCGAAGTTTTCGGGAAGTTCAGGGGTCGTGGCGGCCATGGCCCTAAGGCCGGTCCGCAGATCCTCCCGATACTCCCGGCAATCGGCGCAGGAATCCAGGTGACCGGCAAGATCCACCGTGACGTCCGGCGGCAGGTGCTCGTCCATTTCCTGGCTTATGAAATCCTTTGCCTTTGGGCACCGCATAGCAATCGTCCTTTCAACCTCAAAAATCGTTGTCCTTTTCCTCGGCCGCCCGGGCTTCGATCCTCTCGAGTTCCTGCAACAGCGTTTCATTCTTCAGCATGGGTTTGATCAGCTGCCGAAACCTGTTCCGGGCCCGGTTGATCCGCGAACGGACCGTGCCGAGCTTCAAGCCCGTGACCTGTTGGATCTCCTCATAGCTGAGTTGGTCCACCTCGCGCAGCAGGAAGGGAATCCGGTACTTTTCCGGAATCCTGCTGGTCGCCTCATTGATCAGATCGGCCAGTTCCTCCCGGTGGATCCCCTCCGAAGGGTCGGCCACCGTGTCCGGCGGATCGACGGGCATTTCGTCGTCCTCGGGCGCGGGATTGAGGCTGACCATCCGGGGCCGCCGCGACCGCTGGCGCATCTTGTTGCGCACCAGGTTGGTGGCGATGGTGAAGACCCAGGTGGAAAACTTGGCGATCTCCCGGTACTTGGCCGCATGGATATAGACCCGGATCAGGGTCTCCTGCGTCAGCTCCTCGGCCAGCGTCGGGTCCTTGACCATCCTCAGGATAAAACTGAAAAGGCGCCCCTTGTAACGGGCCACCAGTTCGTCGAAAGCCCTCTTGTGGCCCTCCTGGACCATGACGATCAGGTCTTCGTCACGGATATCACTGAATTCGACCCGTGCGGGGGCCGGTCTCCCGTTGAAATTTTCTTCACGAGACAGGTTCACCGAAGACTCCTTTGTCATCCTGACGGACGGAACCGCATAATCTGTAAAGGCCGCCGCCCGGCACAAGTTCCCCTAAAATCATGGGGATCCATAGAATTGGGAAAGTGGCCACAAGGGAAGGAAAACCTCGGTTTCCGGGGGGTTTGGCACCGAGGTCAGCGAATAGTCCAGCACCAGGGTCCCTGGCCGACGGGAGGAATGGACCCGAAGCGTATATCCCTTTCCCTCCACGTCCGGCAGCCAGGTCAATATCACGATTTCTCCCGCACCGCCGGCGCCCCGTCCCCGGGCTGTCATCTTCCTGCGAAAACCAGGGGCCGGTTCCAACCCATCCCCTTCCAGATCGAGGGGCGGCAGTTGGAATCGCCTGGCTTCCGTTCGGTTCGGAACGCCCGCAGACCCGGGCAGCACTCTTGGTCTGGCGATCCCCTGATGGCGAGGGCTGCCTCCGACATCCAGGGCGAAAGGAAGATGGGGCGGTGAATCAGGGAAGGCCCCCACGGAGGAGGCCACCAAACGCACCACTCGGGCCAACCCTGGCGGAACATTCCGCCATTCCCGCCCCCAGCGATTGAGGGTCCCGGATTCGCCCGGACCCAGGATCACCGTCCAACCCTCGCCCCGCTGATGGAACAACGGTTCCAGGTCGGGCAAGTCCTGGGCGGCCGCCTCCGGAATTCCGTCGAGGGCCCGCCGCATTTCCACCCGCAGGGAGCCGTCTTCGCCGAACAGCCAGCAGACGGTACCGCCCTCTTGGTGCCCATAAACGGAAACCGACCAGAAGGCCGCTGTCAATGGAACTGGGTTGGAGGGAGAATTCCCGGTGTGGGACTCCGCACCTGCCCCGGCCGTCACCAGGAATCCCAGCAGGGTTCCGATGGCCAGGCCGACCCGACTCAGGGGAAGGAGAAAGGGGCGGGTCCGCAAGGGATTCACTCCTTGTCCGGCAGGTCTTTTTCAATCTCCGCGATCAGGTTCTGCAGCCGGTCGGGATCGCCCCCGTTCTGCAGTGATCGCCGCAGGACATCCAGCGCCTCCTCTGACTGTCCCTGATTGTCGAGGACCATGCCGAGATGTTCCAGGATCACCGGGTCGTCCGGGAGAACATTGATGGCCTGGATGAGAAAATCGAAAGCTTCCTCTAACCGTCCGTGGCGGTACATGACCCAACCCAGGGAATCAAGGTAGGCGCCGTTGCCAGGATCGGCAGCCAGAGCCTCCCGGATCAGTCCTTCGGCCAGATCCAGGTCCTGGCCTTTTTCGGACAGGAAATACCCCAACGAGTTGGCCACTTCCGGGTCATCGGGGTATTCCCGCCGCAACAGTTCCAGGGCCAGGCGGGCCTTGGCCACTTCACCGGTTTCATCCAGGCATATGCTCTGCTGAAGCAGCGCCTGCAGGCGCAGAGATGGATTTTCGGCAGCCAGGTTGAACCGCCAGGCGGCCCGTTCCATGTCCTTGAGAGCGCGGAAGGAATAGCCCAGCAGCATCTGGCCCTCGGTATCCCGATCGTTGACCAGGGAGGACGCCGTCATGGTTTGGACATTGAATTCGGCGATGTTTTCCTGCTGGGACGGATTGGGGTCATGCGCACGCAGGTCCCCCTCCCAGGCCACGAGCATGGCCCGGACCAGCCCCAGGCGAATTTCGGGATCGTAGGGGGCGAGTTCCACGGCCCGTTGATAATGGGGAATGGCTTCGGTCCAGTTCCCGTGCCCCTCCTCGATTTTCCCGCGCAGAAACCACCCGCGGCCCGAATCCGGCCACTGGGTCAGGATCCGCTCCACGAGGGCAACGCCTTCTTCCTCCCGCCCGGTGCCCAACAGCAAACGGCCCAACCAGAGGCTGGGGCTCAACCCGAGTTCCCCGCTGTCCGCCAGGGGCTGGAGTATTCCCAGGGCCAGGTCGACCTGGTTGTTCTGGGCGTAATAGTCCGCCAATTCCACGGAGAAGGAATCGGCGGGCAGTCCGGGATGTTCGGCCACCGGAGGCGGGAATTCCACGTCCAGGGAATCAACGGCGTTTTCCGGATCGGCCGAGTTCGGCAGCTCCGCAAATATCCCATCGGCTTCCCGCGCCGAATCCAGGGCTTCCTCGTGACGTCCCAGGGAAGCCAGGGAACGGATCTTGACCAGCCAGAGCAGAGGCTGATCCGGGTAAGCCTCCAGGGCTTCATCCATGAGTCCGGGCAGGGCTTCCACCTCGTCGGCCTGGCGTAGGATTCTCGCCATTTCCAGATAGATGTCCCGCCCCCGCTCGGGGTACAGGTGGAGGCCGTCCCGCAGAACATCGACGGCCTGGCTGGTCTTGCCGTCCGCGGCCAGGATCGCGGCCTCGGCGGCCAGGACTTCGACCGAGGCGTCCCCCATCTCCCGAACCGCTCGCAGGTCATCCAGGGCCTTGTCGCGGTGTCCGGCGGACAGGTTCAGGGAGGACCTGCGCATGCGGAAGGATTGGGAATCGGGCCAGGCGGCAACCAACTCGTCCATTACGCTGAGGGCGTCCCTCAGGTACCCCTCACTGGCCAGGGCCTCCTGGAAATCAAGGGCAATGGTCACCACCCCCGGGTGGGCCCGGTAGGCTTGGTGGAGATAGGGCAAGGCCTCGGCGGTTTTTCCTTCGGCGAGCAGGCGGTTGCCCACGATCCAGCCGGCGGCCACACCCGGCGGCACGTCCTCGTCCTCGACGATGGTCGGCGGGTCGTCTTGCGCCACCGCAGACGGAAATGGCCCGGTCCAGGCGGCGAACCCGGCCAGGAAGGCGGCCATTACCAGGTGCAGGATGGTCTTTGTCAAAAGGTGCGGCACCCGGTCTCCTCGGTCAGGTTGATTGATCATCCGGAAGTACCCGGATCCCGGTCCAGTAGTTCCGGATCCCTTTCCAGGGTGTCCAGGGCCTCACGGGCCGCATTCTGTTCGGCAGTCTTCTTGTTGCGGCCCTCGCCCTGGCCCAGGGTCTTTCCGCCGAAGGTGACGGCGACCTTGAAGAGGCGGTCGTGGTCGGGTCCATCGACTTCGGTGACCCGGTAACGGGGCGGACTCTTGTGGCCGGCCTGAATGAGTTCCTGAAGCCGGCTCTTGTAGTTGCGTAGCGAACGGCGAGCCAGAACCTGGTCACTGCCGACCAGAACAAGCCTTTTGATGGCGCCCCGGGCCGCCCCCAGGCCACCGTCCAGGTAGACGGCACCGATCAGCGCTTCGGTGGTATCGGCCAGGATCGAGGAACGCTTACGGCCGCCGGTGGCGGCCTCGCTGCGACTCATGCGGACGTGCACGCCCAGGTCAACCAGCCCGGCCACCTCGGAAAGCCTCGCCCCGCAGACCAACAGGGCCTTCATTTTGGTCAGATCGCCTTCGGAGCGGTCGGGATATTTCTGGTAGAGATCTTCGTTGACGACCAGGCCGAGTACCGCGTCCCCCAGGAATTCGAGCCTTTCGTTGGACGTTTCGCGGTCCTGCCCGGTTACGTGGACGTGGGAACGGTGCAAAAGCGCATTCCGCAGAAAGGTCTGGTCCACGAACGTGTAACCCAGCTTGGCCTCCAGAGCCAGGCAACTCTCTTCGATATCCCGGTTTTCGGCAGGGGAATCAACCGGCTTGGTGGCCCCGGGACCGCCCGAAAATCTGGCCAGCACCTGTTGGATCGAATCTTTCAGACCCATCGTCCCACGCACTTTCTTCCCGGCGGCAGGAGCCGGCCCGGCTGAACCGGCCGCATGCCCAGGTCCCTACCGTCTGGCCCGGAAGCAGAGGGTCATGTTGTGGCCCCCGAATCCGAAGGAATTGGAGAGGGCATACTCGACGTCCTGGGTCACGGCCTGGTTGGCGCAATAGTCCAGGTCGCATTCCGGATCGGGATTTTCCAGGTTGATGGTCGGCGGCAGCACGCCCCGCCTCAGGGCCAAGGCTGTGATCACCGCTTCGGCTCCCCCGGCGGCTCCCAGCAAATGTCCGATCATGGATTTGGTGGAGCTGATCTTCAAATTCCGGGCATGGTCGCCGAACACCTGTTTGATGGCCCCGGTCTCCACCTTGTCGTTGAAGAAGGTCGAAGTTCCGTGGGCATTGATGTAGCCCACCTGTTCGGGTTCGATTCCCGACGTGCGCACGGCCTGCTGCATGGAACCCACCGCGCCGCGGCCCTCGGTGTCGGGTTGGGTCATGTGGTAGGCGTCCCCGGTCATCCCGTAGCCGCACACTTCACCCAGGATGGCCGCACCGCGGGCCAGGGCGTGTTCCTCGGATTCCAGGACCACGATGCCCGCGCCTTCGCCCAGGACAAAGCCGTCCCGGTCGATGTCGAAAGGCCGGCTGGCCTTGGCGGGGTCGTCATTCCGGGTGGACAGGGCTTTCATGTTCCCGAATCCGGACAGGGCCATGTTGCAGATGGCGGCTTCGGCGCCGCCGGAGATCATGATGTCCGCGTGGCCCAGGACGATCTGGTCGTAGGCCGCGCCGATGGCGTGGCCGCCCGAAGCACAGGCACTGACGGTGCAGTAGTTCGCGCCCCGGAACCCGTACCGGATGGACACTATGCCAGCGGCCATGTCCCCGATCATCATGGGGATGAACAGGGGGGAAACCGCCCGCGGGCCCCGTTTGACGAAGCGGCTGTGCTGCGCCTCGAAGGTCAGCATGCCGCCGATGCCCGACCCGATGATCACGCCGGCCCGGAAAGGGTCGGCCACCTCGGTGATGCCCGATTGTTCCATGGCCTCAACCGAAGCCGCCATGGCCAGCTGGACGAACCGGTCGGCCTTGCGGGCCTCCTTGGGATCCATGCAGGCCTCGGGATCGAAATCGCGGATCTGAGCCCCAAAGGTCGTCTTGAAGCCCTCGGTGTCCATGCAATCGATGGGCCCTACACCATTGGTGCCCGAGACCAGGGCTTTCCAGCTCGATTCGGTATCCAATCCGACAGCGGTCAACAGACCCGTGCCGGTGATGACAACTTTACGCGGGCCCAAGGCTCCACCTCCATGCTTCACTGGCGCTCCGGAACCGTCCTGCCAGTGTCATAATCATACCCGGTTCCATCACACCGATAGGATGGAACCGGGCAACCTGTGCCGGGCCGAAAAGAAGCCTCCGGACCCGGATTTGGATTTCGGTCAGTCGAGGTGCGATTCGAGGTAATCGATCGCATCCTGGACAGTGCGCAGTTTTTCCTGATCCTCTTCGGGGATCGTGATGTTGAACTGCTCTTCCAGATCCATCACCAGTTCGACGGTGTCGAGGGAATCGGCACCCAAATCTTCGGTGAACGAGGCTTCGGGAGTGATCTGCTCGGGGTTGACCGACAGTTTCCTCTGGATGATCTCATACACCTGTTCCTGGATCGACGCCATGTCAGGTTACCCTCCTGGGGAACGTGAAAGGTTTATTTTACACAATCATGCCGCCGTCCACCACCAGGGTCTGCCCGGTGATGTAGGAGGCTTCCGGAGACAACAGGAACTTGACCACGCCGGCCACGTCTTTCCCCTCGCCGAAGCGTTTCAGGGGAATCTGGGCCAGCATTTCCGCCTGCACCTTCTCGGGAAGGTCGGCGGTCATGTCGGTGGCGATGAAGCCGGGCGCGACTGCATTGCAGGTCACACCCCGGCCGCCAAGTTCCTTGGCCACCGACTTGGTCAGGGCGATGATGCCGGCCTTGGAGGCGGCATAATTGGCCTGACCGGCGTTGCCGGTCAAGCCTATCACCGAAGAAATATTGACGATACGTCCGGTTCGCGCACGCATCATAATGGGGGTCACAGCCCTTGTAAAGTAGAAGGTGCCACCCAAGTTGATGTCAATGGGAGCCTGCCAGTTTTCCGGGGACATCCTCATGATCAGGCCGTCCCGGGTCATGCCGGCATTGTTCACCAGGCCGTAAATTTCCCCGAATTTCGATTGGACTTCGGCCACCACGCGCTGCACGTCCTCGAAATCGGAGATATCGCCCGGGCAGGCGATAACATCATCTGCTGAACCCAGTTCCGCTGCCAAGGCAGATAATTTGTCCGCACTGCGGGCCACGAGGGCCAAACGGAAGCCGGCACCCGCGAGTTCCCGGGCGATGGCCTCCCCGATACCACGGCTGGCTCCGGTGACGATGACCGCTGCATTGTTCATGCTTTCTCCTTGGGCCAGGGCCCGGAAATCCCCGGCTACGGCCCGGGGGCTTCGTTTTCGGCCAGGATATCCAGGACACCATCCAGATCGGCAGCCGTTCCCACGGGCAGGAACTTTACGTCCGGGAAGGCCCGTTTGGCAAGGTTGGTCAGCACCCGGCCGGGTCCCACTTCCAGAACCACTCGGGGCGGAGTCCCGTTCCCCGAGGCGATGATCCCCATGATGTCATGCCACAGCACCGGCGAAGTGAGCTGACGGGCGAAACCGCCGGCCAATTCTTCCGCCAAAATCACGGCGGTGGCCTCGACATTGTTGACCAGGGGGACTTCCGGAGCCCCGATGGTCACTTCCTCCAGGTATTCCCGGAAACTGGCCGCAGCCCCTTCGAGAAGGGGCGAGTGAAAGGCGCCGCTGACGTTCAGGGGAATGACTCGACGGGCGCCGGCGTCGGTCAGGGCCAGTCCGGCCGCTTCGACCGCGCCGATCTCACCGGAAATGGCCACCTGTCCTTCGGAATTGTGGTTGGCCAGAACCACCACCCCCACCGTTCCGGAAACCTCGGCGCAGATCTCACGCACCCGGTCGCCACCCAGCCCAAGGACCGCGGCCATCGTACCGGGAACTTCCTGACCGGCCGCGAACATCAGTTCACCCCGCTTGCGCACCAGGCGCAAACCGTCCGCGGGAGTCAAGGATCCGGCGACAACCGCCGCGCTGAACTCACCCAGGGAATGCCCGGCCACCACCGAAGGAACCACGCCGAGATCCCGCAGGACCAGGGCGGCGGCCACCGAATGGGCCAGGATGGCCGGCTGGGCGTTGCGGGTCTCAGTGAGGACCTCTGCGGGTCCGTCGAACATGATGCCGGTCAGGTCATCGTCCAGGATCCCGTTGACTTCACCGAGAAAGACGGAAGCTGAGCCACGCCCCTCGGCCAGGTCAGCAGCCATGCCCACGCTCTGGGACGCCTGGCCGGGAAAGATCATGGGAACGCGGTGAAGCCTATCGGTCATGGTATTCCTCGTGCCGGAGAACCCCGGCTGGATTTCAGTCCCGCGCTCGGGTCAACCCTGCGCTTCGGCCAACTTGGCCGGCAGGTCGTGACGCACCTGTTCCCAGGCTTCCCGAACGGCATTGGCGATGGCCCGCTCACTGCTGCGGCCATGCGCGATGATACTGATGCCACGGACACCCAGCAACATGGCGCCTCCCTGGACTTCGTAGGAGAAATTCCTGCCCAGGTAACGGAGCAGGGGCCCGAAGGCTGCCTTTTCCTCGTCGGTGAGGTCCGGCCGCTGGCTCAGGGCACCCATGAAGCGGGCAAATCCTTCGACCAGCTTGAGGGTGTTGTTGCCCGTGAAACCGTCGGTGACCAGGACGTCACAGGGGCCCAGCATGAGCTGATTGCCCTCGACGTTGCCCACAAAGTTGAGGTCGCTCTGTTCGAGCAACTGGTAGGTCTCGACATTCAGATCGGTGCCCTTCTTGGGCTCCCCGCCGATGTTGAGCTGTCCAATGGCCGGATTGGCCACTCCCATCATTTCCCTGGCGAACACTTGGCCCAGACCCGCGAAGGAAACCAGGTGCTCGGCGGTGCACTGAACGTTGGCGCCGGCATCGAGCAGCAGCAGCTGTCCCTTGACCGTGGGAATGACCGTGCCGATGGCAGGGCGATCCACACCCGGAATGCGACCGAGGATGATCAGGCTGGCCGCGACCATGGCGCCGGTCGAGCCCGCCGAAACGACGGCGTCGACCTCGCCCTTCTTCTGGTCGGTCATGGCGCGCACGATGGGGCTGTCCTTCTTGGAGCGGATGGCCGTCGCGGGGGACTCCCCCATCTCGATGTCCTGGGTGCAGGGAATGACGTTGACCGGGAGTCCGGCCGGATCGTGTTTGGCCAGCTCGGCCTCCACTGCGGCTTCCAGGCCGTAAAGATGCAGGTCGAAAGGGTGGTCCGCGGGCAGGGCGGCCAGGGCGCCGGGCACCACCACTTCCGGACCGTGGTCCCCGCCCATGGCGTCAACAGCTATGACCGGTCTTGCCCTGTTCGTCACGCCGACCTCCCTGCCGAACGAAAAACCTGTCTACTTCTCGACGACGAGAACTTCGCGCTCACCGTAATAACCGCATTCCCGGCAGACCCTGTGCGGAAGACGGGCCGCGCTGCAGTGCGGACATTTGTTAGGGTCCGGTTTGGCGAGATGCCAGTTGGCCCGGCGCTTTCCCTTGCGGGACTGGGACGTTTTTTTCTTGGGAACGGCCATGTCAGAATTCCTCCCGGAATTTCCGTGGGAGCGGGGCTATCCGGGCAGCCCTTCCCAGCGGGGATCAACGTTTTCATCTTCACAATCGCAAGTGCCCTTGTTGCGGTCGATGCCGCAATCGGGACACAATCCTTTACACTCGTCCCGGCAGACCAGGGTCTGGGGGAAGCCCAGAACCGCGCTTTCCCTCAGGGGTTCGCGCAGATCCACCTCGCCCTTTTGTTGAACAATCAGGAGGGTCTCCCCCTCCGTTTCTTCAGAGTCGACATCCCGCAGGACCATGACCCTGACCGGCACATCCCAACCAATCTGGAATTCTTCCAGGCAGCGTCCACAGTCGGCGCGGCCGGTGGCCTGCAGGGTGCCGGAAAGCATTACCCGGCCTTCTAGGTTCTGGATTTCCAGGGAACCGGCGATCTCGGCCTGCTGCGGATGGCCCTCGGGCATGCCCAACTCCAGGGCCCCGCCGAGGGCGAGTTCCGAACGGCCAAAGGCCGTCCTGTCGAGATCCAGTTTCATCCCGTTGCACCCCGAAATCTATCCCGAACCCATTTTAAATCAAGCGCCCCACCTTAATAGGCGGCCTCGGCGGTGTCAAGTTGGCCGGCCGGGCCCGGACGGCCTAGCCGAAGATCAGACCCAGTTCCCGGGCCGCATCCTCCGGGTTGGCCGAAGCATGCACCGCGTTGTTCTGCAGCGAGGCCCCGAACAGGTCCCGGATGGTGCCGGTGGCGGCTTCGGTGGGATTAGTGGCTCCAATCAGCTCGCGCAGGGCCGCCACGGCGTTTTCCCGCTCCAGTCGGATAGCCACCACGGGGCCGCCGGTGATGTAGTCGCACAAATCGGCGAAAAACGGCCGCTCCTTGTGCTCACCGTAGAAATCCTCCACCAGCGACCGGTCCAGCTGCCGCATCTGCAGGCCGGTGATCCGGAAACCGGCGGCATTGGCAATGGCCAGGATGGCCCCGATCTTCTGCTGGCCCGCCGCCACGATTTCAGGCTTGATCATGAAATAGGTCTGCTGCATTTCGTCCTGTCCTTTGGCTCTTTAAGTGGTTCAGCGGGCGGACCCGATGCTGATCGGGGCCGCCCGCCGTTCAAGGTAATCCCAGCAATGGGATTCCGCTTATTTCTTCCAGATCTCCTGAAGGCAGGGAACAATGTCCATCGGCCGGTCCGCCACGGGTATCCCCGCGGCTTCCAGGGCGACCTTCTTTTCCGCCGCCGTACCGGTACCCCCGCTGACGATGGCGCCGGCATGGCCCATCCGTTTGCCCGGAGGCGCCGTCTGGCCGGCGATGAAGCTCACCACCGGCTTCTTGACGTAGGCCTTGATGTATTCGGCGGCCTGCTCCTCGGCGTCGCCGCCGATTTCGCCGATCATCACGAAGGCCTCGGTCTTGGGGTCCTCATTGAACGCGATGATGGCGTCCATGAAGGTGGTCCCTATGACCGGGTCGCCCCCGATGCCCAGGCAAGTGGTCTGGCCGAGGCCGGCGGCCGTCAGCTGGTAGACCACCTCGTAAGTCAGGGTCCCGGAGCGGGAAACCAGGCCCACGGGGCCCTCTTTCACGATGTTAGTGGGCAGAATCCCGAGTTTCGCGATACCCGGGGCCAAGAGGCCCGGGCAGTTGGGGCCGATCAGGCGGGCGCCGCGCTCTTCGAGGTAGGGCATGACCTTGACCATGTCCACGGTGGGTACGCCCTCGGTGATGCAGACGATGAGCTTGCACCCGGCGTCCGCTGCCTCGTAGATGGCGCCGGCGGCACCGAACGGGGGCACGAAGATCACCGATGTGTTGACGCCGTGCTCCCGAACCGCCTCATCCACCGTGTCATACACCGGAACCTTGTCCTGGAACATCTGGCCGCCGCGACCGGGGGTCACCCCGGCCAGCAACTTGGTCCCGTAAGCCAGCATTTCACTGGAATGAAATCCCCCGTCCCGGCCGGTGATCCCCTGAACGACAACCTTGGTCGAGTCGTCGACAAATATCGCCATGTTGAAATTCTCCTCGTCCTGGCGTATCAAAACGCCGTAAGTCACATAATCTCAGGAGCTCTAGCTCGCCAATTCAATGGCTTTCTTAACGGCCTCATCCATGGTCTCGGCAGGAACCAGATCCGATTCGGCCAGAATGGCCCGTCCTTCGGCTTGGTTGGTGCCGATCAACCGGACCACGATGGGCACATTGATGTCCATCTCCTTGGTCGCCGCGATGATCCCGTTGGCCACGTCGTCACAACGAGTGATGCCCCCGAAGATGTTGAACAGGATGGCCTTCACTTCCTTGTCGGACAGGATGATGCTCAGGGCGTTGACGACCTTCTCCGGATTCGAACTGCCGCCGATGTCCAGGAAGTTCGCCGGCTGGCCGCCGTAGTACTTGACCAGGTCCATGGTGGCCATGGCCAGGCCGGCGCCGTTGACCAGACAGCCCACGTTGCCGGATAGCTTGACGAAGCTGAGTCCGGCCTCGCGCGCAGCCCGTTCGCTGGGATCCTCGGCTTCGAGATCCCGCAGGGCCTCGTAACCCGGATGCCGGAACATGGCGTTGTCGTCCAGGTTCACCTTGGCGTCGATGGCGTGCCCTTTGCCCTCGGGCGTGAAGATATAGGGGTTGATCTCGGCCAGACTGGCGTCCGAATGCATGAAGGCCTGGTAGAGTTTCTGCATGGCCGAGGCCAGCTGGCGCGCCTTCTTGACGTCACCGGGAACCAGGCGCATTCCCATCGACAGGGCTTGGTGATCGAGCAGCCCGTAACGGGGATCGATGGTCTCCTTGAAGATGAGTTCGGGGGTGTCCTTCGCAACCTGCTCGATTTCGACGCCGCCCTCGGCGCTGGCCATCAGCAGCACTCGCTTGGAATTGCGATCGATCAGCATCCCGATGTAGAACTCGCTGTCGATGTCCACCGCTGGGGTGACCAGGACCGTGCGCACGGTGTGGCCCTTGATGTCCATCCCCAGAATCATTTCGGCGTTTTCCTTCACGTCCTCGATGGTCGGGCAGAACTTGATGCCGCCCGCCTTGCCTCTCCCTCCGGTCAGGACCTGCGACTTGACCATGACCGGCAGCCCGCATTCCTCGGCCTGGGCCACGGCGGCGGCGACCGTCTGGACCGCGGATCCGCCGGGCACCGGCAGTCCGAACGAAGTGAAGATCTCCTTGGCCTGATACTCGTGGATGTTCACGAATTTCCTCCCCGCGGATAGGGTGGCCGGCCGCACAAATACGGCCGGCCCCCGGTCATTCGATTAGTCGATGAATTTCGCCAGCAGTTCGTCCAGGTTCGGCGAACCGATTTCCTGGAGTTCGTAACGGACACGCACCGTGGGCTTGTCGATCTTGATGATCCGGGTCAGGTCGATCGGGGTGCCGATCACCACGGCGTCGCATTCCACGGCATTGATGGTCTTCTCCAGGTCGGCGACCTGCTCGTCTCCGTAACCCATCGCCGGCAGCAGGGTGCCGATGTCAGGATAGATCTCGAAGGTCTCCGCCAGACGGCCCGTGGCCCAGGGCCGCGGGTCCACCAGTTCCTCGGCACCCATCTTGAGGGCCGCCACCACGCCGGCGCCGTAGGCCATGTCGCCGTGGGTCAGGGTCGGCCCGTCCTCCACGACCAGGACCTTCTTGCCCATCAGGTCGAAGTCGCCCTCCAGGGTCAGGGGGCTGGCGGCATCGATGATCACGGCGTCGGGGTTGATCTCACGGATGTTGTCCCGCACCAGTTCGATGTTCTCGAACTCGGCCTCGACGACCTTGTTGATGATCACCGCGTCGGCCAGGCGCACGTTGGTCTCGCTCGGATAATAGGTGTTCTCGTGGCCGGGGCGATGCGGATCGGCCACCACGATGTGCAGGTCGCTCTGATAGAAGGGGGTATCGTTGTTGCCGCCGTCCCACAGGATGATGTCGGCTTCCTTTTCGGCCTCGCGCAGAATGGCCTCGTAGTCGACGCCGGCGTAGATCACGCCGCCGGCCACGATGTGCGGCTCGTATTCCTCCATTTCCTCGATGGTGCACTTGTGCTTGACCAGGTCTTCCAGTTCCGCGAAGCGCTGGACCTTCTGGGCGGCCAGGTCCCCGTAGGGCATCGGGTGGCGGATGGCCACGACCTTCTTGCCGGCCGCTCGCAGGATCTCGCAGATGCGGCGACTGGTCTGACTCTTGCCGCAACCGGTCCGAACGGCACCCACGCTGATCACCGGCTTGGTGCTCTTGATCTGGGTATCATTCTCGCCCAGCATGGTGAAGTCGCTGCCGGCGGCGTTGACGACCGAGGCCAGACTCATGACCTGCTGGTAGGACCGATCGCTGTAGGACATCACGCACATGTCCGGGTTGTACTTGCCGATCAACTCGACCAGCTCTTCCTCGTCCTCGATGGGAATACCGTTGGGGTAAAGGTCCCCGGCCAGCTCCGCGGGATACTTCCGACCGTCGATATCAGGAATCTGCGTGGCGGTGAAGGCCACCACCTCATAGATATCGTTGTCCCTGTACACGCAATTGAAATTGTGGAAATCACGGCCGGCGGCGCCGAGAATAATAACCTTGATCCTGCTCATGACGACTCCTTGAAGCCCGGGATGGGCTCGATGGGACAGGGTGGATCACCGGACGGTCAGGGAAGATTCCGGATCGCTGCGATGATCTGCGAGGTCGACCAGCCGGGCACCATCGGCACGCGGACAACGCGGCCGCCCCAGGATTTCACCTCGGGCGCTCCCACGATGTCTTCTTCGGAATACTCGGACCCCTTGACGAGTACATCGGGCCTGATCTGGAGAATTGTCTCCAGCGGTGTCGGCTCGGCAAAAATAGTGACCGCGGAAACAGGTCGCAAGGCGGCAATCAAAGCGGCCCTGTCGCCCTCCGGCAGAAGAGGCCGGCCGGGGCCCTTCAGGAGGGTGACCGAAGGGTCGCTATTGAGCGCCACGACCAGTTCATCGGCGTGGGCTGAGGCCTGCTCGAGACTGGCCAGGTGCCCGCTGTGAATAAGGTCGAAACAACCGTTGGTGAAGGCGATGGTACGCCCCGCAGCGCGGATTTCGTCCGACCAGGCCCGCAGCGCCTCCCTTTCCAGGACGATCCCCCGTTCCCAGGCGGCCATCAGTCCCGGTCCTTGTCGGCCAGGGCGGTGGCCAGTTGCCCGGCCGTCACGGTGGCGGTGCCGAGTTCCCGGACCGCCAATCCGGCCGCGTGGTTGGCCAAATCGGCGGCGTCGGCAAAAGAGGCCCCGGCCGCAAGAGCGGTGGTGTACACCGCGATGACGGTGTCACCTGCGCCGGTGACGTCGTAGACCGTGGTGGCCTCGGTCTCCAGGTGGTGCTCGCGGCCGCCTTTCTCGAAGAGGGCCATGCCGTGTTCCCCGCGGGTGATCAGGACCGCTTCGGCCGCCGTACGCTCCAGAAGCTTGGCGCCCGCCGATTGGAGACTGGCCGGATCAGTGATGCTCATGGCGCAGGCCTGCTCCGCCTCCTTCTGGTTCGGTGTCAGGGAGGTCACTCCGCGGTACTGGCTGTAGTCCCCCATCTTGGGATCCACCACCATGGGCAAGCCCAGGGTCTGGCCGGCGGCGATGAAGGCCGCCAGGGCCTCATCGGTCAGGAGCCCCTTGCCGTAGTCACTGAGAACAAAACCGTCGAAGGGACCCAGGCCGGCCAGGCGGGACACCAACTCTTCCACCAGTGGTCCGTCCACGGGGCGGTCGTCCTCCCGGTCAGTGCGAACCACCTGCTGGTTGTGGGCCAGGATGCGTGTCTTGATGGTGGTCGGTCGGAGCTCCGTTTCCAGAAGTCCGGCGGGATCGATGCCTCGTTCAAAGAGCAGACCCTTCAACTGGCCGGCGGCTTCATCCTTCCCGCACAGGCCGAACAGCACCGCCTTCGCCCCGAGGGCGCAGATGTTGGCCGCGACGTTGGCGGCGCCCCCGAGCTTGGTGGTTTCGTTTTCCAGACGCACCACGGGCACCGGGGCCTCCGGACTGATCCGGTCCACCCGGCCCCACAGGAACCTGTCGAGCATGCTGTCGCCGATGACGGCCAGCCGTCGACCGGACAGACGGGCTATGATATCCTTGTATTTCGGGCTCATGGTCGCTTCTTTTGTTGGGAACCAAAGGCGGACAACGACACCGCCGAGCCGAAGCTATCACCCGGGGCACCGGGTGTCAATTTGTGGACCTGGCCCCCGAAGGCAGGCCCCATCCGAACCGGGAGAACCCATGGAAAACAAGAATACCCAGCAACGCATCACCCTGGATCTGGGCGAAAAGGAAGCCGAAGGGATCTATTCCAACCTGACCCTCATTTCCCACAGCCCCGCCGAGTTCATACTCGACTTCGCCCGCCTGGTTCCCGGGATGGCCAAGAGCAAGGTCCACGCACGGATCATCATGACCCCCCAGTCGGTCAAGGCCCTGCAGAAATCCCTGGCGGTGAACCTCGAACGTTTCGAGGCATCGCACGGCGAAATCAAGATGGCAGGCCAGCCTGAGTCCAGCCAGAACATCGGTTTCCAGACGGGTTGATCAGTCCCCGG
The DNA here is from genome assembly GCA_965363725.1 of uncultured bacterium. Lineage (GTDB taxonomy): Bacteria > Krumholzibacteriota > Krumholzibacteriia > LZORAL124-64-63 > LZORAL124-64-63 > JAGLCY01. The sequence goes on along the minus strand of CBDTUS010000033.1, from coordinate 4,626 downwards.
ATAATTCCTCGGGCGGGCGGGTTTTCCAGCGCCGATGTAGCCAGAAATACTGCTCGGGGGCCTTGCGGATGGCCTTCTCCAGGCGCGCCACGTGGATTTCCGTCAGCCGGGCCACGGCCGTTTCCTCGTCCCATTCGGGATCGGCGGCAAAGGTTGGATTGAGTTCCACCACGTGGTTGCCGTCGGGCTGACGAAAGATGAAGCCGGTAAGGATGGGCACTTTCAGCTTCCAGGCAAAATAGGCGGTGCCCCGGAAAACGGAGGCTTGACGGCCCAGAAACTCCGTGAAGTACCCCTCCGGCCCGGCGTCCTGGTCCCCCACCAGGCCGATGAGTTCCTGGCGGCGCAGGGCTCGCACCATCTCCTTGATCGATGCCCCGCCCGACCGGATAGTGCCGATCCCCGCTTTTTCCCGGATGTCGTTCTGGATTTTGTCCACCCGGGCGTTGGTCTGTTCCTTGACGATGAAGCTGACCTTCTGGCCCTCTGCCGCAATGCGGGCTCCCATCATTTCCCAGTTGCCGAAATGTCCGGACACCAGCAGGGCGCCCCGGCCTCCGGCCACCAATTCGGTGAAATATTCCTTCCCCTGCATGTCCACCAGGTCGAGGAAATCCGACTGTTTCAGTTTGGGGAAGGACAGAAACTCCATCAGGGTCATGCCCAGGTTGCGGTAGAATCGGCGGGCCAGATCCTGGATTTCCTCCTCGGTCATTTCCGCGCCGAAGGCCTGCCGCAAGTTGTCCAGGACAACTTCGCGGCGAAATCCAACCACCTTCCAGACAAAAGTGCCGACCCCGCGTCCGATGGCCAGCAGAGTCCTGCGGGGCAGGGGCCTGGCCAAAAGAAAAAGAAAGTAGAGCAGGCTGTAGTCCAGCAGCTGCCGTGGACGGGAGGCCATCGGGATACTCCATCTGGATCAGGAAACTCGCAAGCGAGGAGGTGGCCGGGTGTCTTCGGCACCCCTCATCCGTTCCAGATTCTACGGGCAACCCTGCCCCCAGGCAACCTCCTGATCAGACCGGCCAGTTCCAGGGCCAGGAGGCCCTCCTGCCAGGACGCCTCCGTTCCCGGCCAACGTTCCCGCAACCCGTCGCGGGACACGCCTTCCAGGTCGAGGCGGTCCATGATCCAGCGGGCGGAGCTCCCGGGCGACGGCTGGGGCGCATGCGGGGTCACCAAGCATGGGCTCCCCTCACTCCCGATCGCTGGAGATTCCGGCCTCCCCAGAACGCGCGTGACATCGAGCACGCTTTCCAGAAGGTGGGCACCCTCCCTGAGCAGATGGTGGCAACCGCGGCTGGAACCCATATCCACCGGGCCCGGCACAGCGAACACTTCCCGGTCATAGTCCAGGGCCAGGTTAGCGGTCAGCATGGCACCGCTCTTCAGGGGAGCCTCCACCACGATCACTGCCCGGGACAATCCCGCGATCAGTCGATTGCGGCGGGGAAAGTGATGCTTGAGCGGTGGCGTGCCCGGGCTGAACTCGGTGAGGGTACACCCGTTTTCCCGCAGCCTGTGCCCCAGGTTGCGGTGGGCCGTGGGATACAAACGATCGCTACCGGTGGCCATGACGCCGACCGACCGGCCCTGAACCGAGAGGGCACCGCGATGGGCCTCACCATCGATTCCCAGGGCCAGTCCGCTGACAATGATCCACCCCTGGGCGGCCAGTTCCGCCCCCAGGGCCCGCGCGATCGCCAGGCCCCTTGCCGTGGCCCGCCGCGTGCCCACCATGGCCAGACAGGGCCCGTTCAACACCGCCGGATCACCCTGGACATGGACCCGGTCCGGTGGGTCGTTGATATGCTCCCACAAGCGCGGCCAATGCCGACTGTCCGGCGTCACCAGGTGGTCGCCGGCCTTGGATTCCCCCATGGGGGATGATGTTTTTTCCACAAAAAAATTCCCGTCCGGGAGGACGTTCAGGAAAGGCGGTAGAGTCTCAACATCAGCTTCTTCAATTCCGTCAGGCCCGCACGCGTGGCCGAAGAAATGGCCAGCACCTCAGCTGCGCCATGGTCAAGTCCCCAGGTGCGGGCAGCTTCGAGGGCCTCGGCGGCAGCGGATTCCTCCAGCAGGTCCTGCTTGGTCACCACCACGGCGAAGGGGAGATCGGCCAGCCGTTGGCCATGCTGCTTCAGCTCGGCGCGCAAAACATCCAAAGCTCTACCGGGAGCCTCCAGCGAGGGGTCCACCAGCAAGAGCAGGGCCCGCGTGCGTTCCACATGCCGTAAAAATTCGTGTCCGAGCCCCTTCCCCTCGGCCGCTCCTTCTATCAGGCCGGGGATATCGGCCAGGGTGCAACTGTTGTAATCCCCCAGGTCCACGATCCCCAGGTTGGGCGTCAGGGTGGTGAACGGGTAATCCGCCACCTTGGGCTTGGCCGCGGTTATCACCGACAGAAGCGTGCTCTTGCCGGCGTTGGGTTCGCCCACCAGGCCGATGTCGGCGATCAGCTTCAGTTCCAGGCGGACGGTGACCGAATTCCCCGGACGGCCCGGCTGGGCGTGCATGGGCGTCTGGTTCCGCGCGTTGCGGTATTCCCAGTTTCCTTTGCCTCCTTTGCCGCCGCGGCCCACCAGAAGACGCTGGCCGGGTTCCAGCAGGTCCCCCAGAAGGGTGTCGTCCTCCTCGCTGTAGATAGCGGTGCCGCAGGGTATGAGCAGGATCACATCTTCGCCGTCGGGCCCGGTCTTCCGGTTGCCCCCCCCCGCCTTGCCGGGACCGGCCTTGTAATGGCGGCGGTAACGGAAATCCAGCAGGGTCGACATTTCATCGGTGGCCTCGAACCAGACCGATCCTCCGGTTCCGCCGTTTCCCCCGTCCGGCCCGCCGCGCGGCATGTACTTCTCGCGCCGGGTGGAGACACAGCCATCCCCGCCCTTGCCGGACTCCAGTTTGATGGTGGCGATATCCAGGAACACGGGAACCATCCTCCGCTCGGTGACAAACTTGGTTTACAGGCTGACGGAATCCGTCAAAAACTGCGTCCGGCCAGGGCCTGGACCACGGGCGGAGGCGCCAGATTTTCCAGGGGACCGCCGTGGCGGACAACATCCCGCACCAGGGTGCTGCTGATGGCGGCCAGCGAGGGGCGGGCCAACAGATATACGTATTCGATATCCGACGCCAGGAGCGCGTTCACTCCGGCGAGGCTCCATTCGTGTTCGTAGTCCCCGGGTGTGCGGATACCCCTGACCACCGCGGTGGCTCCGCGGCGGGCCACTTCGTCCACCAGCAGGCCTGAGAAGGAATGCACCTCGACGCGATCCAGCCCCTGGACCGATTCCCGGAAAAGCGTCACCCGCTCATCGACTTCCAGGAGGCCGGCCTTGCCGGTCCGGGCCACCGCGACGGTCACCCTGTCGAAGAGCTTCAGGGAACGGGTCAGGATATCGATGTGCCCCAGCGTCACCGGGTCAAATGATCCCGGGTATAGCCCATGTCGCTCCATCTCACTCTCCTTCGTTGACGACCGGTTGCGGCGGGCGGGCCACGGCCAGCCGGCTTTCTCCGTAACGGCGGATCGTCCAGGTCAGGCCGCCCTCCTGGTGATCGGGCAGATCCGGGGTCCGGGGACCGTGTTCGATCACCGCGGCGGCCAATCCCGGATCCGAGGCCAATCTGGCCAGCCCCACCATGATAGCCCCAGCGGCCCCGCTTAGGTAGGGCGGATCAGCCACCAGGATCCACCGCCGACCATCTTCCGGGGGCCGGAATCCCTCCAACCAGGACACCGCGTCGGCCTTGACAAGCTGGATCTGTTCGAAATCCGCACCACAGATTTCCAGATTGGCCCGGGCACTATTCAGTGATCGGGGTGCCTGGTCCACGAAAATAGCCCCGGCCGCACCCCGGCTGAGGGCCTCGATCCCCAATCCGCCAGCTCCGCAGCAGAGATCCACGAACAGGCAACCGGTCACGTCGGGGCCCAGAATGTTGAAGAGGGCTTCCTTGACCCGATCGGTGGTGGGCCTGACGGCGTCCGAGGCGGGCGATTTCAGCCGACGGCCCTTCCAGGAACCCGCGATGACCCTCATCGAGGTCCGCCCTCCCGGCGTCGCTCCCAGATCAGGCTGCGCAGCATGGACACCCGGGCGAGCTGTTCCTCGTCCCGTTCCCCGCTGCGCAGACGGAAATCGGCGGCGGCGGCATAGAGGGGCCGACGCACCCTGTACAGCTCCTCCAGACCCGCCCACCCGAGTCGGCCCACCAGCGGCCGGGTATCGGGGGATTCGGTCTTCAGACGGGCCCTGACGACGTCCCAGGGCGCATCCAGCCAGATCACCACGCCCCGCTTGCGCAGCAGGTCCACCGCCGGCGGGGTCTGGACGATGCCACCTCCGGTGTCCAGCACCAGGTTGCGGGATGGATCGAGGGCTCGCAGGGCAGCCAGCTCCCGATCCCGGAAGGTGTCCTCCCCTTCGGCTGCGAAAATTTCAGGGATGGAACGGCCGGCCTCGGCGACGATGACGTCGTCCAGGGACACCGCGGGTCGGTTGGTGCTGGCATGGAGCCGGCGGGTCAGGGTCGACTTGCCGCTGGCCATGAAGCCGATGAATGAGGTCCACATGACCCCATCCTAATACAATGCCCCCCGAGGAACAATCCCCGGGGGGC